>DASXTS010000311.1:0-12500 GCA_036505275.1 Pseudonocardiaceae bacterium
CTCCCGGACCATGGTGAACTCACCGGAGTCATTGACCTTGGGCCGCTTGAAGACCTGGTCCGCGGCACCGACATCGGCCGGCTTCAGTTCTTGGGTTTGGCCGCCAGTGCCGCCGGTGCCGCCGCCGCCACATGCGCTCAGCGCGAGCGCACCGGTGGCCAGCAGAGCCATGGCGGAGACGAGCTTCGATCTCCTCACGAGCTATGACCTCCTAGTGCTGGGCCGCGTCGCCGGGTTGACGGAGGCGACCCACCAACGTGTCGGCGCGCCAAGGACCCCCCAGCGGCACACCGTGGGTGCACGTTAGAAAGTGGCGCGCCGCTGGTCACGTTCATCGAGCGATTCGTGACCAAAGGGTGACGCACATGAGGCCAACCCGGCCGTGCCGGCTACCGAACGTGCCCGTTCGAATTCCGAACAGGGTCGCGCTCGGAACACACGTCCTCGCGCTGGGTTCGTCCCCCGTCCGTGACCCGGCGCTCGAGGGCCAGCAACTGACGCTTTTGCTCGATGCCGCCGCCGTAGCCGGTGAGATGACCGGAGGAGCCGATCACCCGGTGGCACGGCACCACGATGCTGATCGGGTTCCGGCCGTTGGCGGCGCCGACCGCTCGTGCCGCGCCGGGGCGCCCCAGCCGTTCGGCCAGCTCGCCATAGGTCACCGTCTCGCCGTACGGGATGGCTCGCAGCGCCTGCCACACGCTGCGCTGGAACGGTGTGCCCTCCGGCGCCAGCGGCAGGTCGAACTCGGTGAGCCGGCCGGCGAAGTACCTGCCGAGCTGGCTGGCCGCCTCGGCGAGGAGCGCTCGCGACGACGTCACATCGAGGGTCACATCGTCGGTTGCATCCTCTCCATAACACTCCCGCGGCGGGTGTCGGCGCTGCTCCAGGTACAGGCCGCACAGCGCGGGGCCGGCGGCGACCAGCGTCAGCGGGCCGACCGGGCTGTCGATCACGATGTGCATCCGGCCGGTCACCGGATCCTCCTGAAGGTTCGAGCATCGCGAATGGCACGGCTGTGGGTTGAGTGTGCCCAAACGCCCAACACGGACGCCCGAACCGGCGAACACGCCGTGCCATCAGCGGGGTGGGCGACGCCAGTTGGCGGCGTCGGCGAACGGCCCGGCGAGCAGGCCACCGGGCTGGATGCCCTCAACCGCGCCCCCGGTGACCAGGACGACGGCGTGCTGGAAGAGCGGGACGGTGGGCAGGTCGCGCCACACCAGAGCCTCCGTGGCGGCGAGCGCCTCGCCCACGGCGGCGGCCCCGGTGAGCAGGTCGTCGATGGTGGCCTGCACTGAGGGGTTGCAGTAGCCGGCCGGGTTGGCCGGGGTATCCGAGTCGGCCGGCCCGGTTCCGGCATCCGCGGTCGGACCGCAGCCGTACCAGGACGCCAGGTCGGCGGCCGGGTCGCCGGTGACCGGGCGCGGCACCACGGCGATGTCCACGGTGTCGAGCGCCGGTGCGGCGGGGGCGGCCGTCGGCGCCGGGGTGGTGCCGTCGGCCGCAATGGTCGGCGCTTCGGTGGTGGCCGTGCCCGTTGCCGTTGGAGACGGCGGCGCGGCCAGGTTGGCGAACAGCTCGTCGCCGCTCGGGGTGATGAGCTCGGCGTCGATGCCGGCCGCGGCCAGCTCCAGGACCACCCGGCGGGCCAGCGTGACGTACCCGGCCCGCTCGGCCGGGGCCGCGACCACGAGCCGCAGCGGCACGCCGTCCCGCCGCCACTGCGCGCCGACCTGCTGGTAGCCGGCAACGGTCAACAGCGCTGCGACCTCGGCCGGATCGGCCCGCATGGCGGGCAGCCCCGCTGGGACGGTCGGCTCATACCCCGGCTCGGATGGCAGCCGGGTCAGCGCCCTGGCCCGTAGCCGGACAGCCGGGCCGTTGCCGGAGCCCAGCTTCACCAGGTCGTCGATGTCCAGCGCGGCGGCCACCGCGGCCCGCAACCGCCGGTCGGACAGCCGCTGCCCGGCCGGCCGCAGCAGGAGCTCGGCGGCCACCGGCTCCGGCAGCGACTCGACCACGAGCTGCGGCGCCCGCTCACGCAGCAGCGCCATGGCGATCGAGTCGGCCCGGAACACCGCGAGCTGGTCGCCGCCGGTGCCCAACGTGGACACCAGGCCGGCCGGGTCGACCTGCCGCAGCACCAACCGGTCGAGCGCCGCCGGAGCCTCCCAGTACCGGTCGTTGCGCTCCAGCACGATCAGGCCCCGGCCCGGATCGACCGAGCGCATGGCGAAGGGACCACCGGACACCGGGATGCCGGTCTCCAGCGCCTGCGCCCATCCGCCCGGAGCGTCCTTGAGCAGGTGCGACGGCAGCAGCGCGGTGAATAGCGTCCGCCAGCCGGGGTATGGCCGGTCGAACACCACGTCGACCTGCTTGCCGCCGGCCCGCGAGTTGACCTCGCGGATCAGCCGGTAGCCGGCCGGGCCCACCACGCCGGGCTCGGTGCGCATCCGGTCCGCCAGGTAGGCGAAGTCCTCCGCGGCGATCGGCGCACCGTCCGACCAGGACGCCTCGCGGCGCAGCTGATAGCTGACCGTGAACGGCTGCTGGGCGGTCAACTCCGCCGACTCGACAAGCGTGGTGTCGAGCCGGAACACCCCGTCAGCGCCCTGCCTGAAGACCGACGGCAGCACCAGGCCGGCGACACCGAGGGTGACCGGGCCGACGTCGGCGAGGGTGTGCGGGTTGTATCCGGCGCCGAGGTCTTCCACGCCGATGGTCAGCTCGTTGGTGGTCGGCGGCGAGCTGGTCTCGGTAACCTCCGAGGTGACCAGCGGCGGCGAAGATTTGGTGGTGCACGCCGTGGTCACCGTGATGGCCACGGTGATGGTCACGGCCAGCGCGGCGAGGCAGAGCGGGGTGCGAGCCGATCTTCGGCCCGGAACGCCCATCGCGCACCTCCCGAACCCCGTCGGCGCCGTTCGACTGTCTGCGCGACGCCGCCGACCCACCCCCGCCGGGTTGGGCGAGCGTACGCCGTGGTCATGTGGTGTTCGCCTCGCGGGCCCAGCCGCGCGTGTCCGCGCGTTCATACACGTGTGTCCGCGCGTTCATACACGTGTGTTGGCTCTTTCGGCACATTGCCAGACGTCGGCCTTGGCCGGTGGGACCGCTACGGCGTAGCGGCGAGTAGGGCGTGCAGCCAGGGCACGAGCATTCGATCGGCATCGAGCCAGTCCACTGTGGTGAGGTCGGCGGCGTCCAGCCAACGCAGGGCGCGGTGCTCCACGGCATGGGGCTCGGCCGACGGGTCGGCGAGCGTCGCGGCGTATATCCGGAGCACGGACCGGCCGCCCGGCAGCGGCACGTCCTCGCCGACCCGCTCGCCGGGTGCGACCCGCACGCCGAGCTCTTCGGCGCACTCCCTGACCAGCGCGTCGGCGTCCGACTCGCCGTGCTCCACCCGACCGCCGGGCAGCTCCCACCGGCCGGCGTGCGAGGCGGGCCAGGCCCGCTGCTGAGCCAGCAGCCGCCGGTCGCGGACGATCGCCGCTCCCACCACAACCCGCCGATGATCGCCGTCCACCAGGCACAGTAAACGGGCACATCAACGTGGCGACGATGTGGAATTTCCCCAATAGAACGGGGGCGATGTCACATCGTCGCCGTTGGTAGCCGGTGGACGGGTCGCCGCGTCGGGCTCGGCGGAGCCCATGGGCCAGCGGACCTCGAAGCGCGCGCCGCCCTCGGGGCTGTCGGTGACGGCGACGGTGCCGCCGTAGCGGCGGACCGTCTCGGCGACCAGCGCCAGGCCGAGGCCGGCGCCGCCGCCGTCGCGGGAGCGGTCGGTGGACACCCGGTGGAAGCGGTGGAAGACGAGCTCGCGGTGCTCGGGCGGCACCCCGGGCCCATCGTCGTCCACCCAGATCCTGGCGCCTCGGGCGTGCGGCAGCACCGAGATCCGGACCAATGCGGTGGCGTGCCGGACGGCGTTGCCGAGCAGGTTGTCGAGCACGCGGTCGACGTCGGCGGCTGCGGCGAGCACAACGACCTCGGCCGGGGCGACCACCCGCACCTCGACGGCGGCGGTCCGGCCATCACCGGACACCCGGGCGGCCGCGCGAGCGGCCGCGGCGCGGGCCACCGCGGCGAGGTCGACGTCACGTGCCGACTGGCGCTCGCCGGCGTCGGCGCGCGCCAGCGCAAGCAGGTCAGAGAGCAGGTCGGTCAGCCGCTGCGACTCCGCGACGATGTCGGCGAGCGTCTCCGCGGACAGCTCCGGGTCCGGATGCGCCACCGCGACCTCGGCCTGAGCGCGGATGGACGCCACCGGGCTGCGCAGCTCGTGTGCGGCGTCGCCGGTGAAGCGGCGCAGCTTCTCGGCGGACTCGTCGCGGCGCGCGAGCAACTCGTTCAGCGCGGTGGCCAGCCCGCGCAGCTCGTCGGCGGCGGCCGGCACCGGCAGCCGCTGGCCCTCCGGAAGCAGCGCGGCGGCCTGCCGCAGCCGGCGCACGGGAAGTAGCGCCAGCCGCACGGCCAGCCAGGTCGCCGCGGCCACCGCCAGCGAGAACACCGCGGCGGACAGCCCGATCACCCAGGCGGCCCTGCGCAGCATGGTCACCTGGCCGATCAGGTCAGTGCCGGCGACGACCAGCCGCCGGGAGCCGTCCGGCACGGTGACCACCTCGCCGACCCACCGCCACGACGTGCCGCCGACCTCGGTGAACACCCCGGAGCCGGCGAGCAGCCCGCGCACGTCGCTGCGGCCGAACCCGAGCCGCGGCCCGCCGTCGGTGGGTTGGCCGGCGGTGTCCAGCACCCGCACCTGCGGGTCGCCGTCGAACGGCACCGAGCGACCCGCGCCAACCAGCGGCGTGGCCCCGCGCACCGCGGCGTGCAGCTCGGCGTCCACGGTGTCGGTGAGCCCGGTGTCCACGGCGCGCACCGCCACGACGGCGAGCACACCGAAACCGGCGATCATCAGCGTGCCCACCACGGCGGTGACCCGGAACGCCAGCGTGCGCCGCCGCCACCAGCCCCGGCTCCAATCCCCCAGGCGGCGGATCATGGCTCGACCAGGTAGCCGTGCCCACGGACGGTGCGCAGCACATGCCCGGCGCCGACGGCCTCCAGCTTCCGGCGCAGGTAACCGACGTACACCTCGACGGCATTGCGGGTCGCGGCCTGCTCGTCGCCCCAGACGGCATTGAGCAGCTCGTCCTTGCTCACCACCGTGCCCGATCTGCGGCTGAGCTCGGCGAGCAGCGCGTACTCCCGCGGCGAGAGCTCCACCGGCCGGCCGGCCCAGGTGACCGCGCGGGCGGCCCGGTCGACCACCAGGTCACCGATGCTGAGCCGGCTCACTCCGTCGCCGCGCCGCAGCAGCGCGCGCAACTGCGCGACCAGCACCACGAAGGAGAACGGCTTGACCAGGTACCCGTCCGCACCCAGCTCCAGTCCGTCGGCCTGGTCGTACTCGCCGTCCTTCGCCGACACCATGAGCACCGGCGTGTTCACCCCATCGGCCCGCAGCCGCTGCAGCACCCGGTAGCCCGACAGGCCGGGCAGCATGATGTCCAGCACGATCACATCGAAGGTGCCGGACAGCGCCGCCTGCAGCCCGGAAGGCCCATCGCCGGCGGTGACCACCTCCATGCCCTCCGCGGTGAGCCCGCGTTGCAGGGCGCGCCGGATACCCGGCTCGTCGTCGACGACCAGCACTCGCGCTTTCCTCGGTGCCGCCACAAGGTACTAGTGTCGGCCATGACTCTCAGCGAGCCGAATGCTCTCAGCGCGTTCTCAGTGCAGGTGCCGCATGGTCTTGGGTATGACCGCGATGTCGAGAACGACGCGAAACAAGGTGGTACTGGTCTCGGCGCTGACGGCGGCTGTGCTGGGCGTCGCGGGGCTGGCCGCGCTTGCCGTCCCGGCCGGGGCCGGCACGCAGCCGTCGCTGCCGGATGTGTCGGCCGAGGACCTGGTGTCTTCGGCGCTGTCCGCGCGGCTGCCCGCGCTGGCCGGCACGATCCAAGTCGACAATGCGCTCGGCCTGCCGGCCGTGCCCGGTCTGCCACTGCAGGTTCGCAACGGCAACTCGCAGGTCCGGGTGTGGTTCGACGGCGAAGGCCGCAGCCGGGTGTCGCTGCCGAGCGATCTCGGTGAGCAGACCATGGTCGACGACGGCACGACGCTGTGGCGGTGGAGCTCGCTCGACCGCACCGTCACCAAGATCACTCACCCGGCCGGGTCAACCGGCCACGACGAGGCGCTCGACCCCGCGACGGCCGCCAACGGGTTGCTGGCCCTGGTGCGGCCGACCAGCACCGTCTCGGTGGACGGCACCGCGACGGTGGCCGACCGGCCGGCGTACCAGCTGGTGCTCGCCCCGGCGCCGACCGAGCGGACGCTGCTGCGCGAGGTGCGGGTGGCCATCGACGCCGAGACCCGCATCCCGCTGCGGCTGGAGGTGCTGGCCAACGGCACGAACGACCCGGTCTTCTCGATCGGCTTCGAGCAGCTCAGCCTAGGCCCGCAGGACCCCGCGCTGTTCCAGTTCAGCCCGCCGGCCGGCGCGACCGTGACCGAGCCCGACGTCACGAGCGGTCGTCCCGCCAAACCGGAGGTCACGGGCGGTCCGGCCGCCAAACCGGACGGCACGACCGGCCCGTTCGGCCCGTTCAGCGGTGCCGAGCCGACCATCGTGGGCGACGGCTGGGACACGGTGATCGTGGTCAAGCTGGCGGACGGGCTGCTGTCCGGCGGTGGAATCCCCGCCGGTGGAACCCCGGGCGGCTTCGATCCGCAGGGATTGGACCCGAAGGCGCTGCTCGAGCGGTTCGGCACCCCGGTCAGCGGCGCATGGGGCTCCGGCCGGCTGATCAGCACCGCGGTGCTCTCGGTGATCATCACCGAGGACGGCCGGGTGGCCGCCGGCGCGGTGCCGCAGCAGGTGCTGATCGAGGCGCTGTCTCGGTGACCTCGACGGCCCGCGACCCAGGGGTGGCCGGCGCTTCGGTGCCGGCCACCTCGGCCGTCGACGGCAAAACCCCGCAGGCGATGGCGGTGCGGGTCCGTGGGCTGCGCAAGGTGTTCGGCCGTACCCGGCGCACGGTCGCGGTAGACGGCGTCGATCTTGACGTACCGGCCGGCGCCGTGCTCGGCGTGCTCGGCCCGAACGGGTCGGGCAAGACCACGATGATCAGGATGCTGCTCGGGCTGTGCCGCCCGACCGCAGGCGAGGTGGAGCTGCTCGGATCACGGATGCCGGAGGACGCCGTCGACGTGCTCCCGAGGGTCGGCGCGCTGGTCGAGGGGCCGGGCTTCCACCCGTTCCTGTCCGGCCGGGAGAACCTGCTGCGCTGCGCCGCCTTCGAGCCGCTGGTGCCGGCGTCCAAGATGTCGTCCATCGTGGACGACGCGCTGGCGCGGGTCGGGCTGGCCGGCGCGGCGCGGCGGGCCTACCGCGGCTACTCCCTCGGCATGAAGCAGCGGCTCGGACTGGCATCCGCGCTGCTGGTGCCGCGCGAGCTCGTGGTGCTGGACGAGCCGACCAACGGCCTCGACCCCGCCGGCACGCGCGAGGTGCGTCGGATCATCGCCGAGCTGCACGAAGCCGGCAGCACGGTGCTGGTGTCCTCGCACCTGCTCTCCGAGGTGGAGGCCACCTGTACGCACGTCGCCGTGCTGCAGGCGGGCGCCGTCGTCGCACAGGGTCCGCTCGCCCGCATGCTGGAGGGCGACCAGCCGGTGCTGGAAGTGATCACCTCTGACGCCGACCTTGCGCTGGCCAGCCTCCGCGCGGCCGGTGTGCCGACCCGGCCCTGCCGCGGCGGCGTCGAGGCCGAGCTGCTGGTGACCACCGCACCGGCGGTGATCGCCACCCTGGTCCGGGCCGGCGTCTCGGTGTACGAGGCCCGCCGCCGGCGCACCGGCCTGGAGGAGCTCTTCGCCGCGCTCACCGAGGAGGACACCGAGGAGGGCACCGTGGCGGGCACCATGGCGGGCACCGGAAAAGGCGCCGCGGGGGGCACCGTGGGCGGCGCCGGATGACAGCGCCGGTGCCCAGCCTCGCCCGCCTGCTGCGCAGCGAACTGCGCTGGGTGTTCCGCCGGCCGCGGACGATCATCGCGCTGACCCTGCTCGCCGGGCTGCCGGTGGCCATCGGTGTCGGCGTGGTGGTATCCGGCGGCCCGTCCGGCGACGACGGCCAGTCACTCATCGCTCAGGTCGCCGGCAACGGCCTCGTGCTGCCGATCGCCGCGCTGTCCAGCGCGCTGTTCCTGCTGCTGCCGCTGGTCGTCTCGATGTCCGCGGCGGACGCGCTGGCCGGCGAAACCGCGCACGGCACGCTGCGCGGCCTGTTGCTGGCGCCGCTCGGCCGGGTGCGGCTCGTCGCCGTGAAGTCGCTGGGGGTGCTCGCGGTGGCCGCCACCGCGGTGACGCTGATCGTCGCGGTGGGCGTGGCCACCGGCCTGGTGATCGTCGGCGGCGGGGACGGCGTGTTGACGCTCTCCGGCACGTCGCTGCCCTTGGTGCCGGCGTTGTGGCGGGTGGCGCTCGCCGCCCTGTGGACGGTGGTGCAGCTGGCCGCGATCGGCGCGGTCGCGCTGGCGGTGTCTTCGGTGACCGAGCATCCGCTCGTGGTGCTCGCGGTGACCATCGGCGGCCTCATCGTGATCGGTGTGATGAGTGTGATCCCGGCGCTGGACTGGCTGCGGCCGGTGCTGCTGCCCACCGGCTGGACCGCGATCGCCGACGTGCTGCGCGACCCGGTGCCCTGGCACGACCTGCTCGTCAGCTCTTACCGCGCCGGCTGCTACCTGCTCATCGGGCTGTCCCTCACGGTGGCCCGCATGCTGACCAGGGACGCGTGAGGAGCAGAATCCGGCGGCATGAGCAAGCTGCTGACCGAAGAGCAGGTCTCCGAGGCGCTGGCCAAGCTCGATGGCTGGTCGCGGGACGGCGACTCGATCGTGCGCACCGCCGAGCTGGCAAGCTTCCCGGCGGCGATAGAGGCCGTCCGCCGGGTCGCGGAGATCGCCGAGGCACGCAACCACCACCCGGACATCGACATCCGCTGGCGCACGCTGACCTTCCGCTGTTCCACGCACTCCGAGGGCGGCCTGACCGACAAGGACGTCGACCTGGCCGCTGAGATCAACCGGGTGCTGGAGTCATAGCGCGCTGCGACGTCATCTGTGGCGTCATCGGTGGCGTCATCGGTAGCGCTGTCGGCTGCGCGCGCCGGTGCAGGGTCACCACCATGGCCACCAGAGTCAGAACCGCGGCGACCGGGTACGCCCATCCCGGCGCGGACAGGTACCACGGCCGCGGGATGATCCACATCGCTCGCTGGGCGTTCACCAGCAGCGGGATGAGGTAGCTGCCGACGAGGAGCAGCCACAGCAGCGCGGCCGCCCGCACCAGAGCACGAGCCGACACCGGGCCGTGCACCAGCCAGACCAGCGCCGGCAGCACCCACACCCAATGGTGGCTCCACGAGATCGGTGAGACGAGCAGCCCGAAGAACTGCACCACCACAATCGCAGCCAACGTGTCGCCCGCGCGCACCGCGGCACGCAGCGCAAGCCCGGCGAGCACGGCGGCCGCGGCGACCGCGACCAGCCACTGCGGCCCCGTCGCGACGTCGAAGCCCAGGGACCGGGCCAGCGCGCCGCGCAGCGACTGGTTGATCGCCGAGCCGACCGGCCCAATCCGGCTCGCATCGCCGAGCAGGTGCAGCCAGTACTGGGCCGACGCCGTTGGCGCGACGGCGAACGTCAGCGCCACGGTGGCGACGAACCATGCGGCCGACCACCCCGCCGCCGCGTACCGGCGCTTTGCCAGGAAGTACAGCCCCGAGACCGCCGGCACCAGCTTCACCCCGGCGGCGAGGCCCACCCCGAGGCCGGCCGTCACGTCGCGGGTGGCCAGCAGCGCGGAGAGCAGCACGGCGACCAGCACCATATTGACCTGGCCGTAGTTGAACGTGGTCCGCACCGGCTCGAACCACATCGCCGCCGCGGTCCACAGCATGGCGTACCGGCGCAGGCGCGCCTGGCTGGCTGCCGCCGCCGGCAGCACGAGGCGAACCGAGCACCGCGCTATCCAGTACAGGCAACCGATGGACAGCACCTGCCAGCCGAGGCGCACCAGCCACCACGGCAGCCAGGACAGCGGTAGCAACACGAGTGCCGCGAATGGCGGGTAGGTGAACGGCAGCGGGAACTGCTCGGAGAACTCGCCGAGCCTGAAGTCGTACAGGGCGCCGCTGAACAGGCCTGGCGAGGCGTGCCGGTAGACCCTCAGGTCGATCATGCTGGTGGTCCTCGGCACCAGCTGCAGCAGGAAGTGCGCCATGAGCGAGACCGCCAGCACGGTCGCGGCCAGCCGATCCGAGTCAATCAGGCGGCGCATTCAGAACCGGCCGGCGAAGATCAGCCTGGCCACCTCGGTGTCGGTGGCCCTGCCCTGGTCGTAGCCGCCATTGCCGTGCAGGTCGTTCATCACCGCCATGGTGTACCGCTCGCCGGGCCCCACGAAGCCCACCGAGTTCATTACCCAGCCGGTGTTTTCCAGCGACCAGCCGTTCTTGTTACCCGGGGTGGCCGCCGGTCCGGCTCCCCACACGCCCCACCTCTGGTTGCTCGCGACCGCGCGCATCTGTCCGACGACGTAGTCCCGCAGCTCGGCCGGCAACTCGGCGAGCACGTAGTTGATCAGGCGGTCCAGGTCGTCCGGGGTGCACTTCATGAAACCCCAGTATCGCGGGAATCCCTGGACGAACGTGATGGAGGTCAGCCCGTACCGGGGGAAGCGGGTGGCGAAGCCGTCGCGTCCGTAGCGGCTCCACAGCGTGTCCGCCGCGTTGTCGTCCGAGCTGTGCAG
This sequence comes from Pseudonocardiaceae bacterium, assembly GCA_036505275.1. Lineage (GTDB taxonomy): Bacteria > Actinomycetota > Actinomycetes > Mycobacteriales > Pseudonocardiaceae > DASXTS01. The sequence continues at coordinate 10,837 of DASXTS010000311.1, forward strand.
CATGGCCTCGATCAGCGCGCGGTCCTCCGCGCTGAGCGTGATCGTGCCGGCCCGATCGCGCAGCAGCAGGTCCACCGTCATGGCCAGCTTCACGGTTGACGCCGTCCAGACAAGCTTGGTGGCGTAGCCGTCGCGCCACACCGCGCCGGTTTGCCGGTCCCGCACCACGATGCCCACCGTGCCAGGCCGCTGCCGGACATAGGCCTGCGCGGCCGTGAACCGGCGCTGGAAGTCGCAGTCGAAGCCGGCGTCCGGCTGCGGGCACTGCGCCGCGGCGGCCGTCGTCGCGCTCTGTGCGGATGCCGTTGCCGGTGCGGATGCCGTCGTCGTCGAGGTGCTCGTCACCGCCGGACCGGTGGTCGCGGTGTCGGCCTTGAGCGCGGCGGCTGTCCCGCCCGCTGTCCCGCCCGCCGCCGGTGCGGCCCGCGGCAATCCCAGCTCCTGGGTCCCGCAACCCACCGCCGCGGCGGCTAGCAGCGCCAGCACCAGCACACCGCGGACCGCCCGCAACCGGGTGCCCACCTGGCCGTCCCCGTCCGTCCGTTTCCGATCAGGCGAGCAGACTACCGGCGTGCAGATCCGCCATCGCGACGCCGCCGCGGACACCGATGCCGCCACCACCGCGGTGGCGGCCTTCCTGCGTGAGCGGAGCTCCCTGCGCGTCGCCCGACTCGGCGCCCTGCTGCACCCGCTCGACCACCCCGCGCTGCTCGCCATCGGTGACGACGGCGGCCTGGCCGGCGTCCTCACCTACGTCGTGGATCGGCTGTCGTGCGAGGTCCTCACCGTGCACACCGCGTCCCAGTGGCACGGCACCGGCACCGCGCTGATCTCCGCGGTAGCCCGCCACGCGGCCGCCGCTGGCTGCACCCGGCTCTGGCTGGTCACCACCAACGACAACGTCGACGCCCTGCGCTTCTATCAGCGCCGCGGTTTCCGCCTCGCCACCCTGCACCCTGGCGCCGTGGACGCCAGCCGCGCCACCCTCAAACCCGAGATCCCTCTCACCGGCGCCTACGGCATCCCCTTGCGCGACGAGCTCGTGCTCATCAGATCGCTCGCCTGACAGCGAATGAAACAGTAGGCGATCGGACATTAATCCGGTCTACCCCGATTTAGTTGCGGTTGACGGTGAATCGGCCGTCGGCTCGGAAGGTGGCATGGTACTTGTGCGCCTGCGTGTGGTGATGGCGGCAGGTGAGGACACCATTGTGGTAATCCGTTGGTCCACCGACCGCCCACGGCCGCTTATGGTGAATATCACAATGCTGCGCCGGCACCTCACACCCGGCGTACTGGCAGGTGCGGTCCCGCAGCTCGATGGCCCGGCGGATGGCGATCGGCCACACCCGGGTCTTGCGCCCAATGTCCAGCACCTCACCGGCACTGTTGAGCACCGCGGGAATCACACTGCAATCGCAGGCCAGCATGCGGGCGTCGGCGCCGCTGATCGGCCCCACCCAGTTCAGGCTTGCCGGCTCCGCGCCCAGCTGCCCGAGCAGCGACTCGTAGGACAGGGTGACCAGCAGGTGCGGCTTCTCCCCGTTCACCTCCGGCAGCCCACCGCCGTCCAACGCCCGCCGGCACAACTCGGTCAGCGCGTCGGCGCGGCGTTGCCCGGCGGTGCGCGCGTCGTCGTCGCGGGGTGGGTCGGTCAGCGCGTC
>DASXTS010000312.1:0-8784 GCA_036505275.1 Pseudonocardiaceae bacterium
ACATGTGGGCCATCTCGTGGAGGATCGTGTCGGCCCGGCCCTCCCGCTCGGCCTCGGTGACCTTGGAGCGGAAAATGTGGCGCTCGGAGAAGGTGACGCAGCCGGCGTTCTCCATGGCCCCGAAGTTGAACTCGGGCACGAAGCACTGGTCGTACTTGCCGAACGGGTAGCGCACCCCGAACGCGTCGTGGAAGAAGTCGAACCCCTGCTTGGTCTCGGTGAACAGGCGCTCGGCGTCCATGTGCTGCGCCAGCGAGCCGCGGCAGTACAGGCCGAGCGGGATTCCGTCGTGCACGTCACGCCACTCCGCGTACGGGCCGGCGACCAGCGCCACCAGGTACGTGCTGAGCACCTCGGTGCGCGCGAAGGTGTGCCGCAGCGCGCCACCGCTGGCGTCCTCGGTGTCCACGACCGGCGCGTTGGAGATCACCTTCCAGTCCCGCGGCGCGATCACCGTCAGCCGGTAGCGGGCCTTCAGATCGGGCTGGTCGAAGCAGGCGAACATGCGCTTGGCGTCCGCCGTCTCGAACTGCGAGTAGAGGTAGACGCCGCCGTCCAGTGGATCGACGAACCGGTGCAGGCCCTCACCGGTGTTCATGTAACGGCAATTCGCGGCGACCATCAGCTCGTTGCGCTCGGTGAGGTCCGGCAGCGCGATGCCGTCCTCCTCGCGGTAGCCGGAGACGTCCAGCGGGGTGCCGTTGAGCGTGGCCGACTGCACGTCGGCAGCGACCAGGTCGATCCAGCTGCCCTCGCCCGGCCGGGCGCAGCCGAATCGCACGGCCGTCGTCGCGGAGAACGTTCCCTCGCCCGGTTTTCCGCCGCCGTCGGTCAGGTCCAGCTCGATGGAGTACTCCTCGACACTGAGTAGCGCGGCGCGCTGCCGCGCCTGCTCGCGGGTCAGGTTGGGCGGGGCCACCTGCGTCACCTCGTGCTCGATTTCGGTTGGCGTCTCTGGGCATCCAATCACGGATCGCTATGCCGGCGCCGTGGCCAGAAGGCGGGAACAATGGTGCGTCGACCAATGGTTGTCACCCGATGGAGGCCGCCCGAAACGAGAGGATCATCCTGATGACCGACCGGCCACGCGTCGATTTCTGGTTCGACCCCGTCTGCCCGTGGGCGTGGATCGCGTCCCGCTGGATCCTGGCGGTCGAGCGCGAGCGGGACATCGACCTGCGCTTCCATGTGATGTCGCTGACCATGCTGAACGAGGGCCGCGACCTGCCCGAGGAGTACCAGGAGAACATGCGACGGGCGTTGGGCCCGGTGCGGGTGGTCACCGCGGCGGCCAAGCTCAAGGGTGACGACGTGCTGCGTGATCTCTACACCGCGCTGGGCACCCGGTTCCACACCGAGGGTCGCCGCGAGGATCCCAATGTGATCGGCGAGGCGCTCGCCGAGGTCGGCCTGCCGGCCGAGCTGGCCGAGGCCGCCACCTCAACCGAGCACGACAAGGAGCTGCGTGAGTCGCACGACCTGGGCATGGAGCCGGTGGGCCTGGACGTCGGCACACCGACAATCCACGTCGATGGCGTGGCGTTCTTCGGCCCGGTCCTCTCCCGCATCCCGGGCGGTGAGGACGCCGTCAAGCTCTTCGACGGCGCGCGGCTGCTGGCCGGCTACCCGCATTTCTACGAGCTGAAGCGAACGCGCACCGAACGCCCTCAGTTCGACTGAGCCGAGCCCGGCCGTCCCGTGCCGGCGCACGGCTGGATGCGCCGGTCAAGCCGAGTGTGTGACAGGCTCGGTGGTCGGGGTTGTCCGGTGGGCTTCGCCGGACTCCGGTCGGCATGGAGGACGAGATGGTTGCGCCAGTTGTCAGCCGCGTGGGGCATGTGATCGGCGGCGAGTTCGTCGCCGGCGGTCCGGACCGGATCGAGGTCGTCAACCCGGCGACCGAGGAGGTGATCGCGGCCGTACCGGCCGGCACCGCGGCTGAGGTGGACGCGGCGGTGGCGGCCGCCCGTGCGGCCTTCCCGGCGTGGGCCGGCACGCCGGTGGATGTGCGGGCGGCGGTGGTGCGGCGGATCTCCGAGGGGCTGGCGGCGCGGCGCGAGGAGGTGGCCGCCACGATCACGGCCGAGATGGGCTCGCCGATCATCTTCGCCACCAGGGTGCAGGCGTCGCTGCCGGTGGCCACCTCGGCGGCGCTGGCGGACCTGCTGGCGGACTTCCCGTGGACCGAGCGGATCGGCAACTCGCTCGTGGTGCGGGAGCCGGTCGGGGTGGTCGCCGCGATTACGCCGTGGAACTACCCGCTGCACCAGATCGTGGCAAAGGTGGCACCGGCGCTGGCCGCTGGCTGCACGGTGGTGCTCAAGCCCAGCGAGATCGCGCCGCTGACCGCGGGCATCCTGGCCGAGGTCAGCGCCGAAGCCGGGGTACCGGCCGGCGTATTCAACGTGGTGCACGGGATGGGTCCGGTGGTCGGCGAGGGGCTGGCCGCGCACCCGGGCGTGGACATGGTCTCGTTCACCGGCTCAACCCGCGCCGGGCGTCGGGTGTCCGCGGTGGCCGCCGACACGGTCAAGCGAGTGGCACTCGAGCTCGGCGGCAAGTCGGCCAGCGTGGTGCTCGACGACGCCGACCTGGGCGCCGCGGTGAAGATCACAGTGGCGAACTGCTACATCAATGGCGGCCAGACCTGCACTGCGCTCTCCCGGATGCTGGTACCGGTGGCGCGCCACGACGAGGCCGTCGAACTGGCCGTCGCGGCGGCCGGCAAGTACGGCGTCGGCGACCCGACCGACACCGCCACGAGGATCGGGCCGATGTCCTCCGCCGCCCAGCGCGACCGCGTAACCGGCTACCTCCGGTCCGGCATCGCGGAAGGCGCCGTGCTCGCCACCGGCGGCCCAGAGCCGCCGGAGGGCCTGGACCGCGGCTACTACGTGCGGCCCACGGTGTTCGCCGGGGTGCGGCCGGACATGGTCATCGGCCAGGAGGAGATCTTCGGGCCGGTGCTCTCGGTGATCCCCTACTCGTCGGAAGACGAAGCGGTGGAGATCGCCAACTCGACCCCGTACGGCCTGGCCGGCGCCGTCTTCTCGGCCTCCGACGAGCGTGCGCTGGCGGTGGCCCGCCGGCTGCGCACCGGCCAGGTCGACGTCAACGGCGGCGCCTTCAACCCCGCGGCGCCGTTCGGTGGCTACAAGCAGTCCGGCAACGGCCGCGAGCTCGGCCGCTACGGCCTCGAGGAGTTCTGCGAGATCAAGTCCATCCAAACCTGACGCGACCTGACGCGACGATGTGACATCGTCCCGGGCCTATTGGGGAAGTTCCACATCCTCGCCGCTGGCACGGGCCGGGTCCTCGGCGCGGGCCAGGGCGGTACGGGTGGTATCCGCCGGGTACGGGGAGGCGGCCAGCAGCGCCTCCGCCGGCTCGCCGGCCAGCGCGCGGCGGCAGAGGGTGGCGACGGCGCACAGCTCCTGATGCTGCGCGTGGACGAAAGCCTCGCCGACGGGGTCGCCGTGGCCGGGCACCACTACGGTGGCGCCAAGCCGCAGCAGTCCGTCCACTGTGGACGGCCAGGCCAGCGGGTCGGCGTCCTCGAAGGCCGGGGGCGCGCCGTGCTCGACCAGGTCGCCGGCGAAGACCACGCCGTCGGCCGGCAGCCAGACCACGAGGTCGTGGTCGGTGTGCCCGCGGCCGAGGTGGGCGAGCACCACCCGGCGTCCGCCGATGTCCAGGTGCACCCGTTGATCCACCAGCTGGTTGGGCGGGATCAGTGGCGCGGCGCGGAGCGCCGCCGCCGTCGCCGGCTGGCCGCGCTCGGCGTAGTGCCTGGCCCATTCGGTGCGCTGCAGCTCGCCGGTGCCGGCAAGGTGCGGCGGGCAGCGCCGGTGCGCCCACACCGCGGCCGGTAGGAACGCCGACGTGCCAAAGCAGTGATCGAAATGGCCGTGCGTGATCGCCACCTGCCACGGCGCGGCGGTCAGCTCGCGGACCGCGGTTGCCAGTTCGGCGCCCTGCACGGCGTCGCCGCGGGTGTCCACCACCAGGCACCCACCGTCGCCGATCACCAGCCCGACGGTCAGGTCCAGCTCGCGGTACCGGCGGGCCAGCACGCCGTCGGCCACCTCGACCCAGCGGCTCACCGCGCACCGGCCGAGAAGGCACCGTAGCAGAGACCCGACTCGCCGTTGTCCAGCACGGGTGCGGCGCCGCTCACGTCACGCTCGGCCGCCAGTGCGACGTCGGCGCCGAACCCGCCGACGGCGAGTTCACGGCCCGATGAGCAGGCGACCAGCGCGTCCGCGAGGCCACGGCGGAGGGCGGCCTCGAAGGCGTCGGCGGCAGCCAATGCCTCGGGTGAGCACGGGCCTACGCCGTGCCTGGCCAGCGCGGCCACCACCGCGCCGGCGCCGAGCAGGTCCTCGATCGCCGGCCGCAGCCCGTCGCCGGGCCACCGCTCCCCGGCCGGCACCACCCCTATCGCACCGTCCGCACGGCAGGCCAGCGCGGCGGTCGCGACCGCCGAGGCATTGCGCAGGCAGGCTGCCAGCACGGTGGCGCCGTGGGTGGCTGCGGAGACGGAGAGAGTGGCGCCGTTGGGGGAGGGCAGGGCAAGCCGCGTGCCGGCTGGAATGTCGAGCAGGCTGGACGGCGAGAGCGACCACGACGAGGAGCCGCGCCGGCCGGCCAGCACGGCCCCTTCCGGTACCGCCGCCGGCTCCCGCCAGGCAAGGGGCAACACGGCGGCACCGCGCGTGACAGCGACGTCGACGGCGGTGCAGAAGGACAGCACGTCGACGATGACGACGACGCGGCAGTCGGCGGCGAGCAGTCCGACGCCCTCGCGCCCCCACTCCAGGCGCACCAGGTAATTCTGCTGTGAGAAGACGCTGACCACTCGGCGTTTCTACGCCATCACCCGCATCGGTTCGCAACCTTTCCACAACGACCACAAGGTGCACTCAGCACTGCAACCAGGAGGCATCAGCATGCGCGAGAGCGTCCGGCGCACCTTCGTGCCGTTTACGACTCAGTTCGAGGGACGGTTGCGCTACTCCTCACCGCCCGCCGAGCAGCCTGGCCAGCTCGGCGACGTGGCGGGCGACCACCGGCAGCGACGGCGGGCCGGCCCACCCGCCCGCCGTCGGGCCGGCGGCGTCGCGCAACCAGTCCGTGGTCTGCGTGAGCAGCTCGCGCTCACATGCCGGTGCCGGCGCGCCGATCGCGGTCCTGATGGCCCCGGCCATGCCGAGCAGGTCGCCGCAGGCGCGCGCCGCCCCGAGGCTGGCCGCCACCCTGGCCAGTGACTCGAGGACGCTGGCCTGCCGCCAGCGGTCGCCAACCTGGTGGTGCAGCCGCAGGCTCGAGGTGAGCCGGTCCAACGCGGTCAGCAGGTCACCGCGGCGCAGGTCCACCAGCGCGAGAAGGTCGTCGGCCCAGGCCAGGCCCTGCTTGACACCGAGTTCGGTGAAGAGCCGACGCGCGGCGTGCAGATGCCTGGCGGCGCCGTCGTCGTCCAGGTAGAACGCCTCCGCGCCGCGGTCCAGCAGGGTGTGCGCGATGCGCTCCCTGTCGCCGATGGCGGTGAGCGTCCGCAACGCCCGCTGTGACCAGCCGCTGGCCGTTTTGAGGTCCCCGGAAAGCCAGCTGTCGAAGCCGAGCAGCTGCAGGCTGTGGCCGACGCCCAAGCCGTCGTCGACCCGCCGGAAGAGCGCCAGCGCCTCGGAGTGCAGCCGGATGGCCCGCGGGTAGTCGGCCTGCTCGCGCGCGATGCTGCCCAGCGTGGTCAGCGCCAGCGCGGTGCCGCGGCGATCGCGGAGCCCTCGGTAGAGCTCCAGTGCCCGCTGGCCGAGGGCGGTCGCCTCGCCGTAGTCGCACGCGCGGTGCGCTAGCGCGGCCGCGCCGTCGAGTGCGGCGGCCATCAGTTCGGGTTCGGCGCCGGAGCCGGCGTCCTGCCCGAGCCGCAGCGCCGCGCGCAGCCAGCGGCGGCCCTCGGCGTAGTGCCCGCGCAGGCAGCAGTACCGCCACAGCGCCCTCGCCAGCCGCAGCGCGGCCATCCCATCGGCGCCTTCCGAGGTCAGCCAGGTGATGGCGGCTCGCAGGTTGTCGTGCTCGGCGGTCATCCGGCCGAGCACCTGCGGCAGCTCGGCGCCGCGCAGCCGTGAGTTCAACTCCTCGGCCAGCCGCAGGTAATGCGCGGCATGCCTGGCGTTGGCGATCGTCCATTCGTCAAGGTGTGCGGCAAGCCGCTCGGCGGCGTACTGGCGGATGGTTTCGAGGATCCGGTAGCGGGTCCCGGTCGGCTGCCGCTCGGCGACCAGACATGACTTGGCCAGCAGGCGATCGACCAGATCGAGGGCCACGACGCTGGTGCTCGGCGGCGGGCACAGCGCTGCGACCGCGCTCAGGTCGCAGCCGCCGGCGACGACGGCCAGCGCGCGCAGCAGTCCCCGCTCCTCGGGCTCGAGCAGCTGGTAGCTCCACTCGACGCTGGCCCGGATCGTGCGGTGCTGGGACCGGGCCGCACGTGGCCCGCCGGCCAGCAGGTCGAATCGGCCGGCGGCCAGTGCGTCTGCCAGCTCGGGCAGCGACAGCACCTTGGCGCGCGCGGCGGCCAGCTCCAACGCCAGCGGCAGGCCGTCCACCTTGGCGCAGACCGTGCTCAGCGCTGGCCTCGGCCGGAGCCAGCGCGGCCAGGTTGGCGATGCCGGCGCGCGCGGCGAAGAGCAGCGCGCCGTCGTGGTGGCTCAGCTCGGCACCGCTGGATGTGCCGGCCGGCGGCACGGGCAGCGGCGGCAGCCGCCGCACGGTCTCGCCGAACGCGCCGAGCACGACCCGGCTGGTGGCCAACACGTGCAGCTTCGGGCAGACGGACAGCAGGGTGTCCACCAGCCGGGCGCATTCGGAAGCCACGTGTGCGCAGTTGTCCAGCACCAGCAGCGCCCGATGCTCGGCGCAGTGCTGCGCGATCGTCTCGGCCAGCGGCAGGTACGGGTGCCGCGGTACGCCGAGCGCACCGGCCACCGCCGGGGCAACCAGCGCGCGGTCGTCCACCGGCGCCAGGTCGACGAACACCACCGGGTCCAAGCTGGCGGCCAGGGCCTCGCAGGCGGCGATCGCCACCCTGGTCTTGCCACAGCCGCCCGGGCCGGACAGCGTGACCATCCGGTGGGTCAGCACCAGTTCGGACAGCGTGCGGATCTCGCTGTCCCGGCCGACCAGCGGGCTGACCGGGGCCGGTAGCCGGCCGGCCGGAGTTGGTGGTCGTGCTGGTGCTGGTCCGGCCGCGGCTGCGGCGGCCAGCCAGACGCTGCTGGCAAGGGTGACGAGTGCGAGCTGGGGCGGCTCGCCGCGCAGGATGCCGGTCTCCAGCTCGCGCAGCCGCTTGCCCGGCTCGACGCCCAGCTCGTCACCTAGCATCCCGCGGGCGCGCTGTTAGGCGGCGAGCGCGTCGGCCTGCCGGCCGGTGGTGTGCAGCGCGAGCATGAGCAGCTCCCAGAACCGCTCCCGGAACGGGTGCCGGCGCACCAGGTATTCCAGTTCGGCGACCACCTCCCGGTGCTGGCCGGCGGCCAGCTCGGCGGCCACCTTGTCCTCGGTGACCACCAGCCGCGCCTCGGCCAGCCGGGTGGCATCGGCGGCCGCCCATCCGTGCAGGTCGCAGCCGGCCAGCACCTCGCCGCGCCAGTGCGCCAGGGCGGCCCGGAACTGTGCGACCGCTGCGCCGTGCTCGCCGCCGTCGCGCAGCGCCCGGCCGGCCGCCGCGGCCTGCTCGAAGCGGAACCGGTCCACGGCAGTGGCCGGCAACGCGAGCAGGTAGCCGGGATGACCGGGCTGCAGGGTCTCCCCGTGGCGGTGGCCGCGCAGCGTCTGCCGCAGGTGCGCCACGTGGCTCCGCACGGTCTTCACCGCGGTGGCCGGTACGGCGCCCGGCGGCCACGCCGCGTCGATCGGCTCGCTGACCGAGACCACCTGGCCGGCCCGCAGCGCGAGCACGCCGAGCACGGCCTGCAACCGGGGTCCGGGGATCGTGGCCCGCTTCGGGCCGCACATCACCGCGAGGGGTCCCAGCACGTCCACCCGCATGACCACGCCGTACTCCCGGCTCAGCGGCAGCACCGCAGACAGTAAACGCAATTTCGCCCGCTGGACGCCTGCGTTCTGGTGGCTGGCAGACTGCCCGCCGTGCGCGTGTACCTCGGCTCCGATCACGCCGGCTTCGAGCTGAAGTCATTCCTTGCCGAGCACCTGGCGGCCGGTGGCCACCAGGTGGTGGACGTCGGGCCGGTGAGCTACGACCCCGAGGACGACTACCCGGCGTTCTGCATCGAGACGGCTCGCCGGGTGGTGGCCGATGCGGGCAGTCTCGGCGTCGTGGTCGGCGGCTCCGGCAATGGCGAGCAGATCGCCGCGAACAAGGTGACCGGCTGCCGGGCCGCGCTGGCCTGGAGCCCGCGGGTCGCGGAGCTGGCCCGCTCGCACAACGACGCTCAGGTGGTCGGCATCGGGGCCCGGATGCACAACCCGCGGGAGGCCGCCGAGATCGTGGACGCGTTCCTCGCTACGCCGTTCTCCGGCTCACCGCGGCATGCCAGGCGGATAGTGCAGGTCGCCGAGTACGAACGCACCGGCCTGCCACCGGCCATCCCGCCCCACCTGGCCGGGCCGTCGTGACCGGCGGCTCAGTACGGCCGTCGTGGCGGCCGTCGTGGCGGGCGGCTCAGAAGTCGCCGCCGAAGTCTCCGCCGCCGAAGTCCCCGCCGCCAAAATCGCCGTAGCCGCCGCTGTAGTCCCCGCCGCCGTAGTCGCCGCTGTAGTCGGCGC
>DASXTS010000313.1:0-3937 GCA_036505275.1 Pseudonocardiaceae bacterium
GACCAAGGCGCCGAGCAAGCGAGTCTCCACCCGGCGCATTGTCCACCATTCATGGACAATAAGTCCATGAACTGGTGCTAGACGCGGACGGTCCGCCAGGGTCGGATTGGGGCATGGCTCTCGTCCGCGACGCGGCTCCGCCCGCCCCGACCGGTGCACCCGATGGCCGCACCGCGGCCACCCGGCGGTCCGTGCCCGGAGTCGGTCTCGCGGTGGCGTCCGTGTTCTGCGTGCAGCTCGGCGCCGCGGCCTCGACCTCCCTGTTCGCCGCGGTCGGCCCGGCCGGCGCGGCCTGGCTCCGCCTGAGCTGGGCGGCGGTGATCTTCGTACTGGTCACGCGGCCTCGGGCCTGGGCGATGGCGCGCCGCGACCTGGTCGCCGCCGTCCTGCTTGGCGTCGTCAGCGCCGGCATGACACTGCTCTTCTTCGAGGCGATCGCGCGCATCCCGCTCGCGACCGCGGTCGCCTGCGAGCTGATGGGTCCGCTCGCGGTCGCGGTGGCCCGACGGGCCGGGCGGCTCGGGTTGGCCTGGCCGGCGCTGGCCGGCGCGGGCGTGCTCCTGGTGACCCAGCCGTGGCGGTCGTCGGCGGATCTGGTCGGGATCGGCTGTGCCCTGGCCGCCGCGATCTGCTGGGCCGGCTACATCCTGCTGACGCAACGGGTCGGTGACCGCCTCACCGGCCTGACCGGGCTCGCGATCTCCATGCCGGCCGCCGCACTGGTGGCCGGGGCTGTCGCCGCACCGCAGGCCCTGCCCCGGTCACCGCCGGGGCCGTGGTAGCCGCGGCCGGGCTGGCGCTGCTGCTGCCGGTGCTGCCGTACGCGCTGGAACTGATCGCACTACGCCGGCTCGAGTCCGCGGCGTTCGGGACCCTGATGAGTGTCGAACCCGCGGCCGCGCTGCTGGTCGGTGTCGTCGTGCTCGGGCAGGTTCCACAAGCGATTCAGGCCCTAGGCGTGCTGTTGGTAACCGCCGCAGCAGCCGCCGCCGCCCGAACCGGCCGGCGCCCCTCCGCTCCGCCAACACAGACCCCTACCTAGCGAGGAATCATGATCAACGGAACGCATATGATCATCTACAGTCGAGACGCGGCTGCGGACCGCGCGTTCATCCGCGACATGCTCGGCTTCCCCGGCGTCGATGCCGGTGACGGCTGGCTGATCTTCAGACTCCCCCCGGCCGAGATCGCCGTCCACCCCACCGACGGCGAATCGAAGCACGAGCTGTACCTGATGTGCGAGGACATCGCGAGCACGCTCCACGAGCTTGCCGCCAAGGGCGTCGAACCCAGCCGCCCGATCAGCGACGAGGGCTGGGGGCTGCTCGCCTCGGTCAGGCTGCCCGGCGGGTCGGAGCTCCTGCTCTACCAGCCCCGCCATCCGGTGGCGTACAACCTGGATCGCTAACCGGCTCCCCATCGGGCACGACGCACTCATTTGCCGCTGTAGGAGCGTGTAAGGGACGGTCCGACGCGCCCGTTTCGTAGCCTTCGCGTGTGGCCGCGGTGAACCCGGATGACGACACCATCCGCCGGTGCGTGGTCCGGCACTACCGATATGACCGGACCGGCACGAGCGTCGCCACGTCGTCGTGGGTGCGTTCGACAACGAGGCCGAGTGGGACGCTTGCTTGGTCGCCGCGGAGGCGGCGCTCGGCCCGGCACCTTGAGATCACGAAGAAGTCCGGCGCGCTGCATGCGAACCGTTGACATCCTCCGAAGCCGGGGCCGATCCTCAGGCGAGCGGAGGACAAGGAGATCGGATGAACGCTGCCATGAAAAGGCTGATGAGGGCCGGCAACGGCCTCGCCGTGTTCGTGTACCGCCGGTCGAACGGGCGGATCGGCGGGTCCGCCCGGGGTGGGACCCCGGTCCTGCTGCTCACCGTGGCTGGTCGCAAGACCGGGATCCCCCACACAACGCCGGTCAGCTACTTCGAGGACGAGGGCGGCTACGTGGTCACTGGCACCGCCGGCGGGACGAAGCAGGATCCCCAATGGTTCCGCAACCTGCGCGCCGCTTCCCGAGCACACGTCGAGTTGGGTCCCCGGCACCTGGACGTCGATGTGCACGTGGCATCGGCGGCGGAGCGCGACCGTCTCTGGCGCGAGGTCGTCCTGGCCCGGGCACCGTCCTTCGGCACGTACGAGGAAAAGTCGGGGCGTGTGATCCCTGTCGCAGTGCTCACGCCCGTGTGACCGTCGTGCGCGTCACCGAGCAACCGGGACCTGCCGCATCGGGTCTAACGTCTCCCCGGAGGGAAGTGTGACGTCGTGGTCCAGCACGCCGAAGTCGTTGCGCGGCGCGAACGTTACCGTGACACGCCCCATCGGAGACTCCGTGAACCAATGCGCCCCGTCATGCTCAACCCTGGAGCCTGCGAGGCCGGCCGCCCACTTGGGCAGGTTGCGCGGATCTGCAGCGAAGTCGTACACCTCACCGGCGGGCCGGTCAATGCCGATGCTGATGTGCCGCGATCTTGGTCCCATGGAGCGAACCCTAGAGCCGTCCCGACGTCGGCGCGACCGCATACTCGGCGGCAGAAGCGGCCATTTGAAGCGAGTCGATTCGTGATGGTTCTCGCCTGACCTGCCGTCGGTACGACCTCGTGCGCCGCACCGTCTTCGGAATCCGCGGCACCGGCTTGGTCGGTGTCGGCTCGAAGCGGCCTCGGGCAGGCACTAGGAATCGCGAAGATCCTGGAACCGCGCCGCGATGGCGTCAGGGATGTCCACGATCTTCGTCCGGCTCCTCGCCCCGCGGACAAGCTTGACGTCTTCCGGGCGGACGTTGAGGGCCTTGGCGAGCGCGACCAATGCCGCCGCGGTGGCCTTGCCCTCGGCGGCGTGTTCGCGCACGCGGACGACCACCGACTGTTCGTGACGACCGCCGACGATCGTGCGCCCGGCACCGGGCCGGACTCGGATCGTCACGCGCATGGGCAGAGCATGCCAGTCTCGATGGCCTGCCTGGGCGGGGCCATAACCGGGCACGGTGCGGCATGAGCGCACGCCGCAACGGGATACGAGCGGTCCGAGGGGTGCGACGACGGTGCAGCCAATGGCGCCACGCGAGGCACGGGTGCGCATCGCCGAGCGATGATGGGTCCGTGGCAGAGCGCAACGTCCTGGGCGCCGATCTGCAGCCGTGCGGCACCGACCCGATGACCGGGTTCTATCGTGATGGCTGCTGCAGCACCGGCCCGGAGGACGTCGGAAGTCACACCATCTGCGCGGTCGTCACGGCCGAGTTTCTGGATCACCAGCGCAGCATCGGCAACGACTTGTCGACGCCGAGGCCGCAGTACCGCTTCCCGGGACTGATGCCGGGCGACCGCTGGTGCGTGACCGCGGCGAACTGGGCCCGTGCCTACAACGACGGCGTGGCTGCGCCGGTCGTGCTTGCCTCCACCAACGAAGCGGTGCTGCAGATCGTGCCGATGGAAGCGCTGCGGAAGCACGCTGTGGACGTCCCTGCCGACCCGAGCTCGCTGGAGCTGTAGTGCTGGGTCACGGATCGTGGCTTACGAGGTGGACCGCTTCGATGGCTCCCAACGGGCGGTCCCGGGCAGGCGGCAGCGGATCCGACAACGATCGATGCGACCGTCGATGCCGACAGCGAGCGCGCCGTCGGCGGCAGAAGCGGACGTCAATCTGGGGTCAGATCGAGACGCGCATTGCGGTCGCTAGGGGCGCTGCCCCATCGGGTTAGATCCTCTTGAGGTATGCCGCGGTCGGGATCTTGATGAATCCGAGGCTCTCGTACAGGGCCCGGGCCGCGGCGTGAAAGGCGTCATCACCGGTGCCGATTCCCACGAACTCGACACCGTCCGCCTTCATCTGTCGGATGGCGTGCAGGCAGAGTCGACGCCCACCTTCCGGCGTCGATGTGATGGCGACACCGCGAGCAGGTAGATCTGGCCGCTGTACGGCCTCTC
>DASXTS010000314.1:0-6132 GCA_036505275.1 Pseudonocardiaceae bacterium
GCCGCGGCCGCTTTGGACCCTTGCCCGTCCTCCGCGGGCCAGTACGCGACCGGGGCAATCGTGGACGACGACTCGCCCACCAACGTCCGGTACAGAGCAGACCGCAGCTCGGAGCTCTGGTTCAGCCGTCGCAGCCGACCGGACGCAACCACAGCAACGACCGACTGGTGCAAGGAAAGGTCCCAGCGGGGCGAGTAGGAGTCCACGAATCCCGTGGCCCGCTCGGTAGCCGAGTACGGCACCGACACGCGCAGGGGCACGTTGCGGCGGACGTTCGGGTAGTAGGGGCCGGCCAGGCCGGGGGTGAAACGGCCGTCTGGGTTGAGCAGGGTCAACCTGATCTGGGTGGGGGACGCTTGCCCGGCCTCATCGGCGCGGCCCTTCGTGATCGTCACACCGGGATTGGTTAGGACGCGGTTGGACACGTCGGTCCAGGTCCACCCGGTGGGATCGGCGTCGGGGTCGGCGCCGAAGGCCATTTCGACCTTCGGGGTCAACAGTCCCCCGGTGTAGGTTGGCACTTATCCGCCGATCGCGCGTTGCACGTTGCCACCGCCCTCGACGCGCACCCACTCGCGGAGCAGGGCGACGAACTTGTCCCACCCGCCGGCCGGGTCCAAGACCACTCGCGACTCGACAACGACCCGGCCGCCGCCGCCAGGTGGGAGCACCTGCTCGGGACGCCCGGTGCCGTTGTAGGCCATGGTGTAGCCGGGCATCAACCAGCCGCCCGAGTCATATCCGCCAGGCCTGTTATAGGCGGCGCTGAGGGAGCCGTACCGGGCCAATGCGTAGCGCATGCTGGCGAGGATGTTCGCCAGCGGGTCGTAGATGTCCCAGCTCGTGCCGGCGAAGTGATAGGCGCGGAAGGTCGCGCCTATTGTCTGCATGAGCCCGCGGGACGGATCTCCGCGCTGGGCGTTGATGTCGGTCAAGTTGATGGCTCGCGGATTGCCGCCGGATTCTTGGTTCATTCGCCGCAGCACCGTTTGCAGCAGGATCGCGGGCTGGCCCATCATGGCCAGGGCTTGCAGGACCAGCGGCGCCCACCGCTGCACACCTGCGCCAGCAGCACCGACACCGCTGAACAGGGCCCGCACCCGCTCGACCAACTTGCCGACGGTGGCGTCCACGAGCTTGCCGACGATCTCCCCAGCCATGCCACCTGGCAACGCGCCGAGCCGGCCAGTGAACAGGTTCTTCGCCCACCCGACAACAGAACCCACCGGTCCGCCCTCGGCGTAGTGCGCCACGCCGCGGTGCATGGTGTCCACCGCGCCGAGCCCGCCTAGGTTGGCGACGGCCCGCTTGGACAGCACGAACTCGCCGGGCATGAGCATCGCTGGCACGGTGTCCCGGCTGCCGACACCGGGAACGGGGCCACCGGAGGCGAACGCCCTCAGCGCACCACCGGTGCTGGCCGGGGTGATCTGTATGAGGCCGACCTGCGGTAGGCCGATCTTGGACGCCACCCAGTTCCACGCCTCAAGGATCTTGTTGATGCTGGACTTGATGGTGATGACGATGTCGTTCCACTTCACAGCCGCCGACTGTTTGATCTTCTCCCATGAGCCGCCGAACAGGTTGACGATCGTGCCGAGGATCCCGTCGACGACGCCCATGATGATCCGCAGTTGGCCTTCGGCGATGTTCCGCAGGCCGGCCCAGGCTTTGCTCCAGTCGCCGGACAGGATCGCGCTGAAGACCTGGAAGATGCCCTGGATCATCTGCAGGACGCCGCGGATGATGCCGACGACGCCGGTGAGTACCCCGGTGACGATGGTGAGGATGCGTTCGCCGTGCTTTTCCCAGAACGCACTCACCGCGGCGATCACAGCCTTGGCCAGGTCCCCGAACTGCTGGAACAGGCCGCGGGCGCCGTCGACCATGCCGCGGATCTGGTCCTGGTGACTGGCCGCCCATGCACGCACGTCGCCGACGATCTGGTTCCACAGGTTCCGCAGGCCGCCGGCGGCCTGCGTGACGTTGGCAACGACGGGGCCCATGTCCATTTTGCCCAGCCAGTCGCCGACCACCGACGCCGCGTGTTGCACGAACCCGGCGAACCCTTGCAGGGCTGGAAGCAGCTTCTCGCCGATCACCTCGACAAGCTTCAGCTTGACCTGCATCCACCACTGCATGACCGGCACCAACTTCTCGCCGATCTTGGCTTGCAGTTCCTCGGTTTTCGCGGCGGCGATCCGTTGTGAGTTGGCCAGTCCGCCGGATGTCTGCGCGAAGTCGCCGGCCACGTCTTTCGTCTGATCCATGATGAGGTTCAGCCGCGCAGTAGCCTTCTCCTGCGCGGTCAGTGAATCGGCACTCTTCTTGCCCGTGTCGGCCAACGCTCGGGCCGTGACCGCGGCGTCCGACAAGCCGACTCCGTAGCGCTCCAGCGGGTCGGCCTCGCCGCGTAGGCCGGCCTGGATGGCCTCCAAAGCGTCCGGCACGCTCGTGTTGAACACGGACGCCATGTCGGCGGCGCGCTCTGTAAGCCCGATGGTGTTCTTAGTGACGTCCTCCATGGGAAGACCGAGATTCTTCAGACCAGCGCCGAGAGGAGTGACGAGTTCCTGAAACGCCCTGCGGGAGAGACCGAACGCGTTGGCGTTCTTTTCACCCCAGTGGACGATGTCCTCAGACCAATCGCCGTAGATCTTCTGCACGGCGTTCGCGGACTCGGACAGGTCGGAGAACGCTTGCACCGAGTCGCCGATGAAGCCGGTCACCTTGCTGAACCCGGCTGCCGCGACACCAGCCACAGCACTACCGATGGACGCCCCGAGGCCAGCCGCCCAGGCGGTCATCTTGTGGCTGGCCTTGCTGGTGTCGACGTCCACGTCGGCGTTGACCCGCCGCCCGTCGACCTTCCCCATCTCCTTGGACAGGGCGGCGAACTGCTCGGCGATCTTCATCAGGGCTTGGGATGCCTTATCGAATGCGACAACATCGAAGGTCACCGTCGTCAACGTGACCCCCTCTGCATGTCATCCACCGACGCCGCGAGCAGGTCGAACTGGCCGAGCGACAAACGCCCCGTCTCCCACGGGCGGATGTGGTACAGGTGCGCGAAGCTCGCCATGTACCGGGCTATTCGGGACTCGAGTTCGTCCCATCGGGCCAGGTCACGGTAGGGTCCGGCCGCGCCTGCGGTGGTGATGTCCCTTCGTCGGACATGGCACCGATCTTCGCGATGCGCAGCGTGCCCAGATCCGCGTAGTTGACCTGCTCACCAGCCTTGCGCTTCGCCAAGAACACCAGCGCGGCCAGCGCGTCCGGGTCGCCCTCATCCAGTGCCATCGCGAACGCCTTTGGCGTCATGCCGCAGGACTGCTTGATTGTGCGGAAGTCGGCGATCGTCAGCTCGGCCTCATCCCACTCGTAGGGCTTGCCCTCGACGACGATCTTCATCGCGCTGCTGCCTCCAACTTGCGTTTCACGTCGGCCATGACCTGCAGGATCTCCTCACGGGGGATGCCGGAGGCGCGTTTCAGCGGCTCGGACCACCAGCCGGGTTTGATGTCGCGCTTCTTCCACGTCCACTCGGACCGGTCCGAGCCCTCCTCGGGGAACACGGGCCACCGCAGCTTGCCGCGGTCCAGCGCGCGGATGTCGTGCCCGGAGGTGGCGACGAGGCGAACCGAGTACATGTTGCGCCGCTTGTTCACCACCCGCCGTGTCGTGATCTTGCTGCGGGCGATCGTGTCGGCCAACCCGCCCCGCTTCGGCAGACCCTCCCGCGCGGCCTTGCGGGCGACCTCTTTCAGCGGCTTCATTGCTCGGTTGATGCCCCGGTACAGCTCCTTCTGCAGGTCCTTGGCGCCCGCGTCCTTCAACGCCTGCGTCAGTTCCCGCAGGTCCTGCGCACCCTTGACGGACAGCGGAATGGCGACCGGGGCCACGGTGGTCACCCCCCGTTCATTGGATGTGTGACACCACGACCGCCGATACTCACGCTGTGACCCCTCGCGCCCTGGGCCTGACCACCGTCATCGCTGCCGTGCTCGCAGCCGCCGCGTGCGGATCCGGCGGCGACGATCCGAAACCGTTCGGCCAGCGCCAGACCTTCCCGAGCGGCATCACTGTCGAAATCACCCAGCCGCAACCCGCCAAGACGGAAGGCGTCCTGCCCGAACCCGACACGCGGGCGGTGGTCGCTGAGATCACCGTCGTGAACAACCGCCAGGAGGTGTACGACACCAACCAGCTTCAGACCATCGCCACCGCAGACGGCCGGGTCGCCAACGGCGTGCTCATCGAAGGCACGAGCCTGACGCGGCCGAGCCTTCCCGCGGGGCAGAAGGTCACCTACAAGGAGGCGTGGATGGTGCCGACCAGGCAGAGCGTGCCGTTCCGTCTTCAGGTGTCCACGAGCTTCGGCGAGCGCCCGTTGTTCTTCGAGGGCGAGGCCTAGGCCGTCGGATAGGTCACGCCGGCCTGACTTCCGTTCCTGAATTTGGCCTCGATCGTGGAGGCCTCGCCGATGCCGCCGGACAGCATGTTGTACGTCGTCAACAGCCCCGACATGACCGCCGCCGGGTTCGTTGCCGACCGAGCACCGCTGGTGGCGCGCACCTCGATCGTCACCGGCGTGGTCGATCCGATCAGCGGCTGCAGCGTGGCGTGGGTCTTCCCGCTGGCGAAATCCTGAAAAAAGGTGATGGTGAAGGTGGCGTCACCGAGGCCCTTTGTGATCGCCTTCGACGTCGCCCCGAACGCGGTGATGTCGACCTCGTCCCGGTTGTCCTCGACCGTGACCGAGTTGGCGTGATCGGACAAGGTGACGCCGTTCACCGAGATGAACGCATCGGTCAAAGTGAAGATCGACATTTGCTGTTACTCCGCGTCCGTGGGCTGGTCGGTGGACTCGTCGGCGGTCTTCTTCGACCGCTTGGTGGGCTTCGGTTCGGGTTCGACCCGCTCGATGTGGCCGCCCGCGATGAGCGCCGCCTCGTGTTCCATCAGGTACGCGGCCTCGAACTCTTCGCCCTGCGGGTGTTGGTAGTTGTCGGACAGGACCCGGTACTTCCTCGGCACGATCTCCACCAGGCCACCCCGCACCGCGTCCTGCTCTGCGGCGGGTGAGGCGAAGTCGTGCTCGAACTCGTCCTTGGCGAAGTCGCCGATGAACGGCTCGGCGAGCGGGCTGACCGCGCGGTACCTACCCATCACGGCACCGGGAAGAGCTTGTATGTGACGGTCGTGGTGAAACTATGAGTCACGGTCACTAGGCCCGTGGACGGGTTGACCTGCTCGGGTCGGACGTAGAAGACCTTCGACGCGCCGGCCGCGACCGAGCCGGCGATGGTGCCGCCGGTGAGCGGGTTGCCGGCCGGGGTGGAACCCGCGTCGGAGATGGTGATGTTGTCCGTCGAGCCGCCAGCGTTGATGATGTCCAGGAAGCAGCCGCGGGACCCCATGATGGACTGGGCGATCGTGTCCGACGAAGCAACAGCGGCACCCGTTGATGCGGTGCCGCCGTTGGACGGAGCAATCGCGGACAATGCAGCCATACGGCTACCTCTCTCTTGTCACACTGGTAGGCATCTGGCTTCGACCGTGCAGGTCCCCACGACCTCAAGCCCGACCCCGGCAGATGGCACGTACAGCACCCGGAACGACGGCACCGACGCCGTGACGCTCGCTCCGATGCTGAGCGTGGGGTTGGTCTCCACGGCGTTGATCAGCACGTCGAGCAGGGCATAGATGCGTGTCCTGGCTGCGGCCGTGTCCCCGTCCCCGCGCAACGCGTAAGCAGCGCAGGTGACGGTCACTGTTTCGCCGCGCTGCGCGGGCCCGAACGCGTTCGCGGCACGCTCGGAGAAAATGGCCTCAGCACTGCCCTCAGGGTCCGCGTCGTAGCCGATGTGGATGGCGTCCCGCGTGTCCCCCGACGGGGCGGGCCCGTCCCACACGACCACATCCGGTGGGACGGCCGCCTCCACTAAGGCCACCAGAGCGTCGACGACTGCGGGGGCGCGGGACCCCACTCAGGCCACCACGGGCGCGCGCGGGCCTAGAAGTTCTTTGGCCCGGTTCGGGATCGCGTACCCCATGCCAACCAGGGAGCGGTCGAAGCGGTCGGCGTCCTGGCCGCCGAAGCGGCGGGTGCCCATGGTGCCGCGCTGGGTC
>DASXTS010000315.1:0-2468 GCA_036505275.1 Pseudonocardiaceae bacterium
GCTGCGCAGGCAGATCGGTATCGTCACGCAGAGGCCCTACCTGTTCGGCGCGACAATCCGGCAGAACATTGCTCTCAGCGACCCCGCAATGCCGCACGAGATGGTCGTCGACGCAGCCAAGCTGGCGTGCATCCACGACGAGATCCTCGCCATGCCGATGGGGTACGAGACGCTGCTCGTGGATGGAGGTGCGTCGCTTTCCGGGGGTCAGCAGCAGCGGATCGCCCTCGCCCGAGCCTTGGCCCATGGTCCCACCATCCTGTTGCTCGACGAGGCTACGAGTGATCTCGACTCCGTTACCGAACGGATGGTGCGGCACAACATCAGCACACTCGGCTGCACGAGGATCGTGATCGCCCACCGGCTGAGCACGATCGTCGACGCCGACCTCATCCTCGCCATGGACGACGGAAGGATCGTGCAACGAGGCATACACGACGAACTGATGGCGATGCCGGGCGCCTATAGAGATCAGGTTGTGGCGCAGCTGGGGTCCACCTCTCCCGGCACACTGTCGTCGGCACCACCATCTCTTGGCCGGCGGGCTGAGTAAACACCGCCGCCGGGCCGCAGGTCGGCAGGTGTGCCGGCCCGTCGTCGCTCCTGCTGGGTTTTTTGGAAGGTTTCGGCTCGTTGACCGCGCGGTTACGGTTCGCACGCTTGACCGCACACCTCGACGACTACCGGAACTGGCCAGGCTTCCCGAGGTCCACACCAACTCATCCGCGCCGACGGCGGCTGCCCGCTTCAAGGGGAACCTCCACTACGAGGCCTGGGACATCGCCGACGAGCTGGTGCTCAAGATGCGTAAAGGCCAGTAGCCCCGAACGGGTCGTGCGAGCCAGCGGCAACCTCGGCGTGTGCGGGCATCAGTTCTGGCTCGGTCCCGGCCTCGGCGGCATCCCCATCACGTTGCGGATCGACACCACCGTCGTGCACATCCTGCGCGGCCAGGCTCGGCTCAAGACCGTCCCATCCCGGTTCACACCAGCCCAGCTGCGGCAACTGCTGGCCGACGGCGCCACCGTCGCCGGACCACCACCGTCCGCGGCGGCGAGGACTACCGGGCCGTTCGAGGTCGACCGCTTGGTCAACGCCCGCGGCCTGGTCGGCCTGGCCGGACGCCAACACCTACCGCCGGGCCGGACAACGCGTCACCGTCCGCATCGACGGCGCCGTCATGCAGATCCTCGACCACGACCGCACCCTGCCACGGACCCTGCCCAACCCGCTTGGACCCGACGGCCGGTGACGGTTCCGCGACGGCCGACCCGCCGGCCCACCACCACGCATCCTCGAAACACCGGCCGCGCTCGCATCCTTGGCCCGCTGGTCGCGCTGCCACTGATCACCAGGCTCGGATCGGCCGGCTGGGTCGTCGTGGCCGCCACGATGCTCTCGGCCTCCTTCGGCCTGGCGGTGATCGGCCCGACCAGGTCCGTGTTCCGCCCGGCCGCCGCGGCCGCTTGAGAGTAAGCCGCGCACACATACGCGGGACGGCTGGTCAGGCCGCACCCGGCAGGTCGCCGACATTACAGCCGGCGCCGCCGACCATCACGACGCGGCAACCCCGGCTGCACCCGGCCCGTCGCCCGCGCCCGCACCGCCCGCAGTGGCCGTCGCGTCCGCCCAGCAGCCGGCTTCCGAGGCGATTCCCGTATCCCTGTGCAGTTGCTCGCCGGTGATCACCCCGGTTGCCCGAGCCCCACCCGGTCAGCGCCTCCATGGGGCGAATCACCAGGATGCATTGACGTGCTCGATGTGGTCGCCGAGGCGGTACACGGCTTCGTCCGGTACCCGATCGCGGTGTGCTTTCCTCTGCGCAGATCTTGTGACGTGCTTTCACCCGATCGTGTGGTAGCTCGCACAATTGCGCGCCGGTAGCGTGTTTCCATGCGTACGGGCGTGGGCGCGTCAGACAAGTCTGTCGTACGTCCGATCTTCTCCGCGCGGGCCAATTATCAGACTAATTCGAGCTATGCGCAAAATGCAACATATGTGAAGCCACAGCAGTCTGACGCCGATGAATCGCTCAATTCGTCGCGTGGGGCACAAGCGGTTGCTAGTTCTGGCGACGTATTCGCACTTCTGTCAAATTTGGCCGGGATAGACATCTGGGCGGATGCGTTCGGGAAGGATGCGTTAACCCAGAAAGTTATCGGCATTTCGTTGTCGCCTGCGCGAAGTATTCGGAGCCCACCGGCATAAGAAAACCGTCATCCGTACGGCCCGGCGGCTGTTCGACTTGAGGGCGCCTTCTTGCACCAGCCAGCCATCATGCGGAGTCGGTGAAATTATGAGCCGACGCGGCGAGCGGCCGACGGTCCATCAACCGTTACCCAGTGTCCAACCCGAGCAGTCGTGACACATCACAGCGCCCACGGTGGAGGAGTTTGGCCGACGTCCGCAAGTCGTGCGTGCCGAATACGCCGGGGACGGCCAGCGCATGCTCAATGAGGAGGAGCGAT
>DASXTS010000316.1:0-17210 GCA_036505275.1 Pseudonocardiaceae bacterium
GCCAGGACAGCCGCACGCCCATCGTCCCGCTCCTCGCCCCCACGACGTGAGCCTCGACCGTAGCCGACGCGGCGGCCAGCTCGAAGCATCCGACTCACCAACCGCGCGCCCGCCGTTCGCCGAGGCCTTGGCGCTCTTTGCCGAGCGTGGAGTCGTCACCATGGTCCGGGTAGAACCAGGTGTCGTCCGGGGAGGGTGCCGAATACCCGCTCTTCCAGGCCGCCCATCAGCGACGTGAAGGTCTCCGGTGACCAGGTCTTGCCTGGACCGCCGGGACAGCGACTCGCCGGCGAACCGGCCCATCTGATGTCAGGGTGAGAGGCGCCACAGCGCGTCCATGGGCAGGGCTCTGATCTTCGGGCCGAACGGCAGGGTCTGCTGGCCGGTGTAGAGCACATAGCCTGCGACGAAGCGCTCGCCGAGAGACTTCGCAAGGTTCCGCAGGCCGCCGAGGTCTTCGGTGCGAATGGTCGCGCCAGCCTTCACCTCGACTCCGACCACTCGACCGTCGGGTGTCTCGACCACCACATCAACCTCGAGCTTGTCCTTGGTTCGGTAGTGATAGAGCCGGCCTCGCTCTTGCGACCAGGTCAGTTGCCTGGCCAGCTCCATGGCGACGAAGTTCTCCATCAGCGGCCCCGCTGAGCCTCCCGGCTCGCCGAGCCGGTTGGCGTCCTGGCCGATGAGGTGGCACGCGATGCCGGTATCCACGAATGCCAGCTTGGGCGTGCCTACGGCTCGCTGTGTCTGTCCTGATGCCCACGCTGGGATGCTCTTGATGAGGAATACGGACGACAGCAGTTCCAGGTACCGCACCAGGGTCGTCCTGGGAATCCCGGACAGGCTGGCGAGGGTGGCCGGGACCAGGAGACTGCCGGCCCGCGCGGCAAGTAGGGTGAGGAGCTTGAGCAGGTCGCCACGGCGCTCGATGGTGGCCAGCTCAAGGATGTCGCGTTCGATGAGGGTGGTCAGGTAGGAGTCGAGGAACGCTGCTCGTCGGCGAGGGGTGCGGCGTACGGCTTCGGGAAACCCGCCGACCACGATCCGTTCCAGATAGTCCCGCCGCCGCAGCGTCGAGGAGTGCTCGATGCTGGGGCCGTGCCGAAAGGCGGCGTCGACGAATCGGTCTGCTTCGCCGCTGATCTCGCCTTGCGAGAACGGCCAGAGCTCGATCACCTCCATTCGACCGGGCAGCGCGTCCGGGAGGGTTCGCAGTGCCAGAATGCGGGATGAGCCGGTCAGCAGGAAACGGCCGGGCGTGGGGTCAAGGTCGACCGTCACTTTGATCGGACGGAGCAACTCCGG
This sequence comes from Pseudonocardiaceae bacterium, assembly GCA_036505275.1. Lineage (GTDB taxonomy): Bacteria > Actinomycetota > Actinomycetes > Mycobacteriales > Pseudonocardiaceae > DASXTS01. Next base: position 1,306 of record DASXTS010000316.1, read on the forward strand.
TGCGAGCTGGATCTCGTCGATGACCATGAGGCCCTCGTGGTCGACGAATCCGGTCGGGTCGTCCTTGGCCGCCTTCAGAGTCGCCGGATCATCGAGGAGGCGGATGACTGCTCCCGGTCGGCGACCGGCGGCCAGCCTGGTGAGGGTGCTCTTGCCGGCCTGGCGAGCGCCGTTGACGAGGACGACCCGGGTGTCCTCCAGCGATTCGGTCACCAAGGACTCCGCACGGCGCGGAACCAGGCGAATTGGCGCTGTCACGGTTCGATTGTGCCAAAGGAGCATGATCAACGGTCATCTGGACGGCCATCGGCTGGTCAGATAGCCGGGACGTCAGTGGTCAGATGGACGGACGCCTCGTGGTCATCTGGCCGCTGCCCATAGATCATCGTCCTTGGCTCACCAGCCCCTGGCGCGCCACTCGCCGAGTTTGGGGCGCTCGGCCCCGATCGTGGAGTCGTCGCCGTGGCCCGGGTAGAACCAGGTGTCGTCCGGCAGTTCGCCGAACACCCGTTCCTCCAGGTCGTCCATCAGGGAGGTGAACGTCTCTGGCGACCACGTCTTCCCTGGACCGCCGGGGAACAGCGAATCTCCGGTGAAGAGGTGCGGGTGGCTGTCGGGCTCCCGGTAGAGCAGCGCGATCGAGCCGGGGGTGTGGCCACGCAGGTGTATCACCTCGAGCTCGCACCCGCCGACCGTGACGACGTCGCCGTGGTTGACCAGGGTGTCCGGTGGCACGGGTAGCTCAGGGGCGTCGGCAGGGTGGGCGATGGTGCGGGCCCCGGTGGCGCCGGCGATGGCGCCGAGGGCCTGCCAGTGATCGCCGTGCCGGTGCGTGGTGACGATGGTCCGCAGCCGGGGCCTGGTGTCGTCGTGGCCGAGCAGGTCCTGCAGCCGGTTGGGCTCGTTGGCGGCATCGATCAGCAACGCATCGTTGGTGCGGCGACACACCAGCAGGTAGGCGTTGTTGTCCATCGGCCCGACGGAGATCTTGGTGATGGCCAGGGCCGGCAGTTCGCGGCGAGTGGCGGCGCCGCCGGGGTCGACGTGACCGGTGTAGTCGTCGACAACATCCACGGCGCGACCATACTGCTGCGGCGCTGCCGGCGGCAGGCTGAGCCGGGACGATCGGCGGCAGCCCCTCATCCCCAGGGCGGCAGGTTTGGCAGCGCCCCGGTCAGTCCGGCGCCGTCGCCGCGGCCGGTCAGCCAGGCCAGCAGGTCGGTCCCGCTGCCGCCGGCCGTGGGTCCACCGTCGCCGCTGAGTTGCCAGCTGCGGCGGCGGCCGTCCGGCAGCGTGGCGTCCACGGTCACCCGCGGCACCTCGGGCCGGCCGCCGAACCCCCCGATCACGTAGTCCAGCAGGGGCTCTATCGCGTCATCGGCGATCGCGTCGAAGCCGATGCCGGCGTCCAGGTCCGCCAGGTGTACCCAGACCTCGCACAGCCGCATCCACGGCACCCGCGACGCCAGCACCGGGGCACCGCGGGACGTGATCACGCCGGCTGACCAGGCCGATTCCGGCATCTCCTTGGCGGCTCGCTCGAACCGGTCGCACGCCGCGGACAGGTCCTCCACGAGCACCAGGTAGCCGCGGATCGAACCCTCTTCGATGCTGGCGTCCCGGTCGGCCCTGCTGGTGTACATCGGGTGCTCGACCCCGGTGCGGGCCCAGATCAGCAGGTTCAGCAGTCCGTCGGCGTTGCGGGCCAGGTGGGTTATGACGTGTGCTCTGGTCCAGCCGGGCAGCAGGCTCGGTCCGCGCACCGCAACGTCATCCAGGTCGGCAACGGCCTTGATCAGTGCGTCGGTGGCGGTCATGGTCGCCGCTATGCCACGGTGGGCGTGCTCTGCGGGTGCGGTCACGGCGCCCTCCCATGGTGGTGGCCGTCACAATGGCCGTAGCGACAAGGGTAAAGCCTGCCTCGCGCACGGTATCGCCATGGTCACCGCGACGGGAGTAGGTACCACACAAGTCGTGAGTGGTCAGGGGCGTTCCAGCGCCCTCGGCAACACAGGGCGGGCCCGCGGGCGGGAAACTGTCGGTGGCCACACATAGCATGAGAACCCCGAACCTCATCCAGCGAAGGGACCCGGCGTGGCCGACCGCCTCGTGGTGCGCGGCGCCCGCGAGCACAACCTGCGCGGCGTCGACCTCGACCTGCCGCGGGACAGCCTGATCGTGTTCACCGGGCTGTCCGGCTCGGGCAAGTCCAGCCTCGCCTTCGATACGATCTTCGCCGAGGGTCAGCGGCGCTATGTCGAGTCGCTGTCCGCCTACGCCCGCCAGTTCCTCGGCCAGATGGACAAGCCCGACGTCGACTTCATCGAGGGCCTGTCGCCGGCGGTGTCCATCGACCAGAAGTCAACGTCGAGGAACCCGCGGTCCACTGTCGGGACGGTCACCGAGGTGTACGACTACCTGCGGCTGCTGTACGCCCGCGCCGGCAAGCCGCACTGCCCGCAGTGCGGCCGGCCGATCAGCAAGCAGACCCCGCAGCAGATCGTCGACCAGGTGCTCGCGATGACCGAAGGCACCCGCTTCCAGGTGCTCGCGCCGGTGGTCCGCGGCCGTAAGGGCGAGTACGCCGACATGTTCGGCACCCTGCAGTCGCAGGGCTACTCCAGGGTCAGGGTGGACGGGGTGGTGCATCCGCTCAACGACCCGCCGACGCTGAAGAAACAGGAGAAACACGACATCGAGGTGGTCGTCGACCGGCTCACCGTCAAGGCCACCGCCAAGCAGCGGCTGACCGACTCGGTGGAGACCGGGCTGCGGCTGGCCGACGGCATCGTCGTGCTCGAGTTCGTCGACCTGGCCGACAACGACCCACACCGCGAGCGCCGCTTCTCCGAGCGGATGGCCTGCCCCAACGGCCACGAGCTCACCGTGGACGACCTGGAGCCGCGGTCGTTCTCCTTCAACTCGCCGTACGGCGCCTGCCAGGCATGCACCGGCCTCGGCACCCGCAAGGAGGTCGACCCGGAGCTCGTGGTGCCCGACGACGAGCGGTCCCTCGCCGAGGGCGCGATCGCGCCATGGGCCACCGGGCAGACCTCCGACTACTTCACCAGGCTGCTGGAGGCGCTGGCCGACACCATCGGGTTCCGGATGGACATGCCGTGGCGGCGGCTGCCGGCCAAGGTGCAGAAGGTCGTGCTGCACGGCACCGACGAGCAGGTGCATGTGCGCTACCGCAACCGGTACGGCCGGGAACGCTCCTACTACGCCAACTACGAGGGCGTGGTGCCGTTCCTGGAGCGGCGGCTGGACGCCACCGAGTCGGACTACATGCGGGAGAAGTACGAGGGCTACATGCGCGAGGTGCCGTGCCCGTCCTGCCAGGGCACCCGGCTCAAGCCGGAGATCCTCGCCGTCACCCTGGAGCACGCCGAGCAGGGCGAGAAGTCCATTGCCGACGTGTGCTCGCTCTCGGTGGCCGACTGCGCCGAGTTCCTCCGCGGCCTGCGGCTCGGGCACCGCGAGACCATGATCGCCGGAGCGGTGCTCAAGGAGGTGCAGGCCAGGCTCGGCTTCCTGCTCGACGTCGGGCTGGACTACCTATCGCTGGACCGGGCGGCCGGCACCCTCTCCGGCGGGGAGGCGCAGCGCATCCGGCTGGCGACCCAGATCGGGTCGGGCCTGGTCGGCGTGTTGTACGTGCTGGACGAGCCGTCCATCGGGCTGCACCAGCGGGACAACCACCGGCTGATCGACACGCTGACCCGGCTGCGGAACCTGGGCAACACCCTGATCGTGGTCGAGCACGATGAGGACACCATCAAGTCCGCGGACTGGGTGGTGGACATCGGTCCTGGCGCCGGCGAGCACGGCGGCGAGATCGTGCACAGCGGCACGTTCGCCGACCTGCTCGACAACGAGCGGTCACTGACCGGCGCCTACCTCGCCCGGCGCCGGCAGATCCCGCTGCCGCGGACCCGCCGCAAGGTCAACAAGCGGCGCCAGCTCACCGTGGTCGGAGCCCGCGAGCACAACCTGCGCGGGCTGGACGTCGAATTCCCGCTCGGCTGCCTGGTCGCCGTCACCGGGGTCTCCGGCTCCGGCAAATCCACCCTGGTCAACGACATCCTGGCGACCGTGCTGGCGAACAAGCTCAACGGCGCGCGGCAGGTGCCCGGCCGGCACACCAGGGTCACCGGCCTCGACCAGGTCGACAAGCTCGTCCGGGTGGACCAGTCGCCGATCGGTCGCACGCCGCGGTCCAACCCGGCCACCTACACCGGGTTGTTCGACCACATCCGCCGGCTGTTCGCGGGCACCACCGAGGCCAAGGTCCGCGGTTACCAGCCCGGCCGGTTCTCCTTCAACGTCAAGGGCGGCCGCTGCGAGGCCTGCGCCGGCGACGGCACCATCAAGATCGAGATGAACTTCCTGCCCGACGTGTACGTGCCGTGCGAGGTGTGCAAGGGCGCCCGGTACAACCGCGAGACCCTCGAGGTGCACTACAAGGGCAAGACCATCGCCGAGGTGCTGGACATGCCGATCGAGGAGGCCTGCACGTTCTTCGAGCCGATCTCCTCGATCCACCGGCACCTGCGCACCCTGGTCGACGTCGGCCTTGGCTACGTCCGGCTGGGCCAGCCCGCGCCGACCCTCTCCGGCGGCGAGGCGCAACGCGTCAAGCTGGCCTCGGAGCTACAGAAGCGCTCCACCGGCAAGACCGTGTACGTGCTCGACGAGCCGACCACCGGCCTGCACTTCGAGGACATCAGCAAGCTGCTCGCCGTGATCGGCGGCCTGGTCGACAAGGGCAACACCGTCATCGTGATCGAGCACAACCTGGACGTCATCAAGACCGCGGACTGGGTGATCGACCTCGGGCCGGAGGGCGGCACGGGTGGTGGCACGGTGATCGCTGCGGGCACTCCTGAAAGGCTCGCCGCGATCGAGAGCAGCCACACCGGCCGCTTCCTGCGCCCCGTCCTCGCCTGACGCCCGATCGCGGCAACTCAGTTCCAGAGGTCCCTGCTACTGAGCCACCCCGGAACCATCGGGCCGGTCCCGCACCTGCCGCCGGGGGGACGATGGCCGCTCCAGGGCGGCAAGGCGCAGCTCGAGCTGGTCGACCCGATGCCGCAGCAGCGCCACCTGGGCCTCGAGGCTGATCTCGCGCTCGGCACGGCGCTGAATTCGCGGCGACTGCGCGGCGCGCTCGGTCACGGCGTCCAGCGGGACCAGCCGCTGCGGCCCGTTGGGGCCGTCCATCAGCCGCGACGGGATCTCGCCGTTGCGGTACCAGGCTCGCAACGTCGACCGGGACACTCCGGTCTCCACCTCGGCGACGGCGAGCGGCACCCATGGGGTGTCCTCGAGTCGGGCGAACAGGTCCAGCTCGGCCTGCCACCGCCTCAGCCGCTCTTCCCACTCGGACGCCACCCCGCGCCTCCCTTGTGATGCCACGCTGACCTTATCAATAGCACAGCATTGACAGGGTTTCGACCAGGTTACGACAATGGGGGACATGTTCGAACGGTTCAGCGGCAATGCCCGCCAGGCGGTCGTCCTCGCGCAGGAGGAATGCCGCAGGCTCAACCACCAGTCGATCGGTACCGAGCACCTGCTGCTCGGCCTGATCGCCACGCCGGACAGCGCCGCCGGCAAGGCGCTGCGCCAGCTCGGCCTGGACCAGGAGACGGTCAGGGGCGACGTCGAGGCGCTCGTCGGCCGCGGCGAGCGGCCGCCGTCCAGCCACGTGCCGTTCACCCCGCGGGCCAAGAAGGTGCTCGAGTTGTCGTTGCGCGAGGCGCTCAGGCTCAAGCACAACTACATCGGCTCGGCGCACATCCTGATGGCGATCGTCCGCGAGGGCGAGGGCGCCGCCGCCCAGGTGCTGGCCAAGCGGGTCGGTGATCTGGAGCGGGTGCGCGAGGCCGCCACGGCCCAGCTAGGCGTCGCGCCGGAGCGAATGGTGGCCAGCCCGGGCTTCCGTACGCCGGCCACCGAGGAGGTGCTCCAGCTCGCCGAGCGGCTCGCCGGCGGCGCGCCGGTCGGCAGCCATCACCTGCTGGAGGCGCTGGCCCGCTCGCACCGGAGCATGGCCGGGCTGGTGCTGTCCGGGCTCGGCGTGGACACCGAGAAGATCGCCGCCAAGCTCGACACCATCGAGCCCGAGTCCACCTCCGACGTCACGCCGGAGATGTCCGCGGCCGCCAGGATGCGGCTTTTCCTCGACGGCGACGAGGTGCACCTCGTCCTCGCCGATGCCGACGCGGTGCAGCTGGTACGGCGGCTCACGGAGCTGACCGGCGGGGAACTCACCGGTAGCGAGCCGCTCACCGGCCCGTTCGTCAAGCTGTGGACCGGTGTCCGGGACGGGCTGGTGGCGCTGCAAGGCATCCTCGCCCCCGAGGCCGCCGCCAGCGAGCATGAGCAGGCTCCGGTCGCCGGCCGCACGATCCTGGACCGGCTGCGCGGCCGCCGCCGCGCTCCGGAGCGCCCTGACGACTGACCGGAGCGTCCGGATGTGGACGGCCGTCCGGGACGGCTTGCTCGCCCTGCGGGCCGTCCTCGCCACGGGCCCTGGGCCCGACGGGGACGAGCAGCCGCGGCAGGCATGAACTCCGCGGTCGGCTGTTCGGCATGGTGAAGTCAATCCCCTCGACCGTGCCCTCGACCGTGCCCTCGATCGTGCCCTCGACCGTGCCCTCGACCGTGCTCCCGGCCGGCACCCACACCGGCGTCGCCGAGCCGAACGCGGACGCGTCCCGGTACCAGAAGGTGCGGTCGCTCGGGTAATGGGTCTCGGGTAATGGGTGAGGACTCGGACCGCGCGGGGAACAGGCCGATGCGGTGCAGCTGTTACGCTGTACGTCGCGACCAGACTCCGGCGCGTGCCGGGGTCAGCCAAGTGGAGCCCCGCTCCCACCCGCAGCCGTCGATCGGGCGGCCGGGTCCGGTCACCGGGTCCGCCGGCTGCTGCTGTGCGTGCCCGGTCGGAGCGTGGGCCTCGTGCGTCGGAATCCCGGCGCCGGGGCCTTCGTTGTGAATGGGGTAAGCCATCAACGCATCGGTTGCATGGCAACGTTCACCGAACCGAGGAGGCCACATCACCACTGAGCTGCGCATCAACGACCGTATCCGGGTTCCGGAGGTTCGACTCGTCGGGCCGAACGGAGAGCAGGTCGGGATCGTCCGAATCGAGGATGCGCTCAGGGTCGCCCTGGAAGCGGATCTCGACCTGGTCGAGGTCGCACCGCAGGCGCGCCCGCCAGTCTGCAAGATCATGGACTACGGAAAGTTCAAGTACGAGACTGCGCAGAAGGCCCGTGAGTCCCGCCGAAACCAACAGCTGACCGTGATCAAGGAGCAGAAGCTCCGCCCGAAGATCGACACCCACGACTACGAGACCAAGAAGCGCAACGTCGTCCGCTTCCTCGAACACGGTCACAAGGTCCGGGTCACGATCATGTTCCGCGGCCGGGAGCAGTCCAGACCTGAACTCGGGTTCCGGCTGCTGCAGCGGCTCGCCGACGACGTGACGGAGCTTGGCTTCGTCGAGCAATCGCCCAAGCAGGACGGCCGCAACATGATCATGCTGTTGGCTCCGCACAAGAACGTGAAACCGCGTACGAAGGCGGCGGTTCAGGACATGGCGCAGAACGAGGCCGTGACCCGAGTCGAGTCGTAGCGGCCGCACCCTAACGACACCAAGAGACGGACATGCCGAAGAACAAGACCCACAGCGGCACCGCAAAGCGGATCAAGGTGAGCGGCACCGGAAAGCTGCTGCACCAGCGGGCCGGCAAGCGGCACAAGCTGGAGAAGAAGCCGAGCACCCTGACCCGTCGGCTGGACGGCGTGGCGGAGGCATCCGCGGCCGACCGTTCCCGGCTGCGCAAGCTGCTGGGCCGCTGAGCCCGGCCAGTCAACACCCACGCCGACCCCATGGCGGGTACCCGCCCCCGAGATCGACAGGACACCACCAGTGGCACGCGTCAAGCGGGCGGTCAACGCCCACAAGAAGCGTCGCAGCACGCTCGAACAAGCCAGCGGTTACCGTGGCCAGCGTTCGCGGCTGTACCGCAAGGCCAAGGAGCAGTTGCTCCATTCGCTCAACTACGCCTACCGCGACCGCAGGGCTCGCAAGGGCGACTTCCGGCAGCTGTGGATCACCCGGATCAACGCCGCGGCACGGCAGAACGGCATGACCTACAACCGCTTCGTCCAAGGCCTCAAGGCGGCCGGCATGGAGGTCGACCGCAAGATCCTCGCCGAGCTCGCGGTGAGCGACCCGACGGCCTTCGCCGGGCTGGTCGAGCTGGCCAGGGCACATGTGCCGGCCGGCGGCGCAGGTGGCGCGAACGCCACGGCGGAGGACGCCGCCTGAGCCGCACCCGCCGCATCCCGGAGGGCGTCTACACCGAGCGCACTCCGCGGGTGGTCGCGGCCCGCAGGCTGCATCGCCGCGCCGACCGGGCGGCCACCGGGCGGTTCCTCGTCGAGGGGGCGAGGGCCGTCCGCGCGGCCGCGGGGCACGTGCGGGAGCTCTTCGTCACCAAGGACGCGGCGGCCAGGCACCCCGACCTGCTCACGGTCGACGCAGGCCGGGTCAATATGATCACCGAACGGGCCGCCGCGGCGCTGTCCGAGACGGTGACACCGCAGGGCGTGTTCGCCGTCTGCGACACCGTTGACGTCGATCTCGCGACCGGGCTGTCCGGCGCGCCCCGGCTGGTCGCCGTGCTCGCCGAGGTGGCGGACCCGGGCAACGCCGGCACCGTGATCCGGGTCGCGGACGCTGCTGGCGCCGACGCCGTGCTGCTGGCCGGTGACGCCGTCGACCCGCACAACGGCAAGTGCGTCCGAGCTACCGCGGGAAGCCTGTTCCACCTGCCGATCGCCGTGCACCAGTCGGTTCCAGAGGCGGTCGCCGCGTGCCGGCAGGCCGGCCTCACCGTGCTGGCCGCCACCGCGGCCGGCCGGCTCGAGCTCGACGACGCCCCGCTGGACACCCCGACGGCGTGGTTGTTCGGCAGCGAGGCGCATGGGCTCGACCAGGAGGCGCTGGCTGCGGCCGACGACACGGTGCGGATACCGATCTACGGCCGGGCGGAAAGTCTGAACCTGGCCACCGCGGCGGCCGTGTGCCTGTACGCCAGCGCGCGGGCGGCCCGGGCGGCGGTGCGGTCGAGCCTGGTCCAGGCGGACGCCTAGGATCGGCTCGATGTCTGGACCACACGACTACGACCCCAAGCAGGTCGCGGCGCTGTCACCTGGCAGTTTGGCCGACGACGAGCTGGCGAAGGCGGTCGCCGCCGCCGAGCAGGCCTTCGGCGCCGCGGCCGGCCTCGACGAGCTCGCCGCGCTGAAGCCGGGGCACCTGGGCGACCGCGCTCCACTGCTGCTTGCCCGCCGCGAGATCGGCGTGCTGCCGCCGAACGCACGGGCCGACGCCGGTAAGCGGCTCAACCAGGCGCTCGGCACCGTGCAACGCGCCTTTGACAGCCGCCGGACCGAGCTGGTGGCGCAGCGCGACGAGGCGATGCTGCGCGACGAGGCGGTCGACGTCACGCTGCCCTGGGACCGCACCCCGCGCGGTGCCCGGCATCCGATCACCACGCTCTGCGAGCAGATCTCCGACGTGTTCGTTGCTATGGGCTACGAGGTGGCCGAGGGCCCCGAGCTGGAAGCCGAGTGGTTCAACTTCGACGCGCTGAACTTCCTCAAGGACCACCCCGCGCGCACCATGCAGGACACGTTCCACGTGGCGCCGGCCGATTCCGGCATGGTGCTGCGCACGCACACATCGCCGGTGCAGGTGCGCGCCCTGCTGGAGCGCGACCTGCCGGTGTACGTGGTGTGCCCCGGCCGGGTGTTCCGCACCGACGAGCTCGACGCCACCCACACACCCGTGTTCCACCAGGTGGAGGGCCTGGCGGTGGACGAGGGCATCACCATGGCGCACCTCAAGGGCACGCTGGACGCCTTCGCCCGCGCCATGTTCGGGCCGGATGCGCGTACCCGGTTGCGGCCGTCCTTCTTCCCGTTCACCGAACCGTCCGCCGAGATGGACCTGTGGTTCCCACAGAAGAAGGGCGGCGCCGGCTGGGTGGAGTGGGGCGGCTGCGGCATGGTCAATCCGAACGTGCTGCGCGCCTGCGGCATCGACACCGACCGCTACTCCGGCTTCGCGTTCGGCATGGGCATCGAGCGGACCCTGATGTTCCGCAACGGCATCGCTGACATGCGGGACATGGTCGAGGGTGACGTCCGCTTCACGTCAGCCTTCGGCACCTTCCGCATCTGAGTGAAAGGCGCTGATCAGTGCGCGTCCCCGTCTCCTGGCTGACCGAGCACGTCGGGCTGCCCGAGGGCATCACGCCGGCGCAGATCGCCGATGCCTTCATCCGGATCGGGCTCGAGGTCGAGGCGGTCAGGCCGCTCGGGCCGGTCACCGGGCCCCTTGTGGTGGGCTCCGTGGAGGAGATCGAAGAGCTGACCGAGGTCCGCAAGCCCATGCGGTTCGTCCAGGTGAAGGTTGGCGCCGACGACGTTGCGGGCGTGATCTGTGGCGCGACGAACTTCGCGGTCGGCGACCTGGTGGTGGTCGCGCTGCCGGGCAGCGTGTTGCCGGGCGGGTTAGAGATCGGCGCGCGCAAGGCGTACGGCCGGATGTCCGAGGGCATGATCTGCTCCCTGCGCGAGCTGGGCATCGGCGACGAGCACGGCGGCATCCTGGTGCTGCCGTCCGGTACGGCGTCGCCCGGCGACGACGCCGTCGAGCTGCTCGGCCTGTCCGACACCGTGATCGAGCTCGCGATCACCCCCGACCGCGGCTACTGCTTCTCGGTCCGCGGTCTGGCCCGCGAGCTGGCCTGTGCCTTCGACGCGCCGTACGGCGATCCCGGCGCCATGGAGGTGCGGGAGACCGAGGGTGACGCCTACCCGGTGCACCTGGAGGACCGGGTCGGCTGCCGGCGCTTCGTGGCGCGCCGGGTGTCCGGGATCGCGGCGGGGACGCCGTCGCCGTGGTGGATGCAGCGGCGGCTGCTGCTGGCCGGCATGCGGCCGATCTGGCTGGCGGTGGACGTCACCAACTACGTGATGCTCGAGCTCGGCCAGCCGCTGCACGCGTTCAACGCCGCGGCCCTGACCGGGCCACTCGTCGTCCGCCGGGCCACCGACCGCGAGAAACTGTCCACATTGGACGGTGTGCAACGGCCGCTCGATCCGGACGACTTGGTGATCTACGACGACTCCGGCCCGATCTCGCTGGCCGGGGTGATGGGCGGCGCGTCCACCGAGGTCGCCGCGGACACCACCGACGTGCTGCTGGAGGCGGCGAACTGGGAACCCGCGACCGTGGCACGGGTGGCGCGCCGGCACAAGCTGCCCAGCGAGGCGGCCAAGCGCTTCGAGCGCGAGGTGGACCCTGCGCTGCCACCGGTGGCCGTCGAGTTCGCCGCCCAGCTGCTCACCCGCTACGCCGGCGGCAATGTCCACAATGGACGGACCGACGTCGGCAACCCGCCGCTACCGCGGCCGGTGACCATGCCGCTCGGGCTGCCCGACCGCGTCGCCGGGGTGCGCTTCGGGCGCGGTGTCGCGGCCATGCGGCTCGGCCAGATCGGCTGCCGGGTCGAGGTGGTCACGGCCGATGACGGCACCACGTTGCTCAGCGCGACGCCGCCGACCTGGCGGCCGGACCTGCGCCAGCCCGCGGACCTCGTGGAGGAGGTGCTGCGGCTGCAGGGCTACGACACGATCCCGTCGTCGCTGCCCGCGGCCCACGCCGGTCGCGGCCTGACCGCCGGCCAGCGGCGGCGCCGCGCCGTCTCGGTGGCGCTGGCCTGTGCCGGGTACGTCGAAGTGCTGCCCAGCCCGTTCACCGGCCCGGCGATCTGGGAGGCGCTGGGCCTGCCGGCCGACGACGTGCGCCGCTCGACCCTGCGGCTGCTCAACCCGCTCGACGCGGACCGCGCCGAGCTCGCCACCACGGTGCTGCCCGGCCTGCTGGAGGCGTTGTCCCGCAACGTCTCCCGCGGCCAGCGCGACCTCGCGCTGTACGGCATCGGCCAGGTGGTGCTGCCGCGCACTCAGCAGGTGCCGATTCCTGCGGTCTCCGTCGACGGCCGCCCAACCGATGTGCAGATCGCCCTGTTGAACGCCGCGCTGCCGGTGCAGCCCGTGCACATCGGGGTGGTCCTCGCCGGGCACTGGGAGCGGCCCGGCTGGTGGGGTCCCGGGTGGCAGGTGAGCTGGGCCGACGCCGTGCAGGCCGCGCACACCGTGGCGGCCGCCGCCGGCGCCTCGCTGCGGGTGGTCGCGGGCGACCTGGCGCCGTGGCATCCCGGCCGCTGCGCCGAACTGCGGGTGGGCGACTGGCCGGTGGGGCACGCCGGCGAACTGCACCCGCGGGTCGTCGAGGCGCTCGGGCTGCCCCGCCGCACCTGCGCCATGGAACTGGACCTGGACGCGCTGCCGCTGGACCAGGCCTTCCCCGCGCCGGTGATCTCCGCCTTCCCGCCGGTGCTCCAGGACGTCGCGCTCATGGTGGATGCCGACGTGCCCGCCGCGAAGGCCTCGGACGTGCTGCGGTCCGGGGCCGGCGACCTGCTGGAGGACCTGCGGCTGTTCGACGTCTACACCGGCTCACAGGTGGGGGAGGGCAAGAAGTCGCTGGCGTTCTCGCTGCGGTTCCGCGCCCCCGACCGCACCCTGACCGCCGACGAGGCATCCGCGGCCCGCGACGCCGCCGTGGCGGCCGCGGCGCAGCGGTACGGCGCGACCCTGCGCGGCTAGGAAGCTTCGGCGCAAGCTTCGCTATCCGAGGTACTTGCTCGCTTCCCGGCGGGACAGCCCGGACAGCCCGGGATGGCCGGCTACGAACGTCGCGACCCATCTCGGATCGGTCTTGCTGTACTCGCGCAGCGCCCAGCCGATGCCCTTGCGCAGGAAGAAGTTCCGGTCGTCCAACGTGGCTTCGATGCAGTGGGCGAGCAGCGTGGTGTCGGTGGCGGCCTTCGAGCCCACCTGGCAGATGACCGCGGCGCGCCGGATCCAGCGGTGCTCGTCGAGAGCCCAGCGCTGGATGACCGGTCCGAGCTCTGCCGGACAGGCACGCAGCATCGGTCCGATCCGGTGGACGGCGATCTCGTCCACCACGTCCCACCACGCGCCGGTGACGATCAGTTCCTGGTACAGCGGCAGCAGCGCGGGGGTCTGCCAGGCCGCGTACTCACGGTCCGCGGTGAGCTCCAGGGCCACGTACCGCTCCTCGCGGAACCGTGCGCCGTGCCACAGCTCGCGGACCGTCGCGACCAGCGTGTCCACGTCCGGCAGCCGGTGCTCGCGGCCGAGCCGGCGGGCCAGCCGGCGCCAGCTGGGAGTCAGCACGCCGCGATACGGCAGCGCCGAGCGCATGTAGCGCTGCATCCGTGGTGCCCTGACCGGATCGGCGAGCTCGGCGAGCCCGTCGCGGGCCGCGCGGACCAGTGCGGCGTCGGCAGTCACCATGCCCGGATAGGGTAATCGTTGCTCGGTGAGCTTGGATAGATTTGCAGATTGATGCATACTCATGCGCGTGATGCGCAGGGTGGCGGTGGCCGGAGCGAGTGGTTATGTCGGGGGTGAGCTGCTGCGGCTGTTGCTCGGGCACCCGTCGGTCGAGATCGGGACGCTGACCGCCGGGGACAGCGCGGGCAGCACCGTGGGTGAGCACCACCCGCACCTGACTCCGCTGGCGGAGCGGCCCCTGGAGGCGACCACCCCGGGCGCGCTGAACGGCAATGACGTCGTGTTCCTGGCGCTGCCGCATGGGCACTCGGCCAGGATCGCCGGTGAGCTGGACGCCGTGGTGATCGACTGCGGGGCCGACTTCCGGCTGGCCGACCCGTCGGACTGGCGGCGCTGGTACGGCGGCGACGGCGGTGACGGCGACGGCGGTGACGGCGGTGACGGCGGTGACGGCGATGACCAGCGAGCCGAGCATCCGGGCTGCTGGCCGTACGGGCTGCCGGAGCTGAGCCGGGCGACGAGGGCGGCGCTGCGCGGTGCCAGCAGGATCGCGGTGCCGGGCTGCTACCCGACGGCGGCGTCGCTGGCGCTGGCGCCGGCGCTGGCCGCGGATCTCGCCGAGCCGGACGTGACGGTGGTGGCGTTCTCCGGCACCTCGGGCGCCGGCCGCGCGCCAAAGCCACACCTGCTCGGCGCCGAGGTGATGGGCGCGGCCAGCCCGTACGGCGTCGGCGGCGGCCACCGGCACACCCCGGAGATCGCGCAGAACCTCCGAACGGCCGCGGGCGCACCCGTCACCGTGTCGTTCACGCCGGTGCTGGCCCCGATGCCGCGCGGCATCCTCGCGGTGTGCAGCGCGCCGAGCCGCACAGACGACGCCGAGCAGGCGCGCGCCGCGTACCAGAAGGCGTACGGCGACGAGCCCTTCGTGCACCTGCTGCCGCCGGGCAGATGGCCGTCCACCGGGGCCGTGCTCGGCTCGAACTCGGTGCACCTGCAGGTCACGGTCGATCGGGACGCCGGCAGGCTGATCGCCATCGCGGCGGTGGACAACCTGACCAAGGGCACTGCGGGCGCGGCCGTGCAGTGCATGAACCTCGCCCTGGGGCTGCCGGAGACGACCGGCCTGCCCGCGATCGGAGTCGCGCCATGAACAGTGTGGGAGTCACCGCCGCCCGCGGCTTCCGGGCCGCCGGCGTGGCGGCCGGCATCAAGGCCGGCGGCCGACTCGACCTCGCCCTGGTGGTGAACGACGGGCCGCTCGATGCCGCGGCCGGCGCCTTCACCCGGAACAAGGTCAAGGCCGCGCCGGTGCTGTGGTCGCGCCAGGTGCTCACCTCCGGCCGGCTGCGCGCCGTCGTGCTGAACTCCGGCGGCGCCAACGCGTGCACCGGCCCGGAGGGTTTCGCCGACACGCACGCCACCGCGGAGCACGTCGCGCGCACCCTGAACGTGGGCGCCATCGATGTCGCGGTGTGCTCCACCGGCCTGATCGGCGAGCGGCTGCCCATGCCCGCAGTGCTGACCGGCATCGAGAAGTCCGCCGCGGCGCTCGCCGCCACGCCAGCTGCCGGGCAGGCGGCGGCCGAGGCCGTGATGACCACCGATACCGTGCCCAAGCAGGCGGCGGTGCGTCACTCGGACGGCTGGACGGTCGGCGGCCTGGCCAAGGGCGCCGGCATGCTCGCACCCAGCCTGGCCACCATGCTCGTCGTGCTCACCACCGACGCGGCGGCCGACGCCGCCACCCTGGACACGTCGCTGCGCCGGGCCACCAGGACGACGTTCGACCGGCTCGACGTCGACGGCGCCTGTTCCACCAACGACACAGTGCTGCTGCTCTCCTCCGGCGCCGCGCAGCGCACACCGCGCCAGGTTGACCTGGACCAGGCCGTGCACGCCGTCTGCGCCGAGCTGGCCCGGCAACTGCAGGCCGACGCCGAGGGCGTCACCAAGCGCATCTCGATCACCGTTGGCGGTGCGCGCAGCGAGGACGACGCGGTGGCCGTCGCCCGCGCGGTGGCCAGGGACAGCCTGGTCAAGACCGCACTGTTCGGCTCCGATCCCAACTGGGGCCGCATCGTGGCCGCGGCGGGCATGGCCGACGCCGACCTCGACCCGGACCGCCTCGACGTCACCATCAACGGCGTCACATTGTGCCGCAACGGATACGCCGCCGCGGACCGCTCGGCAGCCGACCTCAGCGGCCCCGAGGTCACCGTCCACATTGGACTGAACCTCGACGCCGGCAGCGCCACCATCCGGACCACCGACCTCTCGCACGGCTACGTCGAAGAGAACAGCGCGTACTCGTCATGACGGCGGCGAAGTACAGCCACACCACGACGGCCCAAACCACGACGGCCCAAACCGCGACGGCCCAAACCGCGACGGCACAGACGAAGGCCGAGGTGCTGATCGAGGCGCTGCCG
>DASXTS010000317.1:0-3246 GCA_036505275.1 Pseudonocardiaceae bacterium
AACCGCACATGCAGGCAGCCCTCGCCGAAGTGGCCGTAGACCGTGCCGTTGCGGCCGTGTCGGCGGCGCAGCTCGTCGAACTCGCGCAGGTAGTCGCCGAGCCGCTGCGGTGGCACGGTGGCGTCCTCCCAGCCCGGCCAGGCCTCGCCGCCGTCCGCCCGCCTGGTGGCCAGGCCCGCGCCGTCCTCGCGGATCCGCCACAGCGCGCGCTGCTGCGCCGGGTCGACCAGCACCACTGCCGGCCGGCCGGCGTCGGCCACTAGCCAGCGGGCCCGGTTGCTGGCGTCGGTCGGGTCGGAGCCGGCCATCTCGACCAGCAACCACGCGCCACCGGCCGGCAGCTCCACGGCCGGCCGGCGCCCCCTGGCCACCAGCGCGGCCACCAGCGCGGCGTCGATGCCCTCGACGGCCAGCGGCTGCGTGTCCAGCAACCGCGGCACGGCGTCCGCCGCGGCCGGGGCGTCCGGATAGCCGAGCACGGCCAGGGCCACCGCGGGCGGCGACTCGACCAGGTCCAGCGCGGCACCGAGCACCGTGACACAGGAGCCCTCGGTGCCGACCAGCGCGCGGGCCAGGTTCTCGCCGTGCTCGGGCAGCAGGTGCTGCAGCGCGTACCCGGACACCCGCCGCGGCCAGTTCGGCAGCGCCGTGCGGACCAGCGCGAGGTGGCTCTGCACCAGGTCCTGCACGGCGGCGGCCACCCCGATCGGCGGCGGGTACATGCCGGCCGGGCCGGCGGTGAACCGGCTGCCGTCAACAAGAAGCACGTCCAGGGCGTGGACGTTTCCCGCGGTCGTCCCCCACGCCACCGAGCGCGCGCCGCAGGCGTTGTTGCCGACCATGCCGCCGACCGTGCACCGGCTGCGGCTGGACGGGTCGGGGCCGAACCGCAGCCCGTGCCGGGCCGCGGCCCGCTGCAGGTCGTCCAGCACGACGCCGGGCTCGACGACGGCCCGCCGCGATGGCGCATCGATGTCCCGGATGGCGGTCAGGTGCCGCGAGTTGTCGATCACCACCCCCGGCCCGATGGCGTTGCCGACCACGCTGGTGCCGGCGCCGCGCTGGGTAACGGGTGCGCCGAACTCCGCGCAGATCCGCACCGCCGCGATCACGTCCTCGGTGTCCTGCGGCAGCACGACGCCGGTCGGCGGCACCCGGTAGTTCGACGCATCGCCGGCGTACAGCGCGCGGGCCTTGGCGTCGAAGCGCACCTCGCCGCGCACCTCGGCGCCGAGCCGCCTCGCCAGCCCGGCCGCGTCGAAGTCCTGCACGCCCCCACTCTGTCGCACACTCATAGCTCCCCGACAATCAGCCTCACCGCGACCTCACGTCCCACGACGCAAGGTGGACGTGCTGACTCCCCCGGTCAGCGCCTTGTGGAGATCCCACCCGGCCCCCGTGCTCCCTCCCCCTCGGCACGGGGGCCGCTCCATGCCGGCCCGCGTACGCTGCCTGCATGCGACTAGGCCGAGCAAAGCAGCCGCAGGGTGGCAGACACCGCCCGCCGCAGCAGCCCGAACACATCGAGGAGCCGCCGCCGGACCTCGAGCTCGAGGCCTACCTGGCAGCGCTCTCCCCTACCCCCACCGATCCGGAGACCACCGATTCCGGAAAGCGCTTCGGCACCGCACAGGTCTACCAGGTGCGGCTGCCGGCCGAGGCCGACGAACGGCTGCGCAACCTCGCCATCGAGCGCGGCACCGCGCCGCTGTCCATGCTGCAGGACTGGGTCCTGCAGCGCCTGGAGTGGGAGCTGCGCGGACGCCGCCGCTGACCCGCCGCCTTGTGACCCCGGCTGCCACGACCCGGGCCGCCACGACCCCGGGCCGCCACGACCCCTGCCGCCACGACCCCGGCCGCCACGACCCCGGCCGTTACGGCGTGATCAGGTACTTCGGGCCGGTGCGTGCCGGGTTGCCGTCGTCGGGTTCGAGGGTGACGCCCATCTTGGGGAATCGGGCCGGGTCGGCCGCTGAGATCATCACCATGCTCGCGGTGCCGTCCGAGCCCACCGTGAACGTGCCGGCCGAGACCCGATTTGGCCGCTGTTCGGTGTCGCCGGGCCCGACGAACCAGCACTCGTAGTACGTGCCGGGCGTGTTGGCCGGCAGTCCGGACACGTCCAGCCGCACCTCGCGGCCCTCCTTGACGTTGCGCAGCACCGCCGTGCCTCGGCCCGGGCCCCCCTCGGCGGCGACCAGCGCGATGGTGGTCGTGCTGCCGCCACCGCGGGTCAACACCACCCCGCCAATGGCAACCGCGGCGACCAGCAGCAGGGCCGCGGCGGCCGCGCCGAGCCACTGGGCCGTCCGCCGCCGTGACCGGAACGGCACCACCACGCCGTCGCCAACGGGCGCCGTCGGCCGCGGCGGAATCCTGGACTCCTGGAATCCTGAAACCCTGGGCGCCACCGGTTCCACCGGCTCGACCGGCACGCCGGCGCGCCCGCCGGGTGCCTGCGCGGCGGCCATGGCGTCGAACGTGCGTTGCCGCAGTGCCGGCGGCGGGGCCAGCTCGGCGTCGGCCAGCATCGAGGGCAGGCTGCCCAGCTCGGCCAGCTCGGCGCGGCACCGCTCGCAGCCCTCGAGGTGCGCCTCGAACTCGATCGTCTCCTGAGTGGTCAGGGTGCCGAGCACGTACCCAGCCACGTCGATGTGGTCAACCATCGACACCACGCTCCTGCAGCGCGAGCTTGAGTGCCCGCAACGCGTAGTAAGTGCGGGTCTTGACCGTGCCGAGGGGGATGCCCAGTATCTCGGCGATCTCGGTCTGCTTGAGGTCGCCGCGGTAGGACAGCTCCAGCACCTCGCGATGCTCCCGCGACAGCGTAGCCATGGCCCCGTTCACGGCGACCGCCGTGAGGACGGACTCGACCTTGTCGCCGGGCGCCGGCGCGTCGGGCGGCTCTGGGTCGAACGGCCGCGAGGACGGCCGGCGCCAGAGGTCGATGGCGATCCGGCGGGCCATGGTGAGCACGAACGCGGTGACCGAGCCGCGACCCGGGTCGAAGCTGCCGGCGGTGCGCCAGAGCCGAAGGAACGTCTCCTGCACCAACTCCTCGGCGAGCTGGCGGTCACCCAGCTGCCGCAGGCCGAGGCCGTACACCCGGCCGGCGTACCGGTGGTAGAGCTGGTCAAGGGCGTCCGGCGGGTGCCCGCTGACCACGCCGAGCAGCAGCCGGGCTTCCGGCGAGTCGGCGACGGCGTCCGTGCTTGACACGGCGCATATCTTGGCAGCTTTCGCACG
>DASXTS010000318.1:0-11932 GCA_036505275.1 Pseudonocardiaceae bacterium
GACGGCGTCGACATCCGCGAGCTGGCGCTGGCCGACCTGCGCCGGGTGGTCGCCACGGCGTTCGAGGACCCGGTGCTGTTCTCGGCCTCCGTGCGCGAGAACGTGGCGCTCGGCGTGCCCGATGCCACCGACGACGACGTCCGCGCGGCGTTGCGGGTGGCGCACGCCGACGAGTTCGTCGACGCGCTGCCGTGGGGCATGGACACCCGGATCGGTGAGCAGGGGCTGTCGCTGTCCGGCGGCCAACGGCAGCGGCTGGCACTGGCCCGCGCGGTGCTCGGCCGGCCGGCGGTGCTGGTCCTCGACGACCCGCTGTCCGCGCTCGACGTGCACACCGAGGCCGAGGTGGAGCGGGCACTGCGCCGGGTGCTGCATGGCGTCACCGCGTTGGTCGTCGCCCACCGGCCGTCCACCGTGCAGCTCGCCGATCGGGTGGCGCTGCTCGCCGGCGGGCGGATCGTCGCGACCGGCACTCACTCGAGGCTACTGGCCGAGAACGAGCAGTACCGGGCGGTGCTGTCAACCATGCGCGAGACGGCGAAGGAGGAGGTGGCGGCGCGATGACCGCCGTCGACGAGCGCGAGCCACCAGGCGCCGACCAGGACGAGCCCGAGGAGTACGAGTCGTGGCGCGGCGTGGCCGCGGAGGACGTAGATGAGCTGGACCGGGCCACCGGCATCCGGCTGGCGGCCCGCTCCCGGCGGCTGCTCCGGTCGCTGCTGCGCCCGCACCTAGGCCCCGCCTCGTTGGCCCTGCTGGTCGTCGTCATCGAGAACCTGGTCAACCTCGCCGGGCCGCTGCTGATCGCGGGAGCAATCGACACCGGCGTCCCGGCCGCGCTGGACGGCCGGCCGGTACCGCTGTTCCTGTGCGTGCTCGGCTATGCGGCCAGCGGCCTGGTCTCGGCGCTGCTGCGGGTGGCGTTCCTGCGGATCTCCGGCCGGATCGGCCAGGACGTGCTGATCGACCTCCGAGAGCGGGTGTTCACCAAGGCCCAGCGGCTGTCGGTCGGCTTCCACGAGTCGTACACGTCCGGCCGGGTGATCTCCCGGCTGACCAGCGACCTGGATTCGCTCAACGACCTGCTGGCCATGGGCCTGGACGGCCTCTTCGTATCCGCACTCTCCGTCGTGACGATCGCCAGCGTGCTGCTGTGGCTTGACCTGCCGTTGGCCCTGGTGGTGCTCGGCGGGTTTCTGCCGCTGCTGTGGCTCACGAACTGGTTCCGGCACCGATCGCAGGCCGCCCACCGGCTCACCCGCAGCAGGGTGGCCAAGGTGATCGTGCAGTTCGTCGAGACCATGAACGGCATCCGCGCGGTGCAGGCGTTTCGTCGTGAGCGGCGCAATGAGTCGATCATGCATGGGCTCAACTCGGCGTACGCCGACGCGAACCGGGCCACGCTGACGATCATCGCGCGATACATGGCCGTGCTGCGGATCGTCGGCAACGTGACACTGGCCGCGGTGCTCGGCTACGGCGCGGTGCGGGTCGCCGGCGGCTCCCTGGAGCTGGGCGTGCTGGCCGCCTTCACGCTGTACCTTCGGCGGTTCTACGACCCGCTGGACGAGCTGGCCACGTTCTTCAACTCGTACCAATCGGCCGCCGCAGCGTTGGAGAAGATCTCCGGGGTGCTCGAGGAGCCGCTGTCCGTGCCGGCGCCGGCGCGTCCGGTGCCGCTGCCGTCGCCGGTTCGCGGCGAGGTGCGCTTCGACGGCGTGGCGTTCGCCTACGACAGCGCCCCGGACCGCGTCGTGCTGCCGTCGTTCTCGCTGCGGGTGCCGGCCGGGCAGACCGTGGCGCTGGTCGGGGCGACCGGAGCCGGCAAGTCCACGCTGGCCAAGCTGATCGCACGGTTCTACGACCCGACGCACGGCACCGTGTCGCTCGACGGCGCCGACCTGCGGTCGGTCGCCGACGACGAACTGCGCCGGGCCGTGGTCATGGTCACCCAGGAGGCCTTCCTGTTCTCCGGGTCCGTGGCCGACAACATCGCGCTCGGCCGGCCGTCCGCCACCCGCACCGAGATCGAGGCCGCGGCCGCCGCGGTCGGCGCGGACGCGTTCATCCGGGCGCTGCCGGACGGCTACGACACCGACGTGCGCAAGCGCGGCGGGCGGCTGTCCGCCGGCCAGCGGCAGCTCGTGGCGTTCGCCCGCGCCTTCCTCGCCAACCCGGCGGTACTCGTGCTGGACGAGGCCACCTCGTCGCTCGACATCCCCTCGGAGCGGGCCGTGCAGGCCGCCCTGCGGACCGTGCTCGCGGACCGTACCGCGCTCATCATCGCCCACCGGTTGTCCACCGTGCTGATCGCCGACCGTGTCCTGGTGGTGGACGGCGGCCTCATCGTCGAGGACGGCTCGCCGGAGGATCTGGTCGACGAGCGCGGCGCCTTCGCCGAGTTGCACCGTGCCTGGCGCAGCTCCCTGGTCTGAGGCCCCCGGTCTGAGCTCCCCGGCCTGAGCTACCGCACGGAGCACGGTCAGGCCGGCGGAGTGGTGCCGCGTGCCGCATCGGCGCGACCGACGGCGTCTGCGACGTCACCGGCACCGGCCAGGCCGGCGTGACCCGCGCGGCGGGCGGCCAGCGTGCGTCGAAGCTTGGC
Organism: Pseudonocardiaceae bacterium; assembly: GCA_036505275.1. Classification (GTDB taxonomy): domain Bacteria; phylum Actinomycetota; class Actinomycetes; order Mycobacteriales; family Pseudonocardiaceae; genus DASXTS01. Next base: position 2,606 of record DASXTS010000318.1, read on the forward strand.
CGCCTCCGCGTGCACCACAGCGAGGTCGGCCGGCTCGGCCACCTCGCGCTCGGCCGCCGTGACGATGAGCTCGGCCTGCCGCTCGATGGCGGCCCAGCGGTCCGGGTCGTCGATGCTGAGCAGGGCGCACGAGCCCAGCAGTCGAAGCAGCGCCTGCATGACGGTCGGCTCGGCGGCACCGTAGCGCCGGATCAGGCCGAGCCCGAGGGCGAGGTGCTCGCCGAAGCGCCGGGCGGGGATGACGACCCGCGCCACGCCTTGCGCGTCCCGCGCGATGTGATCGCCGACCGGGCCGGCGGCCAGCGTGCAGAACAGCACCGACAGGTGCTCGATCGCCTGCACGGCCGTGTACGGGTCGTTGACCGCCGGGGACAGCGCCTTGCAGGCCGGATCGACGAGCTGCCGGAACCCGAACCCGGGATCCTGCTCGAGCGTCCGCTCGAATCCGAGCCGGACGGCGTCGTACACGACCTCGGCCACGGCGCGCGCCGCTGGCTGGTCGACCACGCCGCCCTCCTCGGACCAGACCCAGCCGAGCACCGTGCCGGCCACGACGTGCTCACCCACTATGGGCTGCAGCCGAACGGTGAGCCGCCGCTGGACGGCTACCGCGAGCAGCTGCTGGACGTCGACGGCCTGCACGTAACCCGACCGCCGTGCCGGAATCGGCGCCGACCGCTCCGGTACCGGCGGCAGCGGTTGCTCGACGACGAACAGGCTGGAGCGGATCACCGGCATGGTGTTCCGCTCGACGACCCGCATGATCGCGTCAATCTGCAGCGAATGCGCCAGGTGGTCGGCGAAGAACACGAGCAGGCCGAGGCTGACGAACAGCAGCACCACCGCCACCGAGACGGCGAACCGCGGGAACTCCGCGCTGCGCTCCCCACCGGACACCCCGACCGTCATCAGCCCGGCGGCGCTGTAGGCGAAGGTGCCGACGAACGCGCCGAGCACGAGCTGGTTGGGCCGGTCTCGCAGGAAGTTGCGCAGCAGCCGCGGGGAGAACTGCGTCGACGACAGCTGCAGCGCCACCACGGCCAGGCCGAGCAGTAGGGCGATGACCGTGACCATGGTGCCGGTGATCCCGATGAGGATGGATCGGGCATCGTCCGCGGTGCCCTGGAAGGCCAGCGGCGAACTCGGCCCGACGTCCACCCTCGACAGCGCCGTGCCGAGGGCCAGCGCCGCGAGCGCGCACAGCGTGGGCAGCACCCACAGGGATCCCCGCACATACTCCCGGAGGGCGTCCCGTCGGATCATCGCGCGCCTTTCGCTTCGGTCCGGCAGGCGCCAAGCGTCGCACCCGATGACCCGAGCTGTCTGCTCCCGCTGCCGGCCAGCGGTGAGCGTTACGGGCCGAGGGTGGAGAGCAGCACGCTCACCCAGGACAGCACCAGGCCGGCGGCCACGCCGTAGCTCAGCCAACGCCACATGGGCGTGTGGCGGGCCAGCCAAATGGACGGGGCGAGGCCGGCCGTCACCATGACGAGGCCGAGTGCGCCGAGCCACCAGACCACCTCGCCCAGGCCGCGGACCAGGGTGACCACGGCAACCAGCACCACGGCGGCGACGAATGCGCTGACCGTCAGGCCGGTGGCCCACGGTGTCGGTTCGGCGGGATGCACCCGCGGCAGCGGAGGTTCCCCGCGCGGCAGCGGCACCGCTGCGCCGCCCACCGGCACGTGCTCCAGCACCCCGCGCACCGGGTCGGAGTAGCCGACCGCGGTGCCGGTGACGGCCGCGAGCCTGGCCGCCAACTGCCGCCCGCGGGCCGACACGAGCTCGGCGGTGGCGGGGTCGGTGTCGCCGTTGGCACACACCGCGGCGGCCACCTCGGCCCACTCGTCCAGGGCGCCGGCAAGGGCGGTCGGGGGCCGGAAGAGCTCGGGCGCCCCGACCAGCACCGCCCGCCCCCGCTCAGCGCGAAGCTCCACGTGTCCAGGTTAGTAGCGACCGGATCACGCGCTTGGACACGGCTCGGTGACGCCGCGGAGCCGGGATGAACCCTGTGAACGCAAGTCGGCGACCGGGTCGCGCGAGAATGTCGCCCGTGTCGTTCGCCGAGCCGAACACGGAATCCGACGCTGAACCGGACGCTGCATCGGGCACAGAATCCGGCGCTGCATCGGACGCCGAACCCGGCCATGTCGTGCCGCCGCATCAGCGGCGGTGGCCGGCCTCGCTTGCCGTCCTTGTCGTGGTCGCACTGCAGTTCAGCTCGCCGCGGCAGGTCGTGCGGTGGCCGCTGATCATGGTGCTGGAGCTGGTGCTTTGGCCGCCGACACGGCATGGGTAGCCCAAGTGGTGCTCGCAATGGCTGGCGAAGAGCCGATGCCGGCCGGCCGGCTGATGGTCGCCGCCGGCCTCATCTGGATCACGAACGTGGTGGCGTCCGCCATCGCCTACTGGGAGCTGGACCGCGGTGGACCGTTCGCCCGCGACCCGCGGCACTCCCGTCCGGAGACCCGGCCCGACCTGCTGTTCCCGCAGATGCAAGGCGTCGCCGGCTGGGACGCACGGTGCTGGCGTCCGGCCTTCCTCGACTACGTGTTCGTGGCGTTCACGTCGGCCACGGCGTTCAGCCCCACCGACACCGCGCCGCTCTCGCCGCGAGCCAAGGCGCTCATGATGCTCAACGCCGCCGTGTCGCTGGCCAGCGTGGTCCTGGTCGCCGCCCGCGCCGTCAACGCCCTCTGACGTCCGCCTCACCGTGACGATGTGACATTTCCCCGGTAGGTGTGGGGGAATGTCACATCGTCGCATCTCGGGTCGCCCCCTCGGTCGCCTCCCGGGTCGCCTCATCGGTCGCCTCATCGGTCGCCCGTTGGGTCGCCCAACCGGAGGCGCAGTAGAAGGCGATGGCGGCTGCGGTGGCGACGTTGAGCGAGTCGACGCCGTCGGCCATGGGGATGGCGAGGAGCTGGTCGGCGGCGGCCAGCGCCGGTCCGGACAGCCCTGGGCCCTCCGCGCCGAGCAGGAACGCCACCCGGTCATCGGCGCCGAGGTTGGCGGCCGACAGCGGCACGGCAGCGGCGGCCGGCGTCAGGGCGAGCAGCCGGAAGCCGGCACGGCGCAGCAAGGACAGGTCGGCCGGCCAGGACGGCAGGACGCCGAAGGGCATCCGCAGCACGTGTCCCATCGAGACCCGGACGCTGCGGCGGTAGAGCGGGTCAGCGCAGCGGGCGCCGAGCAGCACGGCGTCGACGCCGAGGGCGGCCGCATTGCGGAAGAGCGAGCCAAGGTTCTCATGATCGTTGATGCCCTCGAGCACGGCCACCACCCGCGCGCCGGCCAGCAGCGTGTTCACCGGCGGCTTGGCGGCCCGGTCCGCGGCGGCCAGCACGCCCCGGTTGAGATGGAAACCGACCACGGCGGCCATCAGCTCGGCCGACACCGCGTACACCGGGACGTCCACGCCCGCCAGGTCCGGCGCGAGCTCGTCGAGTTTGCGATGGACCCCCATCACGGCCCGGACAGGGTATGGCGAGGCGATCAGCCGGCGCACCACGACGGTGCCCTCGGCCAGCACCAGGCCGCGGCCGCCTGGCCGGTCGGGCCGCCGGTCGGCCCTCGTCAGGTCGCGGAAATCGTCCAGCCTGCCGTCGTCGACCTCATCGATCTCAATCGGGCGAGCCACCGCACGAGTCTGCCCGTTTCGCATGGTGAGATTTGGCCACCGCGTCGTCACCCGCTGTGACCTGCGGCTTTCACCTGTTTCCGAGCACTGCACCGATTTGGCTCTTGGACAATCGAGCTGCGCTGTGTAACCGTGGAGTTTCCGCCGAAAACCCGACTCCGTGGCAACGCCACAGCGTGCCGCGGAGAGTGACGACGCCCCACTGACGACGCGGATCGGAGGCGCCATGGGTGGGAACGGGCCGGGCATGGCCGTGCTTGTCCGGCAGCGGCAGCAGTACCGGGACAAATTGCAGCGATGCCTCGACGCCATGGCCAGGATGCTGACGGAGGACGCGTTCTCCTTCGAGCGTCGGCACATCGGGCTGGAGATCGAGTTGTGCCTGGTCGACGAGCAGATGTCGCCGGCGATGGCCAACACGGTGGTGCTGGAGAAGATCAACGATCCGTCATTCAAGCGGGAGCTGAGCCAGCACAACATCGAGCTCAACGTGCCGCCACGGCCGCTGGCCGGCGACGGTGCCCTGGACCTCGAGCGCGAGCTTCGCACCGTCCTCGGTCAGGCCGATGCCAAGGCCGGCGACGCGGGCACGGCGCTTATCCTGATCGGGACGCTGCCGACCCTGCGACCAGCGCACTTCCACCGCAGATGGATCTCGGCCAATCCGCGCTACGACCTCCTGAACACCCGCATCCTGGCCGCTCGTGGCGAGCCGCTGATGCTCAACATGGAGGGCGTCCCGCTGTCACCGGCCGGGCAGCCGGAGCGGCTGCTGGCGTTCAACGACACCATCCTGGCCGAGGCCGCATGCACCTCGGTGCAACTGCACCTGCAGGTCAAGCCGGGCGAATTCGCCGCGCACTGGAACGCCGCGCAGGCGCTGGCCGGGGTGCAGGTCGCGCTGGCGGCCAACTCGCCGTTCATGCTCGACCGGGCGCTCTGGCACGAGACCCGCATCCCGCTGTTCCTGCAGGCCACCGACACCCGGCCGCTGGAGCTGCGCAACCAGGGGGTGCGGCCGCGGGTGTGGTTCGGCGAGCGGTGGATCAACTCCATCTTCGACCTGTTCGAGGAGAATGCGAGGTACTTCCCTGCACTGCTGGCCGAGACCGGCGAGCAGGACCCGCTGGACGAGCTGGACGCCGGCCGTACCCCGGCGCTCACCGAACTGGTGGAGCACAACGGCACGGTGTGGCGGTGGAACCGGCCGGTTTACGACGTGGTGGACGGCGTGCCGCACCTGCGGGTGGAGAACAGGGTGCTGCCGGCCGGGCCCACCGTGATCGACATGCTGGCCAACGCGGCGTTCTACTACGGTGCAATGCGCGCGCTGACCGAGCAGGAGCGGCCGCTGTGGTCGCAGATGTCCTTCCAAGCCGCCGAGGAGAACCTCTACGCCGGCGCGCGGCACGGCATGGATGCCCAGCTCTACTGGCCGGGCATCGGCTGGGTGCGGCCGGACGAACTGGCGCTGCGGCTGCTGCTGCCACTCGCACACGACGGCCTGCGCCGCGGCGGCGTCTCGGACGACGCCCGCGAGCGGCTTCTCGGCGTGCTGGAAGAACGCTGCGTGGCACGCCGTACCGGCTCCTGCTGGCAGCGCGAAACGGTGGCCGCGCTGCAGCGGCGCGGCCTGGAGCGGCGCGCCGCCCTACGCGCAATGCTGCGCCGCTACCGCGAGCACATGCTCACCGGCGAGCCCGTCCACACCTGGCCTGCGGCCTCGTGAGGGCGCACGTCGGTAGCCGTCACGATGCGTCAGCCCTCCGCCATCCGGCTGATCACCTCGACGGCCCGCGCCAGCAGCTCCCGCTCGCCGTCGGTCAGCTCGGCCACCCGCTGGTCGAGCCACCGCTCGCGGGCGGCGGCGTCCGCGGCCAGGTAGCTCACACCCTGCTCGGTGATGGTGACGATGGCCTGCCGCCCGTCGGACGGGTGCGGCTGCCTGGTGGCCAGGCCGTGCTCCTCCAGTGCGGCAATCACCCTGGTCATCGAGGGTGGCTGCACCCGCTCCCTGGCGGCCAGCTCGCCGGGGGTCAAGGGTCCGAACTTCTTCAGGCAGGACAGCGCCGACATCTGGGTCAGCGTCATGCTGGAGTCATTACGTTGGGCGCGCAGCCGGCGGTTCAGCCGGACCACGGCCAACCGCAACCGGCTGGCGAGCGGCTGCTCCCCCTCCGGTAGCACACCCTCAGCCATATCGTTAGCATACCTCACGACTTTTACGGAATGGTGCCGAGTCATGGTGCCGAGTCATGGTGCCCAGGCGATGGTGCCCAGGCGATGGTGTCCAGGTGATGGTGCTCCGCACTAGCCTCGACCGCATGCAACCACGTCCGCCGACCGTGCCGCCGCTGCATCCGCGGCTGGCGGACCCGACGCTGCCGGCGCTGGTCGGCACCGGCGCATGGTTCGCGGCGTCGGCCGGCCTGTTCGCAGCGAAGATCTTCGCCGGGCGCCCGCTCGATGACCTGTTCTGGACGACGATCGCAGGCTGGGTGATCGGGTTGCTCGGCTACTTGCTGTTCCGGTGGCAACGTTCGGCCGCGCGCCGCGGCTCGCGCTCGGCGCAGAGCGGCCTCTAAGGCGGCGGCGGCGCTCAGGCCGACGCCGGCAACGCCACCGAACGATCCACCCGCGCGGCCGCCGCGCCGAGCGACGGGGGCACCGGGAGCGCAGCAGGCACGTCCGGAGCACGCACCGGCTCGCCGGGCACGGTGCGCAGCGGCAGTTCACCAGCCCAGACCGTGGCGATCTCCTGCTCGGTCACCGGCTCGTCGTCGCTCGGCGGGCCGCTGCGCGCCTTCACCGAGACCTCGTCCAGCGCGACCTCGAGCACCAGCGTCGCGGCCAGCTCCTTCATGGTCGGCGGGCGAACCTCGTCCCACCGGCCGGGCATCAGCTTGTCCGACAGCCGCCGAAGGGCCGCCAGCTTGTCGTCGCCGTACAACTTGGAGGCGCGGCCGAACACCACGACCGACCGGTAGTTCATGGACGAGTCGAACAGCGACCGGGCATACACCAGGCCGTCGAGCAGCGTGACGGCGACCGCGAGATGGGCGCCGTCGGCGGCCTCACGCAACAGCCCGGCACCGGTCGAGCCGTGCAGCAGCAGCCTGTCGCCGTCGCGCGCGTAGCCCACGGGCAGCACCACCGGTCCGCGGTCGGTGGTGAGCGCGACGTGCGCCACGATGCCGGCATCGAGCACGGCGTGCAGCACGCTCCGGTCGGTGACCTGGCGGTACGGGAGTCTGGTCAGCTTCGTACGGTCGGTAACTTGGAGCACGTCCGGTGACGCTACCTGCCGTCGCCTGCCCGGCCGTATTCAAGAAATGCTCGAATGGCGTCGCCGGCGTGCACGGTGTCGCCATCGACCCAGAACGGCACGTCATGGTCGGCGCCGCCGGCCGTGCGAACCGTGAGCCGGTCGTGCAGGATCAGCTCGCCGGGCGGCACCTCGCGGCCGATGGCCTCAGCGGCGGCGGCGATCTCGGGCAGGTCGGCCCAGGGCGTCCGGCGCCCGCTGGACACGACCGTGGCGGACAGCTTCTCCGAGGCCAGCGGCAGATCCAGCAGCTCGGCCAGCAGGTACGGGTCGCCGCCGGCGACCGCACGGTCCGGGTCCGCGATGCCGGCCAGCCACGGCAGGTCCAACACAAAGGCGGCGTCGGCCGGCGCCGTCGCGCCGCTGACCGCCCGGACTGCGGCCGGTAGCTCCAGCTCCTCGATGTCGAACTGGTCTTCGGCGGCGGCCCTGGTGAGCGCGGCGTGGGCCGCCCGCACCGTGGCGGGGCTGGGGTGCCGTCCCGGGTCGGCGAGCCGGGCCAGCAGGTCGGCCGCGTCCTCGGCGTCCGCCACCTCCAACGCGGTCCGCACCCCGGCGGTCGCCAGCAGCTCCTCGTCCAGAACGGCGGCGCCGTCACCGCCGTCGGCGGGTACCGGGTCGAAGAGGCCGGCGAGCCGGGTGGCGCTGTTGAGGCGCCAATGCCGCGGCGGGTGACCGGCCAGCCGGGCATGCCTGGCCAGCCACCAGCGGGTGTACGCGTCGTTCAGGGCGCGCCGGGTATCGGAGTCCGGGTCGTACAGCGGCGCCTGGGTGGTATCGGTCTCCTGGTCGTAGTAGGCGGCCCCGGTGCCCGGCCCGGCGGCCAGCAGCCGCAGCGCCACCGGCCACGCGTCGTCGTCGACAAGGTCGAGGTCGCGGACGGCGACCAGACGCTGCGGCGGCTCGTCCAGGGTGGCCCACCAGCGATCCTCGTCGTCGAGGTCGTGGTCGGGCGCGGTCGGGTTCTCGTCGACCAGCACGGCAAAGCCGTCGAGCACACCCACGGCGCGCAGCGCCTCGCGCGGGTACCTTTCGGCGACGTCGGCGTGCAGCACGGCGATCGGGGTGTCCCGTGCGAGCACCGCCCGCAGCGGACCGTCCGGCAGCACCAGCTCGTCGGCGCGGCGTGGCTCGCCGTGCTCGTCCGGCAGCGCCAGGGCGCCCAGCCGTGCCTGAGCGGCGGCGGCGCCGGCCGCAGTGACCAGGCCAAGCACGGTGTCGGCCAGCGGCCCGACGTCCAGGCCGGCCTCCGCATCGTCGACCGATCGCGCCACGGCCTCGCGCATGGCTGGGCTGTCCAGCAGCTCCCGCGGCCCGGACCGCTGTGCGCCGAGCCGGAACAGCAGTGGGTGCACGGCATCGGGGTGCACGACACGGAGAGCCGGGCCGGCGCGGGTGTCCGTCGGGTACCACCAACCCTGGGATTGGCGGTCCTCGAAGGCGCCGTCGAGCACGATGGTGCCGCGCGGGCCGGTCACGGTGCGGCCGTCGGCGAGCGGCACCGGGAGCGCGGCCAGTTCGTCGCGGGCGGCCGGGTCGGTGTCCGCCAGCGGAGCGAGCGCGTCATACAGCTCGCACCACCAGGCCGGTGCGCGGTCCACCCCAGACACCGCGTCAACCACGTCCGTCAGGCCGAGGCGTTGCACGTCGAGGACGACCAGGGCAGCGGCCCGCGCCGGCTCGGACAGCGGCGCGGCGGCCAGCCCGGGCACCAGGTCGGCGAGCAGCCCGACCAGTCGAGGCGCCGGCATGTCCAGCACGGCCGCCTTGGCCGGACTGAGCTCGGCACCGCCGTCCGCGGCCGGCAGCCAGGCGGCGGTGCGCAGCGCCCCGACCACGCCGACGCGTAGCACGGAGTCCACGTCGGAGCGCGGAAAGCCGGCGTGCGGCACGAGCTCCGTGCGGTGCTCCGCCGGCACCGCCGTGACCAACTCCGGGTAGGCCCGCACCGCCTCGGCCAGCACGTGGTCGGCGGCGGCACCGTGCCGGATCCGCCGCCGCGACGGCTCCATCGGCAGGGCGGCCAGCAGCCGTGCCGGCAGCGACAGCCGTTCGTCGGTCGGGGTGGGGGCGTGCAGCACATCGTCACCAATGGGCCGAGGCACCTCCGGCTCCTCGGGCTCCTCCGCACCGATCGGCCCCCCAGGCCGCGACACCGGCACCGCCCAGCAGACCGACCAGTGCGGCCGGTGTCGCTCGTCGGCCGCGGTCAGCAGCTCTGCCGGCAACTCGCCGTCGCGGCGCACCAGGCGCCACCGCGTGCTGCGGCCGGGCTCGTCGAGCACCACCGTGCCGCACTGGCCGGAGCCGGCCGGCTCGCGCCGCCGATACACCCGGCCGGCGATGTCGAGGCGGTGCAGCG
>DASXTS010000319.1:0-2354 GCA_036505275.1 Pseudonocardiaceae bacterium
TCACGGCCGGAGCCCGTACGGACAGGGCGACCACCACCACTGGTGGTGGTCACCCGGTCCAAGGTCAGACCGCTGCCGGGACCTACACCGGCACCGCACCGACGTCGTGCCGGTTAACCCGGCCGACCGCCGGGCTGTCGATGTAGCCAGATGGGAGCGGTACGCCCAGCTCCTCGGCTCGGCGGCGCAGCGCGCCCGAGGTCGCCGCGTGGCGAATGTTACGCATCTGCTTGGCGCTCAGCCCGTATCTGGCGCGAGCGTGCTCCTCGTTGAGCGGTCCGAGCGCCGACTTGCCGTCGGCACACACCCTGACCCAGGTGTCTGCCCATTGAGCGACGGTCGCGGCACCAACTGGTACCCGTACGTCTGCGGTCCGTCCGCCCTGCACGGACAGCGGTGTTGTTCCCCGCGGCAGGATGCTCAGCGATCGTTACCTCGTCGGTGTCGCCGCACGCTGGTGCGCTATTCGACGCGGCCGTTAGCTCTGCCTGCCTGCGGATCCGGGAAATTCTGCTCGTGGCGCGCTTCGACGTCGGCTTCTCGTGCGGCGGCCTTTAATGCTCGGACTCGGTCGAGGTTGGCTATGGCGGCCAGCACGGTTGCCTGGGTGCCCTCGGCCGGTGGGTGGTTGCGCCAAGCCACCGCCGCGCAGAACGTGTTGGTCGGCCATGTGATCCATCGCATCCCGAACTTCGGGTTCTCCCGCTTGACGTACGCGGCGCCTTCCTCGAACTGGTCGAGGAACTCGCGGAACATCACCATGCCGAACAGGCTCAGCAGTCCCAGGTAGCCGCCGGCCACGACGTTGTGTCCGCTGCGGCTGTACTCGTAGGCGAAGTTCACTGTCGCCGAGGCGAGCGCGGCGCCCACACGATGCGCTGGCTGCGGTCCGGGGCCTTCTGCTTACGTATCGCCCGGAAGGCCAGGAACGCGACGTCACACCGACCCCGTCAAGGGTGCCGGGGACCAGGTACTCCCAGCCTCCCTGCCAACCCAGAACGGTTCGGCCGAAAGCGACCAGGTCGTGCAGCGAGCCGGCGAGCACCATGCTCCAGAACAGCGCTGCGGGGATCATCGCCGCCACCGGTCAAGGCGGAGTCTCGTACCCTCCCGCCGCTTGGTACCAATTGCGGGCTGGCGACGCGCTTCCCCGCACGGTGCAGCCGGCGCCGGGCAACAGACCAGGTCGCGATGGCCACCACAACGCTGGCCCCAGCGGCCACTGCCCAGACGCCGGACGACACCCGATCAACCAGCCCGCCCATCAGGCATCACGTCGACGGCGACCTGCTCTTTGCCACCTTCGCCGAACTCACCGGGCGACGGTTCCCCCACCTGGTGCTGCCAGGGCCGGGACGCGGATGTAAGGCATCAGCCGGGACAGGACAGAGAGTCTGTGCGTAGTAGTGCCGAATTGGCCTCTACAGGATCAAGGTGCCGCGCGAGCGCGGCTTAGTCGGCGGGGACGCCGGTGTCAGGATCCCACATCCGGATGGCTTCGTCGACGAACTCGTGAACGTAGCCGCAGTTGTCGCAGATGACACCCAGCGACGTCCGGTTGGCCCAGGCGAGGTCGAAGAACTCCATGGCCGCGGTGTTGAGTTTGATGGTCCGGGTGCTGAACAACCCGCCCTGGCATACCAGGCAGCGAAAGACCTGCCCATTGATGGTGGCGACCAACGCAGCCCTGCCGATCAAGCCCATGTCGGCATGCTATGTGCCCCTCGCAAGGCTGCCTGGCCGGTTTAAACTCGGCAGACCGCGCCCGCTGGCGCCCGGCCTCCGGAGCGCCATATTCGCCCGGCGCGAATGGCGGCAGCCAATGCACTGACATACCGCTGATTGGGCGCTGCGCGACTTGACCGAACCTCGTTGTGGCTGCCGCATAATCGTGCCGCTGGTCATGCGTCGATCACCGCGGAAACGAACTCCACCCACGACATGATTTCCGGGTGGGTATGATCTCTGCGTGCAGTTCGACACCTACACCGTCGCCCTGCTGGTGCTGCGTCCCGACGCCCCGCAGCTCGATGAGGAGGCAGCCGCGGCACTGCAGGACGCCCACATGGCGCACCTGGCCGACCTGCACGAGGCCGGGTACCTGGTCGCCGCCGGGCCGCTGCTCGGTGCGCCGGATCGCGAGTTTCGCGGACTGTCGATCTTGAGAGTCGACCCGGAACGTGCCTTGCAGCTCAAGCAGGGCGACCCGGCCGTACAGGCCGGTCGGTTCGACGTCAAGGTCATGCCCTGGATGGTTCCCGCTGGAGCGATGTCCTTCTCGCCGACCAGATTTCCGCGATCGGTGGCCGAGACTGACTGAGCGAAGTTGGCAGGTGAGATCAGGCGAAATCGGC
>DASXTS010000320.1:0-2017 GCA_036505275.1 Pseudonocardiaceae bacterium
GGTGGACGTCTTCGGCAGCTCATCAACGACGATCACCGACTTGGGCACCTTGTAGCCGTCCAGCCGCCGCTTCAGCGCGCCGATCAGCGCGGACTCCTCGATCCTCGCCCCTGGCTTCGGCACCACCACCGCGGTGATCGCCTCGCTCCACCGCTGGTGCGGCAGCCCGACCACCACCGCCTCCGCCACGTTCGGCGCCACGGCGTAGACCGCCTTCTCCACCTCGATCGATGCGACGTTCTCCCCGCCGGTCTTGATCACGTCCTTGAACCGGTCGGCGAACCACAGCACGCCGTCGACGTCGAACCGGCCGACGTCGCCGGAGCGGAACCAGCCGTGCGCGAACGCCTCGGTGGTGGCGGCCGGGTTGTTCAGGTACTCGGTCATCGTGCTCGGCCCGCGGTAGACGATCTCGCCCTGCAGCCCGGTGCCGAGCAGCCTGCCGTCCCGCCCCATGATCGCGACTTGCACCCCGGTGATCGGCATGCCGACGGCGCCGGTGTGGGTCAGCTGGTGCTCGGGCCGGAACAACGTGGTCACCGGGCTCATCTCGGTCTGCCCGAACAGCAGCGCGAAGTCGCAGCCGAACCGGTCCAGGCAGCGCCGGATCAGCTCGTCGGGCATGGGCGCCATCGCGTAGACCGCCCGGCGCAGGCTGGACAGATCCCGGCCGGCGAACGACGGGTGGTCCAGCATCGCCCGGTACATCATCGGCAGCCCGAATACCTGGGTGATCCGCTCTCGCTCGATCAGATCGAGCAGCCCGACCGGGTCGAAGCCGCGCAACACGTGGATGGTCGCGCCGACCAGCACCGCCGGCGTGCAGAAGGCATTGAGCTGTGCGGTGTGGAACATCGGCATCATCGCGGCGAACCGGTCCGCCGCGGTCCAGCCGGCCTCCAGCGCGCCGGACATCGATCCCAGGTACATAGCCAGATGGCTGCCGACGACGCCCTTGGGAAACGAGGTGGTCCCCGAGGTGTAGAGGTAGCTCAGCGGGTCGCGGTCCTCGACGAAAACCTGTGGCTCGGCGCGGTCGGCCGAGATCAGCTGGTCCAGCCGCAGCCAGGTCCGATCGGCCGGCTCGGCCGCATACGACCCGCCGATGCCGGGCAACACCACGACGTCGGCGACGGCGGACGCCTTGGCCAGCGCCTCGCTCATCGCCCCGACGAGCTGCGCCTCCACGGCAAGGCCGCGCGCACCGGAGTGACCGAGCACGTAGGCCACCTCGTCGGCCCGCCACCCCAGGTTGACCGGCACGCAGACCACGCCGAGCTTGGCGCAGGCGTAGTAGACGGCCAGAAACTCGGCACTGTTGCCCGACGCGAGCGCGAGCGCGTCACCCCGGCCGTAGCCGCGCCCCGCCAGGCCGTTGGCGAGCCGGTTGACCCACGCGTTGAACGCGGCGTAGCGAATCCGCCGGTCACCGTCGACGATCGCGATCTTGTCCGGCCGGGCCGCCGCGCTGCGGGTCAACGAGTCCCCGACGTTGACCCGTTGGATGAGGTTGCGGGCAGCATCTGACACGGCGTCTGACACGGCGTCTGACACGGCGTCCTCCTAATAGGAGCGCGGCAGGCCCAGGCTGTGCTGGGCGACGAAGTTGAGGATCATTTCCCGGTTCACCGGCGCGATCCGCAGCAACCGGGCGAGGCCCCAGTACGGGACCAGCCCGTACTCGCTGGCCATGCCGTTGCCGCCGTGCGCCTGGATCGCGGCATCCACCGCGGCCAGCGCGGCCTCGGCCGCGGCGTACTTGGCCATGTTCGACGCCTCGCCCGCCGGCTCGCCGCGATCATGCAGCCAGGCCGCCTTCCGCATCATCAGCGCGGCGAGCTCGGTCGCGATCTTCGCCTCGGCCAGCGGATGGGCGACGCCCTGGTGCGCCCCGATCGGCGTCTGCCACACCCGGCGTTCGCTGGCATAGCGGGCGGCCTTGGCCAGGACGTAGCGGGCGATCCCGACACACAGGGCGGCGCCGGTGATCCGCTCTGGGTTGAGCCCGCGGAACACC
>DASXTS010000321.1:0-5481 GCA_036505275.1 Pseudonocardiaceae bacterium
CGCAGATCGCAGCGGGCAGGGACCACTGTCGCGGTACCGGTGATCACTCGGCCCGGTCAAAGCGCCAGGTTCACCCGACGCTGTAACAGGTCTTGGCGGCGCTGCGCGATGTGAAATCCGGAGTAGCTTCGGCAGGTGCTGCATGGCCGAGACGCTGAGCAGGCGCGGGTGGCCGCGCTGCTCACTGACGCGCGTGCCGGCACCGCCGGGGCGCTGCTCATCCGCGGCGAACCCGGCGTCGGCAAGTCAGCCCTGCTTCAGGACGCGCGTGAGCGCGCCACGGGCATGCGGGTGCTGTCCACGCAAGGCTTGGAATCCGAAGCGCCGCTGGCGTTCGCCGGGTTGCATCAGCTGCTGCGGCCGGTTCTGTCGCTGCTCGAGCGGCTACCGGCTCCGCAGGCCAGGGCGTTGCGGGTCGCGTTCGGCCAACAGGACGGCCCGACCGAAGATCCGTTCTTGGTTGCCCTCGCGACGCTGACCATGCTGAGCGAGGCCGCCGACACGACACCCGTGCTGTGCGTGGTGGATGACGCGCACTGGCTCGACGCCGCCTCGGCCGACGCGCTGCTGTTCGCGTCCCGCCGCCTGCAGGCCGATCCGATCGCGCTGATCTTCGCCGCCCGCGACGGCGACGTCGCGACCTTCACCGCTGACGGGGTGCCGACGCTGGTGCTGACCGGCCTGGCCGCACCCGCCGCGCGGCTGCTTCTCGCCGAGCGCACCGGAGCTCCTCTGCCCGAGCAGGTAGCCGAAGCGCTGCTCACGCAGAAGCGCGGCAACCCGCTCGCGCTGGTCGAGCTGCCGACCGCATTGACCCGCGCACAGCTCGACGGGACAGCACCGATACCGGCTCAGCTGCAGCTGACCGCCCGGGTTCAGCGGGTCTTCCTCGACCGCTGCCGCCGCCTGCCTGTCGAGGTGCAGACGCTGCTGCTCGTGGCGGCAGCCGACGACTCCGGCAACCTCGCCGTCGTGGCGCACGCCGCCGCCCTGCTTGGCGTCTCCGCGGCTGCTCTGCCCGACGCTGAGCGCGCCGGGCTCATCGTCACGGACCGCGACAACGTGCGGGTGCGCCACCCGCTCGTGCGCTCCGGGGTCTACCAGGCAGCGACCGGGCACGAGCGCCGGGCAGCACACCGCGCACTCGCCGAGGTGCTCACCGACGACCCGGACCGGCAGGCGTGGCACCGGGCCGCCGCGGCCGACGGACCCGACGCTGCCGTGGTCGCAGCGCTTCAGCAGGCTGCCGGCCGCGCCGAACGCCGGGGTGGTTACACCGCCGCAGCCGCGGCCTACGAACGTGCCGCCGACCTGTGCGCCGCCGAGCAGCCGCGCGCCGCAATGCTGTTCGCCGCAGCCCGCAACGCCTGGTCGAGCGGGCAGGCCGACCGGGCACGCGAGCTGGCAGACGCGGCCCGCGCTGGTGCCGATGACCCGTTGTTGCGCGCCGACATCGACCGGCTGTTGGGACGGATCGAGGTCAACGTCGGCTCGGCAGCGAAGGCGTACCGCACGTTCAGCAGCGCCGCGCGAGCAGTCGCGGCCGACGACCCGGCCCGAGCCGTGGAGACATGGGTCGCCGCCACCCTGACCCGCATGTTCGACGCCGACACGAGCGCCGCACCCGACGCCGGCCCGATTCCCGAGCACGCAACGCAAGAACGACCTGGCGACCCCACGCGGACCCGCTGTCTGAGGCTGCTCCTCGCCGCGACGATCGCCGACGCTGCCGGCGCGTGGGCACCGGCGCTGCGTTCACTGCACGCGGCGGTCGACGCCAGCGCCGAGGTCGAGGACTCCGACGTACTTGCCAACCTCGGCAACACGGCGCTGCACCTCGGAGATGACCAGACGCACCGCTCCTGCTTCACCCGGATGCTGGCCGGCGCCCGGGACCGCGGGGCCGGCATGCTCGTGCTCTACGCCTTGCCTCGGCTGGCGTTCGCCGATCTGCTGTCCGGTGACTGGTCGCGCGTCCGGTCGGCGGCGGACGAAGCGTTCGCACTCAGCGTCGACACCGGCCAGCCGGCACTCGGCGCCGCGCCGCTCGGCTGGCTGGCGCTGCTGGCCGCCATGCAGGGCCGAGCGGACTACGACACCCTGCGCACCCGGCTCGCCGACACCAGCTCGCAGCAGCATCTGGGTGTGCTCACCGACGCCGTGCACGACCTGTCCCGGTGGGCCGCAGGCGTCCGGGCCGCGAACGACGGTGACACCTTCGACGCGCTGCACCACCTCAGCCGGCTACGTCTACCGGCCCTGTCACGCATGGCTACCTTCGACCGCCTCGACGCCGCCGTCCGAGCCGGCGACCCCGCCCGGGCGCAGGCCTGGCTCGATGAGCTCGGCGACTACGCCGAGACAACCCGCTGGCCGTGGGCCCTCGCTGCCGCCGAGCACGGACGGGCGCTGCTCGCCGACCCAGCCGACGCACCAGCCTTGTTCGACAGCGCCCTGGCACACCATGAGCACGGCGGCCGCCCCTACGACCGGGCCCGTACCCACCTGGCCTACGGCGAACTGCTGCGCCGCGCCCAACGCCGCAGCGACGCCCGCCCCCACCTGCGCGCTGCGCGCGCGATCTTCGAAGAACTGGCCGCCGAGCCGCTCACGTCCCGCGCCGAGCAGGAACTACGGGCCTCGGGCGAGACCGCGCGCAAACGCGACCCGTCCACGCTCACCCTCCTCACCCCGATGGAACTGCAAGTCGCCCAGCTCGTGGCGCGCGGCATGTCGAACAAGGAAGCCGCCGCCCATTGCTGGATCTCCCCGCGGACCGTCGCATTCCACCTGCGCAACGTGTTCAGCAAGACAGGCGTCAGCTCGCGCGGCGAGCTCGCCCAGCTCGGCCTGGCAACACCGTCATCAGATCAGGCCGCGACCGCAGCGGTCAGGTAACGCTGATGGCGCCGTCCGTCTCCAGAATGCCGACAGCCACCCACCGTCGTAGCGCGGATTCAGCTCAGCCGGCCGGCAGTCGGTCGGGTTCGCCGACGGTCCCGCCGCTCACATACCCTGTGGCGTCCGTACATCTCGCCGCGTTAACCACCCAGCAATAGGTGACGCGTTCCCCCGCTAGGCCGGCGAGGCCGTCTCGGACCCCTACGCCAGCGGTCCACGCTCGGGATGTCGCCGAAGCGCTCAGCGGGTTGTGGTGATGCGGGGCATGCTTTCGCGGGGGGTGAACCGCAGTTGGGGTAGCGGCTCGCCGGTGTGCCAGGCGTTGAAGGCTTTGAGGTAGAGGGCGAGGTGCTCGCGGGTGTCGCGTCGGCGCAGCGCTTGCCCGGCGTGTTTGCGGGCCATGTTGAACATCACCCGCCGAAACAGCAGCCGCGGATCGCCTTTGCGCAGCCCGGCGCCGTCGATGATCCCGTCATACCAGGGCGTGAGATCGGTCCGCTTGTTCGCCTGCTCGACCAGGTAGGACGCCGCCCCGGCGGCGCTCTTGATCATCCCGGTGGCGGTGGCGATCTGCTCGCCCACCCCGAGGAAGTCCCGCAGCTTGGGGTGCTCGTCGAGGGTCTGCACGACCTGGTGGTTGGTGACCCCGGCCGCACCGCCGGACCAGTTCAAGTCGGCCCGGTTGCGGTAGAGCCACACGGTGCGCACCATCGCGGCGAGCATCGTGCTGTTCTTCTCCCCCTCGATGGCCAGCACATCCGCCGCGGTGCGCCGCTTGCCCGTGTCCAGTACGTCGAAGGTGCCCTCGGCCACCTCGCTGAACACCGTCAGCTCGACCGGCCGGTCCGCCTCGATGATCGCCGCCAGCCGGTGCTGCCCATCCACCAACACCCCGTTCACGTCGAACGCGATCCCCTGATGGGTGACCAGCCACTCCCCGCGGCGCATCGCCTCGGCGAACGAACGCACCACCGGCCGCGACAACGGCCGGTTGGTGGTATTCGCCTCCAGCCACTCCGCCGCCCGCGCCGGCGTGATCGTCTGCACCCTGCTCCGCACGAATAACCCTCCCTCGCTTAATGGTCAGCCATCGGCTGTCCGCGCAGCCGACGACCATGATCGCACCCATCCAGGGCCGGCCCGCGCCCGGCGTCCGGGCGCGCCTGGGCAAGCCGACACATACGACCACGATCGGCTGCACAGACAGTCGCCCACGAGGACACACGCCCTGAGCGCCTATTCCCACGCTGTGTTGTCGTCGCCGGTCGTGCGAATTACGCTAGTCAAGACGCACTGCGGACCAGGTGAGTGCAGATGCGACTATCCCAGTATGAGCGGCGATTACTCGCCGAACTCGAGCAGGCCCTCACCCAAGAGGACCCGCGATTCGTCCAGCAGTTCGCCGTACTGCCCGCCGCGGCCCCATCGCCTCCGGCCCGCGGCCTGCGTCGCCTCCTGCGACTGCTCACTCGCCGCCGCCCCTGACGCATCGCACCGAGCGGGCGGCCGCCGCACGATGCCCGCATGCACCGGTCACCGTCGGCTCGGGACGGAGTTGATCACAATGCTGGTCATCTTGGGCGGCCTGCTCGCTGGTGGCGCTGGAGGCGGTGTCGGGGTTGGTCGATGGTGGCCACCATGCGGGCTGGCGGCATGGTGCCGAAACCCGACGGCGCATAGCGCGGCTGCTTGGCTCGCGTGCCCAGACGCTTCGGTCCTTAGCCAGCACCCTATGGGCCGAGCGCGGCGATCAGAGTTGGCGTGAGCTGCCTCAGGGAGTCGAGCACGACCGTGGCGTGGGCGAGAGCCGCTGGCTCGGGTGGGTACTCGGGGCGGGGCACGGCAACGACGCGCATGCCCGCGGCCGCGGCGGCCCGCAGGCCGTTGCTCGAGTCCTCGACCGCCACGCATTCTCCGGCCGGTGCGCCGAGCCGCTCGGCGGCGAGCAGGTAGACGTCCGGGGCTGGCTTGCCGGCGAGGACCTCCTCGGTCGAGACCGTGACCCGCAACGCATCGCGCAGTCCGGCGGCGGACAACGCCGCCTCGATGAGCCGCGGCGGTGACGAGCTGGCCAGGGCGAGCGGCCACCGCGTCGCCGCGGACGCCACGGCCTCGACCGCGCCCGGCAGCAGCGGCAGCCGCCGCGTGTACCGGTCGGCCATCCGGCTGATCACCAGATCGGCGATCGCGGCGGCGGGCAAGTCTGCGCCTAGGTCCTCGCTGAGGTAGTGCGCCCACTCGTTGGTGCTCATGCCCATCAGCCGCGCCTGGGCCTGCGGGAGCCAGCGTCCACCGTGATCGGCCACTACCTGCCGGCGAACCTGCTCCCAGACCGGTTCCGAGTCGATCAGCACCCCGTCCAGGTCGAACACCACCGCCGCAGGCATGAGGCGATTCTGCCCCGCGAGACTGGCCCGCCGACGTGGCGCAGGACGAGGCATACAGCATCGGCTACCGTTCGCAACGTCATCACAGAGGCCCAACGACAGGCCCACACCCGCTACCCACCGGGTATGCGCCGCGGTGTGATCAGCGATCGGCGGGTCCCGGTCGCAACACCCTCGGCTAACAGATCGGTGT
>DASXTS010000322.1:0-5814 GCA_036505275.1 Pseudonocardiaceae bacterium
CTTGCCACTGGCGGCCTTGCCACTGGCGACCTTGCCACTGGCGGCCTTGCCGGCCGTTCGCGCCGGTTCGGCCGCTCGCTGCTGTGCCGGATGCCCGGCGCGATCGCCTGCCTTGGGCGTCGGCCCCCTGCCTTCCAGACCGCGGCGGCGCTGGCCGCCCGACCCGACGACGGCGCCCTTCTTGGTGCCGGTCTTGCGCACCGCGCCGCGCCGCCGCGAGTTGCCGGCCATTACGGCCCAACCAGCGGATCTTTGGTCTGCTGCCCGGCGCCCGCTGGCGACGGCCACGATCCGCTGGGGATGCCATCGTCCTTCACCGTCCACAGTGGACCATCGGGCGTGTCCTCGACGGTGATTCCCGCGGCCAGCAGGCGGGCCCGAATGGCATCGGCAGCGGCGTAGTCACGCCGCTCGCGGGCCCGCTGGCGGTCGGCCAGCAGCTCCTCGACCAACGCGGTCAGCGCCCGCTGGGCGCCACGGTCCACCGTGGATGAGGCGGCCGACCACTTGTCGGACAGCGGGTCAAGGCCGAGCACGTCCAACATGCGCCGGACCGAGCCGGCCGCGCCGAGCGCGCCTTGCCGGTCGCCGGCGTCCAGCGCAATGTTGCCGACCCGGACCGTTTCGTGGACCGCAGCGAGCGCGGCGGGGGTGCCGAGGTCGTCGTCCATGGCGGCGGTGAACTCGGCGCAGAGCGGCCCTGGCCGAGGGCGGCCGAGGCGCTCGGCCACCCGATGCACGAACGACTCGACGCGACGGTACCCGGCGGCCGCCTCGGCGAGCGCCTCCTCGGTGTACTCGACCAGCGACCGGTAGTGCGCCGCGACCAGGTAGTAGCGCACCTCTGGCGGGCGGAACCGTTGCAGCACCGCCGGCACGGCCAACGTGTTGCCCAACGACTTGGACATCTTCTCGCCGGCCATCGTGAGGAACGCCCAGTGCAGCCAGTACCGGGCGAAGCAGTCGCCGGCGGCGCGGGACTGGGCGAGCTCGTTCTCGTGGTGTGGGAAGACCAGGTCGAGCCCGCCGCCGTGGATGTCGAACTCGGCGCCGAGGTAGCCGGTGGCCATCGCCGAGCACTCGAGGTGCCAGCCGGGCCGGCCGCGGCCCCACGGGGTAGGCCAGGAGGGCTCGCCGGGCTTGGCCCCCTTCCAGAGCGTGAAGTCCACCGGGTGCCGCTTGCCGGTGGCCGCCGTCTCGCCCTGCTCCATCTTGTCCAGCCGCTGGCCGGAGAGCGCGCCGTACTCCGGGTAGGACCGCACGTCGAAGTACACGTCGCCGCCCGCCGCGTAGGCGTGGCCACGGTCGACCAGCCGCTGCATCAGCTCGATCATCTCGGTGATGTGCCCGGTTGCCCGCGGTTCCGCGCTGGCCGGCCGGCAGCCGAGCGCCTCGTACGCCTGGGCGAACGCGCGCTCGTTGGCGGCCGCCAACTCCCACCACGGTCGACCGGCGTCGGCGGCCTTGGCCAGCACCTTGTCGTCGATATCGGTGACATTGCGGACGACCTTGACGTCCATGCCGGCGCGTTCCAGCCAGCGCCACAGCACGTCGAACGCCACAGCGCCGCGCATGTGCCCGAGGTGCGGCAAACTCTGCACCGTTGCGCCACACAGGTAGATCGACACCTCGCCGGCGCGTAACGGCTCGAACGGCCGCACCGCACGGCTCGCGGTGTCATGCAGACGCAACGTCACCGCTCCAGCCTACTGAGGTGCGCACGCCGTAATCCGCGCCCCTACGGCCACCTGTCGTACCCCTTGCCCGCGCGTGTCCGCGTGTTCGGCCACATGAGTTGGGCGTTCTGGCACCTGGAGGCGGCGGCCGGTCCGCCGTAAACGTCCAACTCACGTGTCCAAGGCGCGGACACACGTGTCTGGGCGCGCGGACACACGTGGCTGGGCGCGCGGACACACGT
The DNA here is from genome assembly GCA_036505275.1 of Pseudonocardiaceae bacterium. GTDB lineage: Bacteria > Actinomycetota > Actinomycetes > Mycobacteriales > Pseudonocardiaceae > DASXTS01. Next base: position 1,919 of record DASXTS010000322.1, read on the forward strand.
GTCTGGGCGCGCGGACACGCCGGGTTACGGGAGGAGGAGGGCGGTGGCGATGGCGGCGATGCCTTCACCGCGTCCGGTGAGGCCAAGCCCGTCGGTGGTGGTCGCGGTGACCGTGACGGGGCCACCGAGTGCGGCAGAGAGTACGGCCTGGGCCTCGGTACGGCGTGCGCCGATGCGCGGATGGTTGCCGATGACCTGCACGGCGGCGTTGCCGAGCCGCTGGCCGGCGGCGTGCACCCGGTCGCGGACCTCGGCTAGGAGGTCGACGCCGTGCGCGCCGGCCCAGCGGGCGTCGGAGGTGCCGAAGACCATGCCGACGTCGCCTAGCCCTGCGGCGGAGAGCACGGCGTCACAGAGAGCGTGCGCGGCGACGTCGCCGTCGGAGTGGCCGGCGCAGCCGTCCAGCCCATCCCACAGCAGCCCGGCGATCCAGCACGGCCGGCCGGCTCGGATCGGGTGGACGTCGGCGCCGATGCCGACCCTCACCCGGCCGGGCCCCCGACGGCTCCGGCACGAGCGGCATCGGCCATACCGGCATTGGGTGTACCGGCATTGGCTGTAGCGGCATTGGGTGTACCGGCATTGGGTGTACCGGCCGCCGTGGCCTCCCGTGCCATCAGGGCCTCGGCGAGCGCCAGGTCCAGCGGCGTCGTGATCTTGAATGCTTCCGCGGCGCCGGGCACAGTGTGTATCGGCTCACCGAGCGCCTCGACCAGCCCGGCGTCGTCGGTCACGGGGTCCGGGCCACCGCCCCGACCGGCCCAGCTGGAGTAGGCGCGGCGCAGCACGTCGGGGGCAAAACCCTGCGGCGTCTGCACCGAGCGCAACGTCGACCTGTCCACAGTGGACATGATGACGCCGTCGCCGTCGACCCGCTTGACCGTGTCCACCAGCGGTATCACCGGCACCACCCCCCGGTGGCCGGCGCGGACCGCGGCGACCACCGCGGCGAACACGGCCGGTGGGGTGAAGGCCCGCGCGGCATCGTGCACCAGCACCACGTCAAGGCCGGAAAGAGACTCGTTTGCCAGGACCAGAGCCAGCGCGAGCCGCACGGACTCAACCCGGCTCGGACCACCGGCAACCACGGACACCGAGGAGCCGAATGGCGCCAGGACGTCGCCAGCCCGGTCCAGCTCCGCCGCGGGGGCGGCTACCACGACGGCGTCGACACAGCCGGCGGCAAACACACCGTGCACGGCGTGCCACAGCACCGGTCGACCGGAGATCGGGACGAACGCCTTGGCGACGTCCATGCCTAGCCGCTCGCCCCGGCCGGCGGCAGGGACGAGCGCGACCACGCTCACCGCGGTGGTGACAGTGGGCGACTCAGGATGCGCTGACGAGGACGTCGTCGAGTCTGACCTCGGCGTTGCCCTCGGTGGTGTCCTCGGCCAGCGCCAGCTCGCTCACCAAGATCTGACGAGCCTTCGCGAGCATGCGCTTCTCGCCGGCGGACAGGCCACGATCCTTGTCGCGTCGCCATAGGTCGCGGACCACTTCGGCCACCTTGTTCACGTCGCCGGAGGCGAGCTTCTCAAGGTTGGCCTTGTACCGCCGAGACCAGTTGGTCGGCTCCTCGGTGTGGGGAGCACGCAACACCTCGAAAACCCGGTCCAGGCCTTCCTGACCGACCACGTCCCGCACGCCGACGACCTCGGCATTGTCAGCAGGTACACGGACGGTGAGGTCGCCCTGGGCAACCTTGAGAACGAGGTACTTCTTCTCCTCGCCCTTGATTACTCGGGTCTCGATGGCCTCAATGAGAGCGGCACCGTGGTGCGGGTAGACGACGGTCTCTCCGACCTTGAAAACCATGTGTCCTCTGCCCCTTTCGCTGACATCAGTCTAACACGTCCGGGTGCAGGCTGTCCCCCGGCCCGCCAGTCGTCTTCGCAGGTCAGAGGATTCTCACGGGCTTGACAAAGCGGCTGGAACGTGCTCCGGGGGCGGGCGGACCCGGAGCGGCGAGTCCACTGTGGAGCGTGATCGCGCGGGTCGGTAGGACGGTAACCGCAGGCCGCGGATAGGCTTGCCGCGCCCGGGCTGGGCACCCGCCCGCGGTATGTCGACGACCTGGAGGATCGGCATCGTGTCCAGTGCACGCCTGCGCCCGCTCGCCATCCTTCTCGGCACGCTGCTGCTCGCCGGGTGCGGCACCGGCCAGGAGACCCAGACCTCGACCCAGCAGTCCGCCGTCGACGGCGCGCAAGGGCAGGTCGGGCCGATCGCTGTCCGCAACGCGCGACTGGCGTACCCCGAGGGCGGTGCGCACCGCTACCAGCGCGGCGACGATGCCCCCATGCTCGCGGTGATCGTGAACACCGGCACCACGGAGGACGAGCTGACCTCGGTGTCCAGCCCAGTCGCCGAGGTGGTGCAGATCGAGGGCCAGCGGAAGTTGCCCGCGCAGCGGACGCTGCGCGCCGTCGCCCCGTCCAGCAACGCCACCCAGGCCGGCCAGGGCCTGACCGCGGGCCAGGTCAGGATCGTGCTGGTCAACCTCGCCGAGGACGTCGGGCCGGGCCGGACGGTCCGCGTGACGTTCCTGTTCCGCCAGGCCGGTGAACTGAGTATGGAGGTTCCGATCGGCCCGCCCGCGGAGACCGGCGCCGCCTCCGGCTCCTGACGCAGCGCGGCCGTTTCGCCGGCTGGTCGCATCGGCGCGGCGTACCGGCGACTGTCGGGGTTGCTGGGTAGCGTCCGGCGCCGTGGCCAAGAACACCCGGACGGCGCGAGGGGGGTACCGCTGCGCCGACTGCGGCCACGAGGCCGCCAAGTGGGTCGGCCGCTGCCCGGAGTGCCAGGCATGGGGGACGCTCGACCAGGCCGCCCCGGCCCGCCCGGCGCTGGCCGCCCTCGCCGCCCTCGCGGCAGACGCCAAGGCCGGCCCGGCGAGCCCGGCCCGGCCGATCGCCGACGTGGACGCGGCTGCGGCGCAGGCCCGGCCGACCGGCGTCACCGAGCTGGACAGGGTGCTCGGCGGCGGGTTGGTTCCCGGCGCGGTGGTGCTGCTGGCCGGCGAACCTGGCGTCGGCAAGTCCACGCTGCTGCTCGAGGTCGCGGCGCGGTACGCGGCGAGCGGCCGGCGAGTGCTGTACGCCACCGGCGAGGAGTCGGCGGGGCAGGTGCGGCTGCGCGCCGACCGCACCGGCGCCGTGCACGACGAGCTGTACCTGGCCGCCGAGGCGGACCTTGGTGCCGTGCTCGGGCACGTCGACGCGGTACGCCCGCGGCTGCTCGTGGTCGACTCGGTCCAGACCATGGCCAGCGCCGGCGTCGACGGCCTGCCCGGTGGGGTCACTCAGGTCCGGGCCGTCACGTCGGCACTGATCGCGCTCGCCAAGGAGCGGGGGCTGCCCGTGCTGCTCGTCGGCCACGTCACCAAGGACGGCTCGGTGGCCGGGCCCAAGGTGCTCGAGCACCTGGTGGACGTCGTGCTGCACTTCGACGGCGACCGGCACTCCGCGTTGCGGATGGTGCGTGGCGTGAAGAACAGGTTCGGGCCGGCCGACGAGGTGGGCTGTTTCGAGCTGCGCGACGACGGCATTGTCGGTGTGCCGGACCCGTCCGGGCTGTTCTGCAGCCACCGCGAGGTCGCCGTCCCCGGCACGGCGATCACCGTCACCGTCGAGGGCAAGCGTCCGCTGCTCGCCGAGGTGCAGGCGCTCGTCGCCGGGTCGTCCCTGACCAACCCGCGGCGGGCGGTCAGCGGCCTCGACTCCGCGCGGCTGGCCATGGTGCTGGCCGTGCTGCAGCGCCGCGCGGCCATGACGCTGGCCGACAAGGAGGTGTTCGCGGCGACCGTTGGCGGCATGCGTGTGCTCGAGCCGGCCGCCGACCTCGCGGTTGCGCTCGCGGTGGCCTCGTCGGCCCGCGAACTGGCCCTGCCGGCG
>DASXTS010000323.1:0-13215 GCA_036505275.1 Pseudonocardiaceae bacterium
GCCACCCAGACCAAGTGTCCCGAACAGGACAAACGAGCTCGACGACCAGGTGGCCGCCCGATGCGATCGTCCCGGACCGTTCACCGACGTCATCGAGCCGCCCGTCGATACGAGTACAACGTCGCACTGCATCGCTTGCAGGATCACCCCAACGTTCGGAAGGATCCCTCGACCGAGTTACCGGGGCGGGGCTCGGTTGTAACGCTGCGTAGCAGACCGACCCCGGATGCAGCATCGCTGGAGGAAAGTCCATGCCGGACGCCACCCGCTTGACGCCCGTGGATGGCCCGCGATCGGTCGGCCGGCGCAGGTTCCTGACCTATCTGGTGGCGGCCCCCACACTCACCGTTGCTGCCCGGCTGGCACTCACTGACGCGACCGCCAGCGCCATCGTGCCCAGCCCGGACCAGCCCGCCGACCTCGTCGATTTCGGCGACGTCATGGCCGCGCTGACCGCGGCCAACACCAACCTGTTCGTACTGGAGGTGACCGAGGACAACCGGGTGCGGTTCGAGGTGCCGCGCGCAGAGGTCGGCCAGGGCGTCACCACGGCGCTGGCGATGATCGTCGCCGAGCACCTGGACGCCAGGCTGGCCGACGTCGACGTGCCACTGTCGGACGCAAGGCAGGACCTGGGCACCGCGCAGTCGACCGGCGGCTCCACCAGCGTGCGGACGCTGTGGGAGCCGATCCGCACGCTGGCCGCCATGGCGCGGGCCCGTCTGGTCACCGCGGCGGCGCACCGGTGGAACGTGCCGGCCAGCTCGCTCACCACGCACGACACGGCGGTGTGGTCGCCGGCCGGCCAGTCCGCGTCGTACGGGTCGCTGACCGCGGAGGCCGCCCAGATCCTGGTGCCGGAGGTCTCGCCGCTGCCAAAGCAGACCGGATTCTGGCTGGTCGGCCAGCCGACCGGGCGGGTGGACGCGCCGGACATCGTGACCGGCAAGGCGAAGTACGCGTTGGACGTCAGCGTGGCCGGCGCGCTGCCGACGGTGGTGGCTCGCGCGCCGAAAGTGGGTGCTCCGGTGGTGTCCTACGACGCCACGGCCGCCCGTGCCATGCCCGGCGTGGTGGCCGTCACCCAGGTCCCGTCCGGCATCGCGGTCACCGCGCAGACCTTTGACCAGGCGCTCAAGGCCAAGGCGGCGCTGGTGGTCACGTGGGGAACCAGCCCGGTCGACGGGGTGTCGGACGTCGACATCAAGGCCGCGCTCACGGCGGCCATCCCCCCGTTCGCACTGCCGCCGCTGCTGTCCCAGCGGGTGGACGCCACGTTCGACTTCGCGTTCGTCAACCACGCGCCGATGGAGGTCGGCAGCGCTGTGGTGGACGTGCGAGCCACCGCGGCCGAGGTCTGGGTGGCCACCAAGTCGCCGACCGGCGTGCAATCGGCTGTGGCCAGCGCGGCCGGCCTGGACACCAGCGCGGTCACCGTGCACGTGGTGCGCGGCGGCGGCTCCTTCGGCCGGCGGGTCTACTCCGACCCGCCCGTAGAGGCGGCCCAGGTGTCCAAGGCGATCGGCCGGCCAGTGAAGCTGATGTGGACCCGAAATGACGACATGCGGCACGGTCGGATGCGCCCACGCAGCCACCATCAGCTCCGTGCCACCTACCTGCTGGGCAATGTGCTCTCCTACGAGCACCGGATGTCCTGCGTGCCGGTGGACTTCACCGGCGGCGGGGTCGGCCAGGCGATCGTCGACGCCGGATACGGCTCGCCCACCGTGGGCACCGGGTTCTTCCAGCTCAGCGAGGCGTGTCCGTACAACTTCGGTGTGGTCACCGAGGATCTGGCCGAGGTGCCGTACGCGCTGAACACCGGCACCTGGCGTTCGGTGTACTCGGCGCAGGCGCGCACCGCCGAGGAGATCATGGTCGACGAGATCGCCAGGGCGATGGGCTGGGACCCGGTGTCGTTCCGGCTGATGTTCCTCAAGACCGACGCCGAGCGCGCCGTGGTCAACAAGGTCGCCACCGAGGGCAACTGGGGCCGGTTGATGGCGCCGGGAACCGCTCAGGGCGTCGGCTTGCACCAGGAGTACGGCTCCCGCGCCGGCTGCCTGGTGGAGATCGACTGCCGGACCTCGACGCCGCGGGTGACCAAGGGCGTGCTCGCGGTCGACGTTGGCCGGCCGGTGAACCCGAAGGGCCTGGAGGCGCAGGCCATGGGCAGCCTGATGGACGGCATCTCGACCATCCTCTACGCCGGCAACCACCTGGACAGCGGCGCCTTCCGGGAGGGCAGCTACGCCGACTTCCTCTACGCCAGGCAGGCAACCGCGCCGCTCACCTGCCAGGTGTTCGTCATGCCCGCCACTGGAGAGCCTGGTGGCGCGGGCGAGCTGTGCGTGCCGGCCGCGGCCGCCGCGGTGGCCAACGCGTATGCGCGGGCGACCGGCACCAAGCCCCGCAGCTTCCCGCTCAACTTCTAGGAGTGCACCAGTTAGGAGTGGCGCAGTGCCGACGTACACCTTCAACCTCAACGGCAAGGCGGTCAGCGTCGACGCACCGGCCGACATGCCGCTGCTGTGGGTGCTACGGGACAAGCTGGGGGTGACCGGGCCCAAGTACGGTTGCGGCGTCGGGGTCTGCCGGGCCTGCACCAGCCACATCAACGGGCAGGCCGCGCAGATCTGCACCGTGGCGGTCTCCGACGTGGCCGGCAAGAACGTGACCACCATCGAGGGCCTGGCCAAGGGCAGCACCCTGCACCCGGTGCAGCAGGCCTGGCTCGACGAGGACGTCGCCCAGTGCGGGTTCTGCCAGCCGGGCCAGATCATGCAGGCCGCGGCCCTGCTGAAGACCAACCACAGCCCCACCGACGCGGACATCGACAAGATCGTGAACGTCTGCCGGTGCGGCACCTACTGCCGGATCCGCAAGGCGATCAAGCGGGCCGCCGCGTCGATGTGACCGGGACGGCGCTACGGTCGCCTGACGATCGCGGTCGGCATCGGGTACACGTCGACCGGGCCGAGATCGGCAAGGACCACCGGGTCGGTCGCACGGATCGCTTCCACCTCGTCGCTGGTGTCCGCCTCGACGACGGCGACGCCCCAGGAACCGGCTGGGTCGGCGACCGGACCAAATACCACCGCGGTGCCCTTGTCGGCCAGCTCTTGCCAGTAGGCGACATGCTCGCCCATGGTCGCCGCCTCGGCTTCGGTCATCGTGGCCGGGAAGCCCGGCCGGCGCGGGACGAACTTGTAGACGAAGTAGCTCATCGGTCCCTTCCAAACGGCCCAGGCGGCGCCTCGGCGGCCGCGACGAAGCTCGCCAGGATGGTGGCCCAGCCCCGGTCGTACGCACCGCCGGTGTAGCCGCCGGGCAGCGCGCAATCCTTCGACAGCTGGGCATCGCTGAGCGCCTCCCAGCCACGGTGCTCCACCGCCACCCTGGTCAGGGCCGGGCCGAGCGCGGTGAAAACCAGCTCGACCTCGGTCGGCGCCGGGGTGCCGTTCCAGGTCATGGTGAGTCGCTTCGGTGGCTGCCAGACCAGCAGCTCGCCCCAGGTCACGGTGCTGCCGTCGCACCAGGTCTCGTAGGCCCGGCCACCGACCCGCCGCTCGAGGGTGACGTCGCGAACCCGGTCTCGCCCTGCGGAGAACGCCTGCACCGGCCACCACACCCCGAGGGTGCGCACGAAAACGTCGAAGGTGTGCTCGATGCCGCTGCGCACCAAGGTGGACTGCCGAACCGGCGGCCGGCGCAGCGGCACCGGCAGCGCAGTCATCGCACCGTCAGCCGGCACGGCCGACCTCCTCGCCGGTGTCGGACAGGCCGCGCTCAGCTTCGACGAGGCGGCGGGCGGTGTCCAGCGAACCGGCCCACATCTCGTCCAGGAAGGTGCGCAGCCCGGCCAGGCCCTCCGGCCGGGCCCGGTACCACCGCCGGGTGCCCTCGCGGCGCTCGGTGAGCAGGCCGGCCTTCTTGAGTACCGTCACGTGCTGGCTGATCGCCGTGCGGCTCACGTCGAACGCCGCTGCGATCTCGCCGGCGGCCAGCTCGTCGTTGGCGACCAGTCGCAGGATCGCCCGCCGCCGCGGCTCCGCGAGCGCCTGCAGCAGGGCGTCGGTGGATGGGATATCCGGGCCGGTCACGCCCACAGACCGACCTGGTTCCCGTCGGGATCGGTGAAGATTGCGAACCGGCCGAAGTCGCCGGGTAGGTCCGTCGGCGGCACCAGCCGCTTGCCACCGAGGGCCTCCGCGCGATCCAGACAGGCATCGAGGTCGTCCACCCGGACGTATATCTTCACCCCGGCCTCGCCGGGCTGGGTGGCCGGCCCGATCCCGCCGCCGATGGCGTGCTCGCCGGCCCCGGTGTCCACCAGGCCGTAGCCGCCCATCGCCGGATCGGCGGCGACCCGCCAGTCGAACAGCTCGCCGTAGAACTTCTGCGCCCGCTCGTGATCAGGGCTGATCACCTCGAAGAACGCGACCGGCTGGCCCATGACCCTTGCTCCCTTCCTGATTCCGTCAGCGGCTGCTAACGTTAGCGATCGTTGACGTACTCGTCAACGGCCGGCCGGCCGGCTGTTGTTTGGTCTCATGACGGGTCGGTGACCCGGGCCAGGAAATACACCGCCTTGGCGTTCGCGTGCCGGATGACCAGCAGGAACGGGCGGTCGACCAGGACCGGCAGCGGATCGTCTCTGGAGGCCGAGAGGAGCCGCATCATGATCGCGGTGGCGGCCGCGCCTTCCAGGCCCTGCTCGTCGAGCTTGAGCACCGACTGGTGCACGATCTGGTCCACGGACAGCCGGTCCGGGCTGATCGCCTGCAGGTCGGCGTGGTCGGTGAAAACCGTGCGGACGCCGAGGGCGCGCAGTGGCCCGGTCAGCTCGGCGCGGCTGCCGACCTTCAGCTTGGGCAGCCGCAGGGACACCGACCGCGGTCGCGGCGCAGCCAGTAATCCGGCCAACGAGGTGGCGGTGAGCCTCGGCTCGGCGTCGGCGATGTCGGCGTCCGGCAGCAGCACCACCGCCTCCACCCCGCCGGCCGCGGGCAGGCTGACGATCTGCCAGCCGTCGGCGGCGGCGTAGCCGACCCGCTCGCTCAGCGCCATGGTCGGCACCCGCACGGTGCCGGTCGGGGTGTGGAACGGCATTGGTTCGGTCGCGCCGTCGGTGAACCGGTGGCGCCACCCGCACCTCAGGTACAGCGCGTTGACCAGCGCGGCCACCGTCTCGGCCGTGATCGCGCCCGGTGGCAGCAGCTCCGGGATGAGCTGTCTGGTGGTCTGCCGGACGTCGGCGTTGATCTCGTCCCGGGCCTTCTCCGGCTCGGCGCCGAACGGCGCATTACGCACCTGACCACCTGACCACCCGCCCAGCCTGGCGGCGAAGGAGTCCCGGATGGTGATCGACGCATCGGCCCACAGCGTGTTCGACACGGCGACGACCGGCTCCTCCTCGGCCGTGCCGGCAGCCGGCCTGCCGGCGCGGGCCAGCAGGTCCGCCAGCTCGTCGAGATCACCGAGCAGCCCGACCAGCTCGGCGCGGCTGGCGCCGCCGGCCCCGATTGCCAGCAGGCCGAGCGCGCTGGCCACCGAGAATGGCGACCAGCACACCTGAGCGTGCGGACCGGGGGCGACCGCGCGATGCACGGCGAGGGTGAAATCCAGGTGTGACACGGCTCCTCCCAAGCGTTCTCAGCAACTCTGGATGGGCTGGGACGCCGACGTCTGGCGGGCGAGTCCACGATCACCGAGTTGAACGGCGGCCGTCGAGTTGAACGGCGGCCATCGGTTCGACGGCGGCGCGGCGGTGCCGGTACCTGTCAGGCCGGCACCGGGTCCGCGGTGTGCTCGGTGACCAGCCGGACCAGGCGGCGAACCGCGGGCGTGGTCACCGAGCCGGCCGCGAGGAACGCCACGAACAGCGACTCGACCAGCGCCCCGCGGGTCGCGCCGAGTTCGATGGCCCGGCGGATGTGGTACTCCGCGCACGGCTCGCAGGATCGGCCGATGCTGGTTCCGAGCGCCACCAGCTCCTTGGTCAGCGCCGACGCGGCGCCGTCCGCGTAGGCCCGTTCGTACAGCCCGGCGAACTCCTCGAACAGCGGGGACGCCACCTCCAGCGGGTCCCGCTCGGTGGCGCCGGCCGTCGGCTCGTGCGGATCAGGCACGGCGGTGCTCCTCTCACCAGCGGCAACGATTCGCAATTCGACCACGCGCGACCGTGCCGCTATCAACCGCCACCTGGACCCGCTGACCGTCCGGCCGAGGGCCGATCAGCTGCTGGCCAGCGAGAGGTCCTCGGCCGCCCGCAGGGTGTGCCAGGTCAGCTCGGCGGGCACCTCGGCGTCCAATGTGGACGCCACGACCGTCCACCACGGGTCCTCCGCGCTGTCCCGTCGGATCAGCGTGCCGACGCACGAGACGCCCTCCCGGAACTGTCCGTGCTCCAGCACCGGGCGGCCGGCGCGGACCGTGGCCAGCTCGGCCTCCAGCTCGTCGGCGTCCACGGTGGTGCGCGCGGTGAACCGGCGCATGCCCTGCTCGGCGAGGTACTCCGCCCGCTGCCGTGCGGACAGCGCGGCGAGCAGCGCCTTGCCGATCACGGTGGCGTGCGCGGCCACGTCCAGCCCGACCTCGAGGTCCTCCAGGTAGGGCGACTCCGGGCCCTCGACCAAGTCGGTGATCATGATCCGGCCGGAGACGAACCGGCCGAGGTAGGCGGTGCGCCTGGTCACTGCGGACAGGTGCCGCAGCACCTCGTGCACCTCCGGCGGCTGGCGCAGCGAGCCGAGCAGGTCGTGGAAGCGGGACGCCACCGAGGCGCCGAGGACGTAGCGGCCGTCCGGCCCGCGGGTCAGGTAGCCCTCATAGGTCAGCGTGCGGACCAGGTGGTATGCGGTAGATAGATTCAGCCCGCAGCGCCGGGCGATGGCCTTCACTGTGAGCGGCGACCGGCTCGCGCCGACCTCCTCCAGCACCCGGAAGGCCCGCGACACCGAGCGCACCAGATCCGACGGTTCGGGCACCTCGTCGCGCATGCATCACCGTCCCACGGCCACCGGCGGCAGGCTCACAGTCTGCGCCGTGCGCGTGCGCGGAGGCCAGTTTTCGTCATCTGAAAAACCCGGGGTTCCGGGCCCCGTTCCGCGCTGCAAACCTCGAACGTATGGATCGGATGCGCCAGCCGATACCGCAGCTCTTCCTGGACGCGCTGTCCGACGTGTTCGACCCGTGCTGCCGGGAGAAGGGCATCTCGGTGGTCGACATGGGGCTGCTGCAGTCCGTGTCGGTGCGCGACGGGCACGCACGCGTCGAGCTGTTGCTCACCTCCGGCTGGTGCCCGTTCGCGTCCAGGGTGCTCACCGACGTCCGGGAGCGGCTCGAGCGGCTACCGGACGTGGACAGCGCGCAGGTCGACATCGTCTGGCACACGCCGTGGACCACCGATCGGCTCTCCGACTCGGCCAGACGGAAGCTGCGGTTCCTGCCCGACCCGGTCGCGGTCGGCGACCGGGACGCCTACATCGCGGCGCACACAGCCGCGGACAGCACGCACAGCCCGCACAGCCCGCAAGGAGGCCGGCCGTGATCGATGACGTGTTCGTGTTCGACGGGGTGGCTCACCCGTTCAACTTCGAGGCCAAGAACGCCTTCGGCAAGCCGGGCGAGATGTTCTCCAACCACCTCTATGCCTTCCACGCCGTGCTCACCCCGGAGGGCGAGACCCATCTGAGCCCTGAGCAGTTCCTGCGCAAGTGGACCATCGAGGACATCCGGCGGATGGTCTTCGAGGAGTCCGACACCGACATGCTGGTGGCCATGCCGCTGCCGCTGACCGACCTGTACGCCGACGGCCTGTCCCCGTGGGAGGAATGCGCCGAGCTGGCCGCGCGGGACCCCGGCCGCACGGTGTTCTGGGGCTCGGTGAACCCGCTCGAAGGCCGCCGCGCCCTCGACCTGATGGAGCGGCAGGTCGGCGAGTTCGGCGCCAAGGCGTTCAAGTTCTACAACGTGCGATACGACTACGGCAGCCCGTTCCCGTGGCGGATGGACGACCCGCAGGTGGCGTTCCCGGCCTTCGAGAAGGCGCGCGAGCTCGGCGTCAATCTGATCGGCGTGCACAAGGGCGTGCCGCTCGGCCCGCAGCCCATCGAGCACACCCAGACCTGGGACATGGACGGCGCCGCGGCGAACTTCCCCGATCTCAACTTCGTCATCTTCCACGTCGGGCTGCCGTTCCTCGACGAGACCTGCTGGCAGCTCATCCGCTACCCGAACCTGTACGCCTCGGTCGCGGCCACCATCAACTTCCTGGTCCGGGCCCCGCGGATGTTCGCCGAGATCCTCGGCAAGCTGCTCTTCTGGTGCGGCGAGGACAAGATCGTCTACGGCAGCGAGGCGCCGATCTTCCACCCGCAGTGGGCGCTGCGGGCGTTCATGGACTTCCAGATCCCGCAGGACCTCTGCGACGGCTATGGCTACCCACAGCTCACTGACACGGCCAAGCGCAAGATCCTCGGCGAGAACCTGCTGCGGCTGCACGGCATGCAGCGTCCCGACCCGACCGGGTGAACCCGCCTAGCGGACCACGCCTGCTCGTAAACCGGCTGGATCCGGTGCAGCCGATCGGCCCGCAGGGCCTCGGCCACTGACAGCTCGGCTACCGGATCTAACGCGGCTGATGGCTGGGCTCCTCAAATGGGTGAATATCCGGGCCTGGTGTATTCCTTCCATGGTCGCCGCCCCTGTTCAGTCACCATCCCATCTGATGTGCGAGGAGGTATGGCTGTGACAGCCCCGGCGCAGGACGTGCCCGAGGAGCAGATCGGCTTCGCTCCCGACTCCGAGGTCGAAGTCCGCCAGGATGGCGACGACCAGTGGATCACGCTGCGACCGCTGCTCTATCGCGGCCGCAGCGAGCAGTTCGAGGTGCCCGAGAAGTTCGGTACGGACTTCGCGTCGGTACCGCGACCGTTCGTCTGGTTCATCCCACGCTACGGCCGTTACACCAAGGCAGCGATCCTGCACGACTACCTGTGCAGGGTGAAGGTCGAAGCCGGTGCCCTACGCCGAGCAGACGCGGACGGCATCTTCCGGCAGGCAATGCGAACGTTGGAGGTACCGTTTCTCCGCCGATGGATCATGTGGGCCGCTGTCCGTCTTGGTGCGTTGACCACGCCCAAGGGGCGCGCCGCCTGGCTGCGCCAGTCCTGGCAGGTCCTGCCTGTCGGGCTCGTGGCGGCGCTCATCGTGCTGCCGGCGGCGGTCGTCATCGTCGCCACCCTGCCCGTCATCTACCTGGTCGAGCTCGTCGTGTGGCTGGGACTGCTAGCCAGCCGGCGGCGGCGCCTGCGGGCCGGCCATGAGGTCAAGCAAGTCAACAAGCCCGACCCGAACTTCACCCTCTAGGGCGGTCGCCCGGCCGCGCCAGCCGGGTGGACGCTCGCTTGAGCGATGGTGGCGCGCCCAGGTCGAGGGCGCGCCACCGCCGACAAACCGCAGGTCAGTCCGTGTCGTGGAGGACGACGCCGCGGACGTTGCGGCCGTCCCGCAGGTCCTGGTAGCCCTCGTTCACCTGCTCCAAGGTGTATTGGCGGGTGATCAGCTCGTCCAGCTTGAGCTTGCCGGCGTCGTACAGGCGCAGCAGCCTGGGGATGTCGTACTGCGGGTTGGCCGAGCCGAACAGCGTGCCCTTGATCGTCTTGCCGAACAGGGTGAGCACACCGCCGGAGACGTGCACGGTCAGCTTCGCCGGGTTGGCCAGGCCGGTGACGACCACCGTGCCGCCCTTGCCGACCGCGTTGAACGCGCTGGTGATCACTTCCTCGTCGACGATCCCGACGGTGATGATCGCGACATCGGCGAGCTGGCCCCAGCTGAGCTCGTCGATCTTGGCGTGCGCCTCCTCCGCCGTGCCGAAGGCGTGGCTGGCGCCCAGCTTGATCGCCATGTCCCGCTTGAGCTCCACCGGGTCGACGACCAGCACGTACTTGGCGCCGGCGTGGACAGCGCCCTGCACCGAGTTGGCCCCGATGCCGCCGATGCCGTAGATCACCACGATGTCGCCGGGCCGCACATTGCCGGCGTAGACCGCGCTGCCCCACCCGGTCGGCACGCCGCAGCCGACCAGCACCGCCTTCTCCAGCGGCAGCCAGTCGTCCACCTTGACCACGGAGTGCTGCGAAATGGTCGAGCGCTGGGCGAACGTGCCGATGATGCACATGGCCCCGAACGCCTGCCCGTCCGCGGAGAACCTGGTCGACCCGTCGGCGAAGGTGCCCTCCAGGATCGTGGCCCCCATGTCGCACAGCGCCTGCCGGCCGGTCGAGCAGTAGCGGCACACCCCGCAGTTGGGGATGAAGCTGCACACCACGTGGTCGCCGGGCTTCACCTTCGTCACCCCGGGGCCGACGTCCTCGATGATCCCGGCGCCCTCGTGCCCGCCGACGATGGGGAACCGTGGCACCAGGTCACCGTCGGTCAGGTGCAGGTCGGAGTGGCACAGGCCGGCCGCCACGTACCGGATGAGTACCTCGCCCTCGCGGGGACCCTCCAGGTCGAGTTCCATCACCTCGAACGGCTTGCCGGCATCGAACAGTACTGCCGCCTTGGTCTTCATGCTTCGCTCCTGTCACTCGCTCCATTGCCGTCCGGTCCCGAAACGAGCTATCGTCGCACGTTCTGCGCGATTCTGCCGGTCCGATCGGGTGCGTTCGCCCAGGTCCGGGGCCGCTCAGCTGCCTTGGCCACCGGTCAGCGGGCGGCCGAGCCGCCGGGTCGCCGCGGTGACCCGGAGCACAGTCAGCAGGACCCGACCACCCGGCCTCTTGGCGCCGTCGGGTGCGCGTCCTGCCCTTCCTTGGTCGATCGCCGCAGCCGGTCCACGTTGGCCAGCACGCCGTTGAGCAGCTCGATCCGCACGTTCGTGCGCGTCTCGGCGTCCGGAATGAGGCTTGCCAGGTCGTCCAGCACCAGGCCGATTATCGCGTCGCGGGTGTCGGCGGGCATGGGCGCCCACTCTCCCGGCCCAGGAATCGGGATCGGCGGCCGGCCGGGCCGCCAGATCCACCCCTTGCCGTCCACCGGCGCACGGCCGATGACCCGGTCGACGGACCCGGGCAGGGTCAGGCGCAGCTGCGTCGGCGGCGTGCGCGGCTTGTCGATTGCCATCGTCCTCACCGATGTAAACCCCGGAAAGCCGATGATCGTGCGAACGGGAGGCGTGTTGCCATCCGCGCCGGCGGCGAACACGTTGACGTGATCGGCAACGGAATCGATCTCCCACGCGCCGACGAAGAGCATGCCGGCCGGGTCGACGGCGAGCGTGGGGGCAGATCGGAACCCGGTGCGGTCGCCTGAGATCACTCGTATCGGCGCCGCATTGCCGTTGGCCCACGGTCCGAACACGAGCACGTTGACCCCGTTGGCGACGTACAGGTTGTCCTCGGCGTCGAAATCCATCTCGGAAGGGCCCTGCAGCCCGGTGCGTGGACCCTGGATCCGGCGCACCGGCGGCGCCGCACCCCACGCCCCCGGCGCGTACACACTGATCGAGGAATTCGGAGACTGGGAATAGTACAGGTAGTCCTGCGAGTCGATCGCGATTTCATGTCGAAAGCCGCCGGGTTCGGTCCTCAGATCCGTGATGATTCGCACCGGTGCGGCGTTGCCGTTCGCGTCCGGCGGGTAAACCGTGACGGATCCATCGCCATTGGCAGAATACAGGTTACCCGCGCTGTCCAGCGCCACCGACCGGGCGCCGAGGTGGATCTGGTCGCCGGCGATAACGCGGATCGGCACCGCGGTACCGTCCGCGTCGGGCCCGTACACCAGGACCTTGTTGTCCTCGGGGACGCAGAGGTAGAGATTGCGGGCATTGTCCAGCGCCACGTCGGTGATCAGCGCGTATGAGAGGGTGTCGGGGTTGAACGTGATGGTGCGCTTGGCGGCCGCGTCTCCCGATGCGTTCAGGTCGTAAACCCTGACCTCGGGGGGATTAAGTGGGACGTAGAGTTCCACGGTGGCCTCCGGGCGAACGCCGCCGATACGGGGATACGAGGCACGCAATGTACCACCGGAGAGATAGTGAGTCGTTCGTGGCCGACGTCGCGCAACGCCGCTGACGTGCGGTAGCCCGTGGCGTGCCCTGACGACTAGCCCTCTCCTTCCGTGGTCGGAACGCTGACGGAATACGTGTAGCCAGCCATGAAGGCCGACGGCGGCCCCGGCACGTTCAGGTGGCCCGAGATGATCGTCCTGAAACGGTCGCCGGCCTTGCCCAGGTGCAGCGTGCCGCCCGAGCCGTCGAAGCCGCTCGTCGACGTGATCGTGTTCAGGTTCTGCGCGGTGAACGCACCGGTTGCAGTGTCCACGATCACTTGCTGGTGCAGGTCGGCGATGAGAACGGGCGCGCCGTCGCGGAAGCTGTCGGGGTTGGCATCCACGGCTCCGCCGGGCATGCATACGGCATGACGGCCCTTGGCGAGCGGCTCGCTCCCGACGTGCGGTTTCTCGCCGTCGACCTGCGAGGGCACGCCTTCTGGCGACAAACCGCCGAGCGGGTATGGCGTCGAGCAGCACGTCGGTGACCTGCTCGAATTGATCGATGCGCTTGCCCTGGAGAAGCCGATCCTGCTCGGCCACTCGATCGGCGGAGCGATCGCGACGTTCGCTGCGGAAGCCGCTGGCGACCGGATCGGCGGATTGGTCCTCTTCGACGCGGTCGTTGCGAATCGCCGTTTCGTCGAGAGCGCCTCGTTCGTCGTGGATGAGTTGGGCCCATCGCTCGAGCAGCGCTTCGCGGCGTTCGACGAGTACCACGCCAGCTGGGGCACCGAGCCGGACGACTCGGCCTGGAGGCGCTGGCTCGAGCGTATCAACCGAATGGAACTGGCTCCTCTGCCGGACGGGACGCTACGCCAGCGCGGCCTGCGCGACGCGCTCACAATGGAGTGGGCTTCGGTGGCACGGGCAGACGCTCCGCTCCGTCATGTCCGACCCACTGGTCGCCGTCCTTGGTGACCTTGATCGTGCCGTGGTGGCCGAGCGAGAGCGGAGGACGGGCCATCGGACTCCTGCCGAGCGGAGTTTCCGTCCAGTTTCCGTCAAATTAATCGCTCGGGAAGATCAGCAGGTCACAACGAGAACGCTGTGACCTGCTGATTCTGTGCGCCGCCAGGGACTCGAACCCCGAACCCGCTGGTTAAGAGCCAGCTGCTCTGCCAGTTGAGCTAGCGGCGCGTGGCCCGTCAT
>DASXTS010000324.1:0-8519 GCA_036505275.1 Pseudonocardiaceae bacterium
GGCAGCTCGACGGCCAGCTCGCCGCGGCCGTGCAGCAGCTCGCACGCGCCGATCGCCCTGGTGCGGGTGGCCAGCCGGTCGTGGTCCCGGAACATGGTGGACGACCAGCGCGCGACCGTCCTGCTCAGCTCGTCGTCGCTCACCCCGTCCTTGGCCACCGCGGCCATCTCCTCGTCCACCGCACCGAGCACCCTGTCGGCGTCCACTGTGGACGGATGGATCGCGGTGATCGTCATGGTGTCCGGGTCGCGCGCCTCGTAGGGCACCCCGAACAGCCCGACGCCGGCGCCGATGTCGGTGCAGAGCTCGTCGCGGTAGATCATCCGCTGGCGCAGGCGAGAGGAGTCACCGTCGGAAAGTACCGACGCCAGCGCCACCCGCGCCGTGTAGGCGTCCAGCTCGGTCGCCGGGTCGGGCAGCCGGTAGCCGACGGCCAGCGCCGGTAGCGGGGCGAGCGGGTCCTCGTGCATGCTCCGGCGTTCCGCCCGCGGCAGCGGCTCGGCGAACGACGGGCGCTTGGGCGCCGGCCGCTTCGGCACGTCGTCGAAGTGCCGGTGCACGAGCTCGGTGGCGGTCTCGATGCCGAAGTCGCCCGCGACCGTGAGCACCGCGTTGGCCGGCGCGTAGTAGCTGTCGAAGAACGCGGCGCAGTCGTCCACGGTCGCCTGCTCGAGGTCGGAGAAGTCGCCATACCCGTTGTGCGCGTTGGCGAACGTCTCGTACAGCACCGGTGGCAGCAGGATCCACGGGAACCCGCCATACGGCCGGTTCAGCACGTTGAGCCTGATCTCCTCCTTGACCACGTCGACCTGGTTGCGCAGGTTCTCCACGCTGATGGTCGGCGCCCGCATCCGGTCGGCCTCCAGGAAGATCGCGCGCTCCAGCGCGGCCGACGGCAGCACCTCGTAGTAGTCGGTGTAGTCGAAGTGGGTGGAGCCGTTGAACGTGCCGCCCGAGCTCTGCACGTGCCGGAAGTGCGCCAGCTTGGGCAGGCTCTCGCTGCCCTGGAACATCAGGTGCTCGAACAGGTGCGCAAACCCGGTACGCCCCACCGGCTCCGACCGGAAGCCGACGTCGTAGTGCACCGAGACGGCGACCACCGGCGCCGACGTGTCCGGCGCCAGCACCACGCGCAGCCCGTTGTCCAGGACCAGCCGGTGCAGCTCGAGTTTCGGTGCGGGAATACGCAGCGGCATGCCAGCCAGCGTACGGGCTGGCGTCGTGGGCACTCATCCTTGCCAGACCTGTGTCATCTGCTCACGACCACGACCAGCAGCGCGCCGGCGAGGCCGGCGAGCACCAGCAGCATGGCCGCGGCCCGATCGGCGATCACGTGGTGCGGCTCGGCGCCGGCGCCGGCCAGCCGCACGGCGGGGGTGCCGTCGTCAGCGGTCACCAGTTCGACGTCGAGCTGGATGCCCTCCGGGTTGCCGCACCCGTCCAGCGGCAGCTCGTAGCTGCGCCCGTCGACGACGAACACGACGGTGTCGCGGGCCCTCGGCTGAGCACACGGCGTCGACCCGATGACCGTCCCGGTGGCCGGCACGGGGACGGCATTGGCCGGGCCGGCGGGCAGCCCGCCGAGCAGCGTGGCCACGCCGGCGGCCACCAGCACGCCGAGCAGCACGCCGAGCGGAACTGCCACCGCCAGCAAGCGGCCGGCCGGCGCCCTGATCACCACGTCGGGGCATGGTAGAAGGCCCCGGCCGGGTGGCGCGGGGCCCTCTGGTCATCTGGGTTGTACGGCGTGCTCGGCTACCGGGTCACCCGAGGGTGGGCAGCTCCCGGATCTGCTCCACCTTCAGGGTGGCGCCGTCGTCGGTGGCGGTGCCGACGGCGACCACGATGGTGCCGACGGCCGGCCGCTGCGACACGCCGGACAGGTCTAGAACGGTGGTCAGGCCGCCCGGACTCACCACGGTCGCCCGGTCGCCATCGACCTTGGTGACCGTGCCCGCGGCGTGCGCCTTGACCGCGAGCACGCCGTTGGCCACCCCGTCGGTGCCGACCTTGACGATCACCCGCTCGCCGGCCTGCAGGTCGGACAGCGACCTGTTCTGCGCGCCGCGAACCTTGGTGTCGCTGTCGGTCGGCACGGTGACCTCGGCGCCGTTGTCCTTGCGCACCACCAGTTTGCCGTCGGCGACCGAACTGACCGTGCCGGCGACCACCTTCTCGCCCTCGCGCAGGCGCCACGGGCCGAAGCCCTTGTGGCCGTGCCTGAACGGCCGGTCCTTGGCTTCCGGCAGCGCTGGCAGGTCGCTCGGGTCGGCCGCCGGCTCCAGCAGCGCGTCGAGGCTGGCGGCGTCGCCGGCCGTGTCGGCGGTCGCGTTGCCGGCGCCGCGACTCGGCGACAGCGGCCCGGCGATCACCACGGCTGCGGTCAGCACGCCGACCAGCAGCAGCGCGCCGACCGCAGCGGGCAGCAGCCAAGCGCGGCGGCGACCGGTCGGCTGCCCGGGCGGCTGTGCTGGCGGCTCTGGCGGCTGTGGTGGCAGCTGCTGGGTCGGGTAGTCCATCGTCGCTTCCCTACTCGTGTGGGTCCGTGCGTCCTGCTGCCATCCACAGTGGCCCGCGAAGCTGAGCCGGAGCTGAAGCCGCGGCGGGTTCAGCGACTCTTCAGGCCACCGGTACGGAGAATGGGGCGGTGACCACCCAGGCAAGGGTGCTTGTCGTCGAGGACTCGGACGCCATCCGCACCGCCGTGCTCGCCGCGCTGCGCGACGCCGGGCACGTGGTCGAGGGCGCCACGGACGGCTCGACGATCGAGCGCCACCTGGACACGTTCCGGCCGGACCTCGTCGTGCTCGACGTCATGCTGCCCGGCCGCGACGGCTTCACGCTGCTCGACGTGGTGCGCCGGCGCACCGACGCCGGGGTCGTCATGCTGACCGCCCGCGACGGGGTGTCGGATCGGCTGCGCGGGCTGACCTCCGGCGCGGACGACTATGTGATCAAGCCGTTCGTGCTGGCCGAGCTCGTGGCCCGGGTCGCCGCCGTGCTGCGCAGGATGGGCCGCGCGCCGTCCACCATCGAGGTCGGCGACCTTGTGCTGGACGCCGACTCCGGGTTCGCGGTGCGCGGCGGCGAGGTGCTGGAGCTGACCGCGACGGAGCTGCGGCTGCTGCGCTACCTCGCGGCGCAACGCGGGCGGGTGGTGAGCAAGACGCAGATCCTGACCGCGGTGTGGGGCTACGACGCCTACGACCCGAACCTGGTCGAGGTGCACGTTTCGGCGCTGCGCCGCAAGCTCGAGGCACACGGGCCGCGGCTGCTGCACACCGTGCGCGGGCTCGGCTACGTGCTGCGGCCGGCGGATGCGGTGGCGCCGTGAGGCTGCGCGGACGGCCCCGACCGTCCCGACCGGTGGATGCGGCGCACGGCTTGCGGACGGTGTCGCTGCGCCGGCGGGTGATCGTGGCCGGCGTGCTGGTGATCGCCGCCGTGCTGGTGCTGCTGGTGGCGGGCACCGATCTGCTGTTCGCCGCCCAGACCCGCCGGGACACCGACACCATGCTCCGCGAGCGGGCCGCCCTTGCCCAGCAGCTCACCGCGCAGGGCGTCGGACCACGCGAGGTGGTGCGCCGGGTCGAGGCGACCGGCGTGTCGGCCAAACTCACGACGCCGTCCGGCCAGCAGTTCGGCAACGCCTCACCACCGGCGTCGATGCCGACGCGCCGCCGCAACGGCGTGTCGCGACTGGGCTCGACCACGGTGCTGGAGCGCAAGCTGTCCGACGGGTCGCAGCTGCTGTTGCTGTCCGATGGCAACGAGGTGACCGCGGCACAGCAGCGGCTGCGCCGGCTGCTGGTCGGCGTCGGGCTGGCCGCGCTGGTGGTGGCAACCGTGGCACTCATCCTCGTCGTGCGGGTCGCGCTGGCGCCGCTGGACGCGATGACCGCCGTCGCGCAGTCCATCGCCCGCGGCGATCGCGGCCGGCGCCTGTCCCCTACCCGCGCCGACACCGAACTCGGCCGCACCGCCATCGCCTTCGACCAGATGGTGGACGCCCTCGAGGGCGCCGAACTGACCGCCAAGCGCGCCGAGGCGCAGGCCAGAGCCTCCGAGGGCCGCACCCGGCAGTTCGTCGCAGACGCCGCGCACGAGCTGCGCACACCGATCGCCGGCGTGCAGGCCGCCGCGGAGGCCGTGCTGCAGTCCGGCCCGTCCGGCTCGGCCGAGGAGCGCGACCGGATGCACCTGCTGCTGGTCCGCGAGGCGCGGCGGGCCGGCCGCCTCGTGGAGGACCTGCTCGCGATGGCCCGCATCGATGCCGGCCTCGACCTGCACCCGTCCCTGACCGACATCACCACCCTGGCCAACGCCGAGGCCGAACGCACGCGCCTGCTCGCTCCGGAGGTCACCGTCAGCGTGGCGACGCCGGCCGGCCCGGTGATCGCTTTCGCCGACCCGGAGCGCATCGCCCAGATCCTGGCCAACCTGCTGGACAACGCGCGCCGCCACACCCCCGCCGACGGCTCGATCATCATCCGGGTGGCCCGCGCCGGCCCGTGGATCGAGACGTCCGTGGCCGACACCGGCCCTGGCGTGCCACGGCATGCCCATGAGCGCATCTTCGACCGCCTCGTCCGCCTCGACTCCGCCCGCACCGCCGACTCCGGCGGCGCCGGCCTCGGCCTCGCCATCGCCCGCGGCATTGCCCGTGCCCACGGCGGCGAGCTGCGCAGCGTCGATCCACCGGATGGCGCAGGCGCCCTGTTCATACTCACCCTGCCGGCGCCACCGCCGGCTGCCGACGCACCCACGTTCCCGATCTCGCCGTGAGGCCTCGTCCACCGCCGGCCGTAGCTAGCCCTCGGCGGGCAACTCCTCCGGCAGCGTCACCTTCTTGACGTACAGCAGCCGGTCGCTCGGCTCGATGGCGTCGACCGCCGGCGAGTCCACCCGGTACAGCCGGCCGCCGCGCACCACGCCGAGCACGATGTCGCCCAGGTGCCGGGGCGAGCCGCCGATCTCGGACGGCTCGACGTCCCGCTCGGCGATGGCGAAGCCGGCGTCCGGGGTGAGCAGGTCCTCCATCATCTCGACGACGGTGGGTGTCGTGGTGGCGAGCCCGAGCAGCCGGCCGGCGGTCTCGGAGGACACCACGACGGACCGCGCCCCGGACTGCCGCACCAGATGCACGTTCTCGGCCTCGCGGACGGAGGCGACGATGTCGGCCTGTGGGGCCAGCTCGCGCGCGGTCAGCGTGACCAGCACCGCGGTGTCGTCGCGGTTGACGGACACGATCACGGCACGGGCATCGGGCACCCCGGCGAGCCGCAGCACCTCGGAGCGGGTGCCGCTGCCGTGCACGGTGACCAGGCCCTGCGCCGAGGCGGACGAGAGGGCGGCGGCGTCCCCGTCCACCACGACGACCGAGTCGGGCGGCACGCCATCGCCGAACAGCGCGGCAACCGCGGAGCGTCCCTTGGTGCCGTAGCCAACGACGACGACGTGGTCGCGCACCTTCGACCTCCAGCGGTGGATCCGCAGCGCCTGCCTCGACCGGTCGGTGAGCAGCTCCAGTGTGGTGCCGATCAGGGCGATCAGAAACAGCACCCGCAGTGGGGTGATCACCAGGACGTTCGCCAGCCTGGCCGACTGGGACACCGGGGCGACGTCGCCGTACCCGGACGTGGTCAGCGACACGACGGCGTAGTAGATGCAGTCGAGCACGGACAGGCCGTCGTTGTTGACGTCGTGGTAGCCGCCGCGGTCGAGGTAGACCAGCAGGGTCGCGGCGGCCAGCGCGAGGAGCGCGGCGAGCGCCAGCCAGAGGATGGCCCGGACCGGACCCACCGAGCTGGCCGGCATCCGGATCACGCCGACCAGGGCCTGGTTCGGTCGCTCGGTGAGCCGCTCGACCACCTGGGGACGGCCGCGGATCACGACGCGATCACCGCACCCGGATCTGGTCGGCCCGCTCGCCGAGCAGCCGCCAGAGCACCGCGGTGGCCTCCGCGCCGGTGTGCAGCAGATCGATCGCCACCCGCTCGTTCGGCGCGTGGATCCGGTCGCCGGGCAGGCCGACGCCGAGGAAGGTCAGCGGCACGCCTAGCTCGGACTGGATGATGGCCTCGGGGCCGGAGCCGCCCTCTCTGGAGAACAGCACCTCGGTGCCGAACGCCGCGCCCATCGCGTCCAGGACGGCGACCGTCGCGGGGTGGTCGACATCGGAGCGGCACGGCGGCACGCCCTCCGCGACGCGCACGTCGGCCTCGATGCCCTCCGGAGTGTGCGCCGCGACGAAATCGCGGACCGCGGCGGCTATCTTCGCGGGGACCTGGTCCGGCACCAGTCGGAAGGACAGCTTGGCCACGGCCTCGCGCGGCACGATGGTCTTGGAGCCGGGCCCCTGGTAGCCGCCGGCGATGCCGTTGACCTCGGCGGTCGGCCGCACCCAGATCCGCTCCAGCGTCGACCAGCCGGCCTCGCCGGTCGCCGCCCGGGACCCGCCGGCCGGTCCGGCCAGCCACGCCGCCTCGTCGAACGGCAGCTTGGCGAATGCCGCGCGCTCGGCTTCCGTCGGCTCCCGCACGTCGTCGTAGAAGCCGGGGATCCGGACTCGGCCACTCTCGTCGTGCAGCGCGGCGACGAGCCTGGCCAGCGCGGTCGCGGGGTTCGGCACGGCACCGCCGAACGAGCCGCTGTGCAGGTCGACGGATGGGCCACGGAACGTCACGTCCGCGCCGATCAGGCCGCGCATGCCCGTACAGATGCTCGGCGTGCCGCGCTCGAAGATCCCGGTGTCGGAGACCACCACGAGATCGCAGGCCAACTCCTCGCGGTGCGCCCGGAGCAGTTCGGCGATGTGCGGCGAGCCCGACTCCTCCTCGCCCTCGGCGAGCAGCTTCACGGTCACCGCCGGCGCGCTGCGGCGGGTCGCCGCCAGATGCGCACGCATGCCGAACAGGTGCAACGCGAGGTGTCCCTTGTCGTCGGACGCACCGCGGGCGAACAGCTCGTTGCCGATCACGACCGGCTCGAACGGCGGGCGCTCCCACTGCTCGAGCGGGTCGACCGGCTGCACGTCGTGGTGCCCGTACACCAGCACAGTCGGCGCGTCCGGGTCGTCGGACGGCCAGCACGCGTAGACCGCGGGCAACGCCGGCCCCTGGTCCCACACCTGCACGGTCGGCCAGCCGGCCGCGCGCAGCGCGTCCGCCAGCCAGCCGGCCGAGGCCGCCACGTCGCCGTGGTACGCCGGGTCCGCGCTGATCGACGGGATGCGCAGCCAGTCGGTGAGGGTTGCCAGGAGCTGGTCGGCGCCGGCCGCAACCTCGGCCCGTTCGCGGCTGGAGTCAACGGTGGTCACGCAGACCGAGCCTAGCCGGTGAGTCGGGCCCGGGTCGGCCTCGGCGGCGGCCGGACGGTGGCCGCGCTCAGAGCCCCACGTCCACCGGATCGCTCAGCTCGCTCTCGGGTCCTGACCACGACTGGAGTCGAGCGGTAACCGCGTAGCGCCAGCTGCCGGCCGGCACCGAGGTCTCGGTGCAGGTGGTGCCGGTGATCAGGCCGTCGCAGCCGGCGCCAACGGCCCTTGGTAGGCCAGTGTCGGCGTCGTAGGCGCCGACCTCGTAGCCCTCCACCGGCACCCCAGCAGTCTGCGTCCCCGACCAGTCGAGTACGACACTGTCGCCGAAAAATCCCGTGGTGTCCGCCGTCGGGGTGGCGGGCGTGGGCATGGTGAGCGCCGCCGCTCCGGCCGTCCCTTGTGCGCTGGCCGACCAGGCGGCGTCCGCGGTGCCGGTGAGCACAAGGGCGGCGGCGGCCGCGAGCAGCCACGCCACGGCCGCGGCGGCCGGCCGGCGGCGGCTCAACTCCGGCTCCATCGGGCGGCCCGGACGGTGAAGCCGCCGAGCGCGACCAGCGCCAGCCCGGCTGCCAGCATCGAGCCGGCGGGCACGCCGGTCGAGGCAAGCCCGGAGCTCTCGACGCTGACCAGAGTCGCGGAGAAGTGCAGCGGCCAGGTCGCTGCCTGGCACGCGTCCGGCGCCGCGAAGTCCATCCGCACCGTGAGCGGGGTCGTCACGGTCGCGCCGGCCGCGACCTCGAACTCGTTGGTTGACCGCGAGACCGTGAGCAGCGACGCGGGGCAGTCGGCCTTGGCATCGAGCGCGCTGGTGTCCAGCAACGTCACTCGAACCGGCTGGCTGAACTGGTTGGTGATGCTGGCCCGCATGGTGCCGGTGAAGCCGGGGAACAGGCCATCGATCTCACCGGCCACCACGACCTGCTCGGCGGCCGCCGCGGTGCCGGCCGGTCCGAGCATGACCAGCAGACCGGTGGCCACGAGGGTGGCCACCATGGCCGCGATCCGGTTTGGACTGGTATGCCGTCTCACAACTCACCACCCCGGCTGGTCTGACGGCGTCACCCGACCTCCAGGCCCTGCGCGCCGGAGAGGACCAACGAGACGTCGAACGTGGCGCCCTGGCACTCGTCCGGCGCGTCCGCGTTCATGGCGACGACGTCGGGGATGCTGGCCGCGGTGGTCGACTCCGCGTCGACCGCCA
>DASXTS010000325.1:0-8057 GCA_036505275.1 Pseudonocardiaceae bacterium
GCGGTTGGCCATGCCGGCCTTCTCATTGAACACGCCGTAGGCCTTTGCGACCTCACCGTGCGGCCAGAAGTCGGACAGCAGCGGGAAAGTGAAGCCCTCGCGCTCGGCCCACGCCCTGAGCGTGAAGATCGGGTCGGTGGAGATGGCCACCGTGACGACGTCGTCGTTGACGAAGGCGCCGAGATCGTCACGTAGCTGGCACAGCTCGCCGGTGCAGATGCCGCTGAACGCGAACGGGTAGAACACCAGGAGCGCGTTGCGCTCGGTGCGCAGCGACGACAGCGCCACCGGCTGGTTGTTCTGGTCCTTGAGCGTGAACTCCGGTGCCTCGGAACCAACTGCGAGCGACATGAACTCCAGCCTTTCGGGGGATGGCGGGGGCGTGCCACCCAGCCTAGCGGCGTGACTTGGCCGCCCGCGGCGCCACCAGCCGAGCACCCGTCCAGGCGTCGGCGACGCTGATGTTGGACGTCTGCGCCAGCCCTGCGGTCGGCGCCGCCTCCGCGATCTCGCTCGGCTCCACGTGGCCGGGACGGCCGGTCTTGGGTGTCAGCACCCAGATCACGCCGCTGTCGGCCAGTGGGGTGATCGCGTCCAGCAGCGCCTCGACCAGGTCGCCGTCGTCGTCGCGCCACCACAGCAGGACGACGTCCACCACCTCGTCGGCGTCCTCGTCGAGCAGTTCGCTGCCGCACTGCTCCTCCACGGCCGCGCGGAGGTCCTCGTCGACGTCCTCGTCCCAGCCGATCTCCTGAACCACCATGCCCTGCGTAATGCCGAGCTTCTCGGCGACGCCCCTACCTGCGTCCCCCGCGGCGACCACGGCAGTCTTCCCTCCATCTCGCGTATGTCAGAACCCCGCGATCGCCCCGACGGGTCGCGGTGATCCCAGCTCTTGCCGAGTGTTGCCGACAGCGAACACTGGCCGGCCAGCACTGCGCAACAGGATGTGCCCCGACACGCCAGATCTGGTTGTCCTGATACCGCCGGGTCTGGCGGCGGGGGCGGACAAACCGGCCCGAGTCCGGTGGCGAGGCGGACGAAGCCCGTGCTGAGTGCCACGATGGACAGGTGCCAGGGAACAACAGTCTCCGACCCGAGGAGCACGCAGTGGCAGGCCAGAACGACCGCGCCAAGAACGATCGTCGGAGTATCAGCAGCCGGGTCCGCGTGATCCGAGACGGCCTGGCCGCGCACCTGCCGGACATCGACCCGGACGAGACCGCCGAGTGGCTGGAGTCGTTCGACGCCGCGGTCGACACCGGCGGGCAGCAGCGGGCCCGCTACCTCATGCTGCGGCTGCTCGAGCGGGCCAGGGAGCGGCGCGTCGGCGTGCCCTCGCTGACCAGCACCGACTACGTGAACACCATCCCCACGGAGAACGAGCCGTGGTTTCCGGGCGACGAGGAGGTCGAGCGCCGCTACCGGGCCTGGATCAGGTGGAACGCCGCGATCATGGTGCACCGGGCGCAGCGGCCCGGGGTGGGAGTCGGCGGGCACATCTCGACGTACGCCTCGTCGGCCGCCCTGTACGAGGTCGGCTTCAACTGGTTCTTCCACGGCAAGGACCACCCGAGCGGGGGCGACCAGGTGTTCATCCAGGGGCACGCCTCCCCCGGCATCTACGCGCGAGCCTTCCTCGAGGGGCGGCTGTCCGAACGCCAGCTCGACGGGTTCCGACAGGAGTTCTCGCACGCCGGGGCCGGCGGCGGCCTGCCGTCCTACCCGCACCCGCGGCTGATGCCGGACTTCTGGGAGTTCCCCACGGTGTCCATGGGCCTCGGCGCGCTGAACGCCATCTACCAGGCCAGGTTCAACCGCTACCTGCACGACCGCGGCATCGCCGACACCGGCGGCCAGCACGTGTGGGCGTTCCTTGGCGACGGCGAGATGGACGAGCCGGAGTCCCGCGGCTCGATCCACCTGGCCGCCTTGGAGGGCCTTGACAACCTGACCTTCGTGGTGAACTGCAACCTGCAGCGGTTGGACGGACCGGTGCGGGGCAACGGCAAGATCATCCAGGAGCTCGAGTCGTTCTTCCGCGGCGCGGGCTGGAACGTGATCAAGGTGATCTGGGGCCGGGAGTGGGATGCGCTGCTGCACGCCGACCGGGACGGCGCGCTGGTCAACCTGATGAACGCGACCCCCGACGGCGACTACCAGACCTACAAGGCCAACGACGGCGCCTATGTGCGGGAGCACTTCTTCGGCCGCGACCCGCGGACCAAGGCGTTGGTGGCCAAGATGAGCGACCAGGACATCTGGAACCTCAAGCGCGGCGGCCACGACTACCGCAAGGTGTACGCCGCCTACCAGGCCGCGGTCGAGCACCACGGGCAACCCACGGTGATCCTGGCCAAGACCATCAAGGGATACGGGCTCGGGCCGCGCTTCGCCGGGCGCAACGCCACCCATCAGATGAAGAAGATGGCGCTGCAGGACCTGCGGCTGTTCCGCGACGAGCAGCGCATCCCGATCTCCGACGCCGAACTGGAGCGCGACCCGTACCTGCCGCCGTATCACCATCCGGGACACGACGCGCCGGAGATCCAGTACATGGTAGAGCGGCGGCGCGCGCTCGGCGGCTTTCTGCCGGAGCGGCGGGCCAAGTCCAAGCCGCTGGTGTTGCCCGGCGACCAAGTCTACGAGGTGCTGCGGCGTGGCTCGGGCAAGCAGGAGGTGGCCACCACGATGGCCTTCGTCCGGCTGCTGCGCGAGCTGGTCAAGGACCCGGAGATCGGGCCGCGGTTCGTACCGATCATCCCGGACGAGGCGCGCACCTTCGGCATGGACTCGATGTTCCCGACGCAGAAGATCTACAACCCGCACGGGCAGCTCTACACCTCGGTGGACGCCGCGCTCATGCTGGCCTACAAGGAGAGCCAACAGGGACAGATCCTGCACGAGGGCATCAACGAGGCCGGCTCGACCGCATCTTTCACCGCGGCCGGCACGTCGTACGCGACGCACGGCGAGCCGATGATCCCGATCTACATCTTCTACTCGATGTTCGGCTTCCAGCGCACCGGCGACGGGCTGTGGGCGGCCGCCGACCAGATGACCCGTGGCTTCCTGCTCGGCGCAACCGCCGGGCGCACCACGCTGACCGGCGAGGGGCTGCAGCACAACGACGGCCACTCGACGCTGCTGGCCTCGACCAACCCAGCCGTGATCGCCTATGACCCGGCGTGGGGATACGAGGTGGCGCACATCGTGCGGGACGGACTGCGGCGGATGTACGGCGAGTCGCCGGAGGACGTCTTCTACTACCTCACCGTCTACAACGAGCCGTACCCGCAGCGGGCGGAGCCGGACGATCTCGACCTGGACGGTCTGCTCCGCGGGCTGTACCGGTTCCAGGCGGCGCCCGCCGACGACTCGGCATCCCGGCCACGGGTGCAGCTGCTGGCCTCGGGGGTAGCGGTGCCGTGGGCGCTGCGGGCCGCCGACCTACTGGCGCAGGACTGGGGGGTGGCCGCCGACATCTGGTCGGTGACCTCGTGGAACCAGCTGCGCCGGGACGCCGTGGATGTGGAGCGCCACAAGCTGCTCCGCCCCGGTGCCGAGCCGCGGACGCCGTACGTGACCGCCGCACTCACCGGCGTGGCCGGCCCGGTGGTCGCGGTCTCCGACTGGATGCGCGCCCTGCCCGACCTGATCAGGCCGTACGTGCCCACCGACATGATCAGCCTGGGCACCGACGGCTTCGGCCTCTCGGATACCCGCCCGGCGGCCCGGCGCCACTTCCTGGTGGATGCCGAGTCGATCACCGTGGCGGCCTTGATCGCGCTGTCCCGGCGCGGCGAGGTGCCGTCCTCGGCCCCCCGCGACGCCGCCGCCCGCTACCGCATCGACGACCCGGCCGCCGCCGGCCCCCAAACCACCGACCCCGGCGACGCCTAGCTAGCGCGGCGCCTTTCCCCGGCGTGTCCGCGCCGTGGGACACGCGTGTCCGCGTGAGGCGACACGTGTGTCCGCGCGGAGAAACCGGCGTGTCCGCGCGGGCGAACCGGTGTGTCCGCGCGGGCGAACCGGTGTGTCCGCGCGAGGCGACACGTGTCCGTGTGACCAGACAGGTGAAACTGGACCGTCCGAGCGAGCCGTCTGTGCCGAAACCGCAAAGTCAGGTGTACGGACACGCGGACACACGGGTACGGACACGCGGACACGCCGGGACGGGGGTGGTGGCGGCGTTAGGAGCGGGTGCCGCCGCGGACCTGGTCCTCCACGGAGCCGAGCCAGCGCTGCCAGCGTTCCTGCATGGGACGGATGAGGCCGCCTCCGACGCCGACGACCAGGATGCCGCCGATGGTGGCCAGCACGGTGATCAGGATGGGTAGCGTCACCGAGGTGGCGATGCCGAGCTGGTTGAGCGCAGCCACGATGCCAAGGCCGAGCAGGAACCAGTAGACGACGGCGCCGGCCAGCGGCGCCAAGAGCCGGCCGCCGAGGGTGGCGAGCACCACCTCACGCACCGCACGGGCGATCGCCCCCGCGACGACGAGAAGCAGGATGGCCACCACTATCCGGGGCAGGTAGCCGATGATGTCGTTGATCAGGAGGCTGACCGCGTTGGTGGAGCCGAAGACGCCGAAGGCGAGCTGCAGCACGATCAGCAGCACGAAGTAGTACACCAGTCGGACGACCAGCCCGGCGATGTCCACTCGAGCCCTGACCAGCATGCCGCCGAGCCCGGCACGCTCGATCAGCCGGGGGAACCCGGACCGGGTGAGCAGCAGGTCGGCGCCCTTGGCAAGGGCCTTGGCGAGCAGCCAGCCGATCAGCAGGATCACCGCGAAGGCGACGAGCTTTGGCACGAACGTGGTCACCTGTGTCCAGGCTGCCTCGAACCCCTGACGCACGGCCGTCCTCCTCGAGCCAAACGACAGTCCGGGGGCTGATCGTTCTCCCGGGCACCTGAGTGGGGCAACTCCGCCGCGCGACCTGCCATGCTGATCGGCATGACCGCGGCCGAGCAGGGCCACCAACCCGGCCGGCAACAACCCGGCCGGCAATCCGGCCAACGCGACGACGGCGCAACAGACGACGGACGGCTCGAGGAAGGCCCAACCGAGGACGGCCAACGCGAGGACCGCGTGCCGGAGCATGGTCGCCGTCGGGTGTCGGCCAGCACGCTGCGGCGGCTCGAGCGTGCCTCCGGCGAGCTGGCCAACGCCAGTCTGGCCGAGATGGAGCGGCGCTACCCGTGGTTCCGGCGCCTGCCGGCCGACCAGCGGGCCAGCGTGCTGATGGTGACCCAGATCGGGGTCAACCACTTCGCGGACTGGCTGCGCGACCCGCACGAGTCGATCCGGCTGACCGCGGAGGCGTTCCGCGCCGCACCGAGGGAGCTGGCCCGCGCGGTGAGCCTGCGGCAGACCGTTGAGCTGGTGCGCACCGCGATCGACGTGTTCGAGCAGTGGCTGCCGAGGTTGGCGACCGGCGACGAGGACACCGCGGCCCTGGTGGCAGCCGGGCTGCGGTACGGCCGGGAGATTGCGTTCGCGGCGGCGACCGTGTACGCCGGAGCCGCCGAGGCCAGGGGCGCCTGGGACGCCAGGCTGGAGGCGCTGGTCGTCGACGGCATCGTTCGAGGCGACGCCGAGGAATCGCTGCTCAGCAGGGCCGCCGCGCTGGGCTGGGACCTCGACGAGCAGGCCACCGTGCTGATCGGCAACCCGCCGTCGGAGGATGCGCCCGCCGTGCTGTACGGCGTGCGCAGCCGCGCGGCGCGGGCCGGGCACGGCGTGCTGGTCGGCGTGCAGGGCTCCCGGCTGGTCGTGGTGGTCGGCGGCGTCACCGGGGATCCGACGCCGCTGCGGCGGCTGGCCGAGGCGTTCGGCGAAGGCCCGGTGGTGGTCGGCCCCACCGTGCCGGCGCTGGCCGACGCGTACCGCAGCGCCGCCGAGGCCCTATCCGCATTTCGCGCGGTGGTGGCCTGGCCGTCGGCCCCGCGGCCGGTACTGGCGGCCGACCTGCTGCCGGAGCGCGCCCTGGCCGGCGACCCGGAGGCGGAAAGGCAGCTCATCGACGACGTGGTCCGTCCGCTCACGACGCACGGCGGGCTGCTGATCGAGACCCTGGATGCCTACCTGGACGCCGGTGGCGTGCTCGAGGCGTCCGCGCGCCAACTCTTCGTGCACCCGAATACCGTGCGTTACCGGCTGCGGAGAATCACCGAGCTGACCGGCCGCACCCCCTCGGACCCGCGCGACGCGCTGGTGCTGCGGGTCGCGCTGGCCGTCGGCCGGCTGGCAAAGTCCCGCGGTCTGCTGTAGGCCGGCGCCAGAATTTCTGTCAGCCGCCTGTCGGCCGATGATCGGCCTGATGTAACCGGCGGTTGTAGGAACCTGACAAAAGCCGCCCGAGGTGCTTTGGGCCTGCCGGCATCGCCGATCGGCCCGGCGAACGTGTTACCTAGAGGTTGTGATCGCGCTGCTCGCTCCAGGCCAGGGTGCCCAGTCCCCCGGCATGCTCTCGCCATGGCTGGAGCTGGACAGCGCCGGCGAGCGGATCGACGCGTGGTCAGCGGCCGCCAAGCTGGACCTGCGCCGGCTCGGCACCACGGCGGACGCCGACGAGATCAAGGACACCGCCATCACCCAGCCTTTGATCGTCGCGCTGTCCCTGCTGGCCCACGAGGAGCTGACCCGCCGCATCGACCTGCCGCCGGACACGATCGTCGCGGGGCACTCGGTCGGTGAGCTGGCCGCCGCCGCCATCGCCGGCGTGCTCAACGCGGACGACGCGGTCGAGTTGGCCGCGCTGCGCGGCGCTGCGATGGCCGCCGCCTGCGCGCTGGAGCCGACCGGCATGTCCGCCGTGCTCGGCGGTGACGAGGAGCAGGTGCTGGCCAGGCTCGCCGAGCTCGGCCTCGAGCCGGCCAACGTCAACGGCGCTGGTCAGATTGTCGCCGCTGGCCCGCTGGCGGCCTTGGAGGAGCTGGCCGCCAGGCGGCCGGACGGCGCGCGGGTGATGCCGCTGAAGGTGTCCGGCGCGTTCCACACCCGTTTCATGGCATCGGCGCGGGACGCGCTGGCGGAGCGGGCCGCCGCGATGCGCGCCCACGACCCACACCGGCCGCTGCTGTCCAACGCGGACGGCGCCGAGGTGACCAGCGGCGGCGAGCTGCTGCGCCGCCTTGTCGCCCAGGTCACCTCGCCGGTGCGCTGGGACGCCTGCATGGCCACCATGCAGGCTCGCGGTGTTACCGCGACCATCGAACTGCCACCTGCCGGCCCGCTCACCGGGCTGGCCAAACGCGAGCTGAAGGGAATCACCACGCTGGCCGTGAAGACACCGGACCACCTGGACACGGTGGCCGAGCTGATCAACGACCTGGCCGGGAGCCGGGCATGAGCGCCGCGCTGCGCCTGCTCCCCGGCTCGCCCGGCGCCAGCATCCACGGGCTGGGCAGCGCACAGCCGGAGCGCGTGGTGAGCAACCACGAGCTGTCCCAGCGTGTGGACACCAACGACGAGTGGATCCGCAAGCGCGTCGGCATCGCGAACCGGCGCATCGCCGGCCCGGAGCAGTCCCTGCTCGACCTGGCCACCGAGGCCGGCGGCAAGGCCATCGCGGACGCCGGGCTGGCGCCGTCGGACATCGACACCGTGCTCATCGCAACCTGCACCATGCCGATCTCCATCCCGCACGCTGCCGCGCAGGTCGCCGAGCGGATCGGGATAACCGCGCCCGGTGCGTACGACCTGAACGCGGCCTGCGCCGGGTTCTGCTATGGCCTGGCCACCGCCTCCGACCACGTGCGCGGCGGCTCGGCACGCCATGTACTGGTGATCGGTGCCGAGAAGCTCTCCGACAGGGTGGACTGGGACGACCGGTCCACTTGCGTGATCTTCGCCGACGGCGCCGGCGCGGTGGTCGTGGGTCCGTCAGAGCAGCCCGCCATCGGCCCGGTGGCCTGGGGCAGCGCCGGCGACCTGGTCGAGGTGATCGGCACCACCGAGCGGGGGTTCATCTACCAGGAGGGCCAGGCGGTGTTCCGCTGGGCCACCTCGCAGATCGCCCCGGTCGCGTTGCGGGCCATCGAGCTGGCC
>DASXTS010000326.1:0-3395 GCA_036505275.1 Pseudonocardiaceae bacterium
GCGCGGCCAGGGCGCCCGAGGTGACCACGGCCGCGGCGCCGGCCGCGGCGAGCAGCTCGCGCACCCGGTGGTCCGGGTACACCGGGTCCAGCGGCAGGTAGGCGCCGCCGGCCTTGAGAATGCCGAGCATGCCGACGATCAGGCCGGCGCCCCGGTCGGCGAACAGGCCAACGGGCCGGCCGGGTGCCACCCCGAGGCGCACCAGCTCGTGCGCCACCCGGTTGGCCCGGCCGTCCAGCTCGGCATAGCTCAACGTGGCGTCGGCACCGACCACCGCCACGGCGTCCGGGGTGAGCGCGGCCTGCCGCTCGATCATCCCGTGCAGCGTGCCGCCGTCCACCGGGTACGCCTGTGCCGTCGCGTTCCAGGCCGCCAGCTCGGCCACCTCGCCCGCGGTCAGCAGCGGCAGCGAGGACAGTGGTGCGTCCGGGTCGGCGGCCATGCCGTCCAGCACGGTGACCAGGTGCCCGTACAGCCGCCGGATCGTGGCCTCGTCGTACAGGTCCGTGCGCCACACCAGGTCGACGTCCAGCTGCTCGCCGGGGCGGTCGACCACGGCGATCGACACGTCGAACTTGGCGGTCTCGGTGGCGGTGTCGGTCCATTCGGCGACCAGCCCGGGCAGCTGCAGCGCGGGCTGCGGCTGGTTGTGCACGTTGAGCATCACCTGGAACAGCGGGGTGTGGCTCAGGTCGCGCTCCGGGTGCAGCGCGTCGACCAGCCGCTCGAACGGCAGGTCCTGGTGCCCGAACGCGCAGAACGTGGTCTCCCGCACCCTGGCCAGCAGCTCCCGAACGGTCGGCTCGCCGGACAGGTCGGTGCGCAGCGCGAGGGTGTTCACGAAGCAGCCGATCAGCGGCTCCATCTCGCTGTGCGTGCGGCCGGCGATCGGGCTGCCGACCACCACGTCGTCGCTGCCGGTGTAGCGGTGCAGCACGGTCTGCAGTGCGGCGAGCAGCACCACGAACGGGGTGGCGCCGACCTCGGCGGCCAGGCCGCGGATGCGGGCCGAGCGGTCCGGCCCGCAGCCAACGGTGATGCGCCGGCCGCGGGTGCTCGCCACCGCCGGCCGCGGCCGGTCGGTCGGCACGGTGACGGTGGCTGGCGCGCCGCGCAGCGCGTCGGTCCACCAGGCGAGCTGGCCCTGCAGCGCGGTCCCGGCCTGCCAGTGCGCGATGTCGGCGTACTGCACTGGCAGCTCGGACAGTTCGGGCAGCTCGGGCAGCCGCGGCTGTCCGCCGGCCCGCAGCGCGGCGTACCCGGCGGCCAGCTCGTCGGCCAGCACCCCGATCGACCAGCCGTCCGCCGCGATGTGGTGCAGCACGACCGACAGCACGTGCTCGCGCTCCCCGGTGCGCAGCAGCACGGCCCGCACCGGCAGCTCGCACGCCAGGTCGAACGGCCGGCGGGCGTGCGCGTCGAGCCAGCCGTCCACCTCGGCCGGCTCGAGTTCCACCGTGTCGACCTGGAAGGCGCCGGCCGGTTCGACCACCGGAGCCGGCTCGCCGTCCAGCGTGGGGTAGCTGGTGCGCAGCACCTCGTGCCTGGCCACCACCTGCTCGAGAGCGCCGACCAGCGCGTCCCGGTCCAGCTCGCCGGACAGCCGGGCGGCGAGCGGGATGT
The DNA here is from genome assembly GCA_036505275.1 of Pseudonocardiaceae bacterium. Classification (GTDB taxonomy): domain Bacteria; phylum Actinomycetota; class Actinomycetes; order Mycobacteriales; family Pseudonocardiaceae; genus DASXTS01. Next base: position 1,624 of record DASXTS010000326.1, read on the forward strand.
TGTTCGCGGGGCTGTCCGGCTCGTACTGGGCGAGGAACCACAGCCGGCGCTGCGGATAGGACAGCGTGACCGGAGCCTGGTCCGGCCGCCGCGGGATGGTCCTGCTGGACGGCGCCGTCGACAAGCCGCCTTCTGGCCGCCGGGCACGTGCCTTGGCCAGCCGTGCGCGCAGCAGTTCCTGGCGCCGGTCCGGCGCCTGTGGTTGGACGGTCATCTTCCTCAGTTCTCCCCGACCAGCTCGAGCTCGGCGAGCAGGGTCTGTTCGATCCGGGCCGCGAGCCCGGCGAGCGTCGGTTCCTCGAAGACGGCCCGCACCGGCAGTTCGATCTCGAACTGGTCGCGGACCCTGGCGAGCATGCGGGTGGCCTGCAGCGAATGGCCGCCGAGCGCGAAGAAGTCGTCGCGCCGACCCACCCGTGGCACGTCCAGCACGTCGAGCCACACCTCGGCGAGGATCTCCTCGAAATCGCCGTCCGGCGCCTCGAACCCGGACGTCCCGGCCGCCTCTGGGGACGGTAGGGCGGCGCGGTCGACCTTGCCGTTCGGGGTGAGCGGCAGCGCGGCCATCGCCACGAACGCGGACGGCACCATGTACTCGGGCAGCTGGCCGCGCAGCCCCCGAGCCAGCGCACCGGCGTCAAGCCCGGCACCGGCGGCGGCAACCACGTAACCGACCAGCCGCGCACCGGCCGAGCCGTCGCGCAGCGCCACCGCGGCCGCGGCCACGCCCGGCTGGGCCGCGAGCACGGCCTCGATCTCGCCGAGCTCGATGCGGAAGCCGCGCAGCTTGACCTGGTGGTCGGTGCGCCCGCAGTACTCCAGCGTGCCGTCCCGGCGCCGGCGGGCCAGGTTGCCGGTACGGTACATCCGGCTGCCGTGCCGGTCGAACGGGTCGCTCACGAACCGCTCGACGGTCAGCTCCGGCCGGCCGAGGTAGCCGTCGGCCAGACCGTCGCCGGCAATGCACAGCTCGCCGATCACGTTCGGCGGCACCGGCGAGCCGCCGGCGTCGAGCACGTACACCCGGGTGTTGGCAATGGGCTGGCCAAGCGGGACCATGCCGTCGCCGGCCGTCTCGGCCGGGCCGACCGGCAGGATGGTGGACCAGATGGTGGTCTCGGTCGGCCCGTAGACGTTGAACAGCCGGCCAACCCGGTCGCGCAGGTCGCGGGCCAGGTCGCGGGTCAACGCCTCGCCGCCGCACAGCGCGGTGAGCCCAAGCTCGCCGGTCCAGCCGGCGGCCAGCAGCATCCGCCAGGTGGCCGGGGTGGCCTGCAGCAGGGTCACGCCCCGCTCGCGCAGCCACCGGCCAAGCGCCAGCCCGTCGGCGGCCGTCGCCCGGTCGGCCACCGCCACCCGTGCCCCGGCCAGCAGCGGCAGCCACAGCTCGAGACCGGCGATGTCGAACGTGAGCGTGGTGACCGCGGCGACCACGTCGCAGGCGCCGATGCCCGGCGTGCGGGCCATGGAGGCGAGGAAGTTGACCAGCGCGTGGTGCGGCACCGCGACGCCCTTGGGCCGGCCGGTCGAGCCTGAGGTGTAGAGCACGTACGCGGTGGCGTCCTGCCCGATCCGGACCGCGGGGTCGGTCGGCGGCTGGGCCGCCATCTCCGCGGCGTCCGCGTCGAGGTCCACGAGCACGGCATCTGGGCCGTCCAAGCCGCCGTCCAGGCTGGCGTCCAGCCCGGCGTCCAGCCCGGCGTCCAGCCCGGCCCGGCACGCGGTCTCGGTGACGACGAGCCGGACGCCGGCGTCGTCCAGCACGAACCTGC
>DASXTS010000327.1:0-4810 GCA_036505275.1 Pseudonocardiaceae bacterium
GATGTGCTCGTCGTGGGTGATCAGCACGATGGTCCGGCCGGCCGTGTGCAGCTCGGCAAGCAGCGCCATCACCTCGGCGCTGGACGTCGAGTCGAGGTTGCCGGTCGGCTCGTCGGCGAGCAGCAGATCGGGGCCGCCGACCAGGGCCCGGGCCAGGGCCACCCGCTGTTGCTCCCCGCCGGAGAGCTCCCCGGGCCGATGCTCGCCGCGCTCGCCCAGCCCGACACGATGCAGCGCCTCGGCTGCCCGCCGCCGACGCTCGGCCCGGCCGACGCCGGCGTAGGCCAGCGGCATCTCCACGTTGCGCAGCGCTGTGAGCGAGGCCAGCAGGTTGAACTGCTGGAACACAAAGCCGACCCGGCGGTTGCGGATCTCGGCCAGCTCGTCCTCGTCCAGGTCGCCGACATCCTGCCCGGCCAGCAGGTAGCTGCCCTCGGACGGCACGTCGAGGCAGCCGAGGATGTGCATGAGCGTCGACTTCCCGGAGCCGGAAGGCCCCATGATCGCGATGTAGTCTCCGGCGTCGATCCGCAGGCTCACCTCGCGCAACGCCGGCACCTGGAGCGAGCCGCTGCGGTAGGTCTTGCTCACCCGGTCGAGCTCGATGACCGGAGGCATCAGCCGCCGCCACCGGAGCCGCCGGGCACCCCGACCTTGCCACCGCTGCCCGGGTCGACCGGGGCCGGGCCACCGCTGGGGATGACGCCCTTGCCGCCACCGGGGACGACGCCGTCCCGGTTGCCGCCGGTCCCCCGGCCACCGGCGCCTCCCGTGCCACCGGTATCGCCGCCGTTGCCGCTGGGCACGGCGATCAAGACGACGTCGCCCTCCGCCAGCCCGCTGACGATCTGGGTCTGGCCGCCGGAGCTCAGCCCGATGACCACGTCGCGACGGGCCCTCGACTCGCCGTCCGGCACCAGCACGTACGGCGTGCCGCCGGACCGGTTGACCGCGAGCGCCGGCACCACGAGCACATCGGTGAGCTGTTTGTACACGATCTGCAGACTGGCCGTGGCGCCGGCGAACAGCCCAGCTGGGCTGCCGGTCACCTCGGCCACCACCGGGAAGGATGCGACGCCGGACGTGGTGGTGGCCACGATGCCCACCGACGACACCACGCCGACCACGTTGGCGGTCGCGCCGGCCGGCGTGATCACGACCTGGTTGCCCTCCTTGACCAGCGCGATGTCGGTGGAGTCCACGCTCGCGTTGACCACGTAGGAACCGGTGCTGATGACCTGGATGGCGGCCGCCGAGCCCGACGAGGTGCTGCTCGAACCCGCGCCGCTTCCGGTGTCGCTGGAGCGGTTCTGCGCCGACGACGAGCCGGTCGCTGCCGGTGGCCCACCCGAGCTGCCGAGCTGTTGGCCGACGGTCACGTTGACCGCGGTCACCGTGCCGTCGATCGGCGAGGTGATCGTCGCGCCGGCCAGCGCGGCCTGCGCGTCGGCGAGCTGCGCTTGGGCGACCGTGATGTTGGCATTGTCGGCGTCCAGCTGGGCATCGGACGCCCCGGCGGACTGATCGGCGGCCAGCCTCGCGTTGGCCGACGCAAGGTTCGCTTGCGCCGAAGCGACGGCGCTCTGCAGCGTCGCCGAGCTGATCGTGGCCAGCGCCTGGCCGGCCGTCACCGGCTGGCCGACAGCCACGTTGACGGCCGTCACCCGGCCGCCCGAGGTGAAGTTCAAGTCGTCGACGGTCCTGGGTTCGATGGTGCCGGTCGCCGACACAGCCAGCCTGATGGTGCCTGTCGAGGCGGTCGCCGACCGGTAGGTCACCGGGTCGGATGTGGCCGGCGGCCGGGTCAGCGCCCACGTGCCGGTACCGGCGGCGACCGCCAGCGCCACCCCGAGCGGGATGATGATCTTCTTGCGGAGCGGCCGCACGACCGGATCGTGTTGAACGAAGCTGAAGGAATACTGAGCGAACGGTGTGAATCGCCTTGGAGTCTGCGGCCGGCGGCGAACACAGGTCAGCCGTGCGTTGCCTGCAGCTCCCGCCACAGCGCGGCGACGTGCCGCCGCTCGGTGTAGAGGCCGCCGATGGCGACCCGGATGAGGTACCGGCCATTGATCACGGTGTGGGTGAGGAGCGCCCGCCCGGTGGCGTTCACCCGTTCCAGCGCGACGCGGGTCGCGTCGTCGCCGTCGCCGCGTACCCGCAGGCACACCAGCCCCAGCGAGGGCGGGGCGCCGAGCTCGAACGTCGACGACGAGGACACCCAGGAAGCGAACTCGGCCGCGAGCGCCACGTGGTGCCGGATGTGTTCGCGCAGCCCGTCCAACCCGTACCAACGCAGCACCGACCAGAGCTTCAGCGCACGGAAGCGGCGGCCGAGCGGGATCTGCCAGTCCCGGTAGTCGACCACCTCACCGGACTCGGACGCCGCATTCCGCAGGTACTCGTGAACCACCGCCAGCGCCGAGGTCAGCACCAATGGCCGCCGGGTCCACAGCAGGGTGCAGTCGAACGCCGTGAGCAGCCACTTGTGCGCGTCGGTGCAGTAGGAGTCGGCCAGCTCCAGCCCGTCGATCATGGTGCGCAGCTCGGGGCACACCGTGGCCACGCCGGCCCAGGCGGCGTCCACGTGCAGCCAGACGCCGTGCCGCTCGCACACCTCGCCGATCGCCCGCACGGGGTCCACCGCACCGGTGGAGGTGGTGCCCACGGTGGCGCACACCATGACGGGTCGCCGCCCCGCCGTCAGGTCCGCCGACACGGCCGCCGACAGCGCGGGCGGCAGCATGGCCGCCGTCAACGGGTCGCTGTCCACGACGCGCACCGCCGCGCCGCCGAGGCCGGCGATCCTGGCCGCCTTCTCCATCGACGAGTGGGTGTGCACGGAGACATACACCACCTCGCGCCGGTCCACGCCGAGCGACTGCCACTCACCGTCCGACGCCTGATGCAGTGCGGCGAGCAGCGCGACCAGGTTGGCCGACGAGGACGCCTCGGTGATCATGCCGCCGCCACCGCCGGCCCGGCCGAACGACGGCGGCAGGCCGAGCGCGGGCACCAGCAGGTCGGCCAGGTGCTGCTCCAGCTCGGTGGCGGCCGGCCCGGTGGACCAGAGCATGCCCTGGATGCCGAGGCCGCTGGAGAGCAGGTCGCCGAGCACCGATGCGAGCGAGGCGTTGGCCGGGAAGTAGCCGAAGAAGGACGGGTGCTGCCAGTGCAGCAGGCCGGGCAGCACGACGTCCGCCACGTCGCGCAGCAGCGCGTCGAATGGCTCGCCGTGCTCGGGCAGCTTGTCCGGCAGCCGCGAACGCACCCAGCCGGGCGCCACACCCGGGCTCACCGGCAGCTGCTCGACGGTCTCGCGGTACCGCGCCACCCAGTCGACCACCTGATGACCGACGCGGCGGAACTCTTCAGGGCTCAAGTCGGGCACGGCCCTCACGGTACGGGCGATTGAGGCCGGCGGGCGGCCGGATGCTACCCTCGCTGTGCTGCCGCACCGGTCTGTGCGGGCCGGCTCCATGAAGAACGAGAGGTACAGGCACGTGCCCCCCAAGCAGAAGCGCAAGACGCTCCAGGTGACGTTGGAGCTGGAGGCGGCCAACGCGTCGATGGTCGAGCTGGGCAAGATGTTGGGCCCGACCGGCGTCAATACCCGGCAGCTCAAGCTCGAGTACGACGACAAGACCTCGGCGCAGCGCGGCGAGGTGGTGCCCGTGGTGGTGACCGTCTTCGAGGACCGCACCTACGAGCTGCGCTACAAGACCCCGCCGACCAGCTTCCTGATCCGCCAGGCCATGGGCATCGCCAAGGGCGCGCAGCGGCCCGGCCACGAGTCCGGCGGCCGGATCACCCGCGACCAGGTGCGGGCCATCGCCGAGCGCAAGCTGCCCGACATGAACACCACCGACGTGGCGGCCGCAATGCAGGCGGTCGCCGGCTCGGCCCGTTCGATGGGCGTCACCGTCACGGACTGAACCCCCGGCCATCCGTCAAGACCTCAGCCGTCCCGACTCAGCCGGCAAGGCCGTCCACCACGGTGACGGCCGGCAGCTTGGTCAGCACGGCGGGCGAGATCAGGATCTTCGTCGACCGGCCCCCGCCGCCCAAGATGATCTCGTCGAGGTCCATCACCGGCGCATCCACGTACACCGGCAGTTCCGGCCGCAGCGCGAACGGGGTGACCCCGCCCGGCGTCATGCCGGTAACCGCGACGGTCTCCTCGGCCGGCGCGAACGACACCTTGCGGGCGCCGATCATCCCGCGGACCGTGTGGTTGACGTCCAGTCGCCTGGTGGCCTGCACCAGACACGCGGCGTACTTCTTCGCACCGGTCCTGCTGGCGACCAGGATGCAGTTGACTGAGATCTCCGGCGAGTAGCCGTAGCGCTCGCAGAACGCCGCCGTGTCGGCGTAGTCCGGGTCGATCTCGATCACCCGGTACGGCACGCCGAGCAGGTCCAGCTGCCGGTAGACGGCCTGCTCGATGCTCACGTTCAGCCAGCCTATGCGCTCCGGCCCAGGTGGAACCGGGGCGGCTGCTGGCACGTCCGACCAGACGACCAACGCGTGCCGTCACCTCGCCGCGGTCGGCGGTGCTCGACTGGACCTCGAGCCCCGCACCCCATTCGGAGCCCACCGGCGGCCCGGACCCCCGTCCCGGTCGCCGGTGGGCTCTGCCATGCGTGCCGAACGTGCAGCCGAACGAGCCAGCCGATCGGGCCAGCCGATCGGGCCAGCCGAACGGGCCAGCCGAACGGGCAGCCGATCGGCGAGCATGAACGCGACGTCAGTCAGGTTTCGCACCGCGGCAACCGGACTCCTGTCGCGTTCACGCGGCGGAAGCAACCAC
>DASXTS010000328.1:0-20939 GCA_036505275.1 Pseudonocardiaceae bacterium
CCACACCGTGCTGGCCCGAACGTGACCATCTTCATCACGCTGCGTGTAGAGGATGTGAACCGAGGGGGCGATACCGCTCCGTAACGATCAACGAGCCATCAGCGGGCGATCAGCGGGCGATCAGCGCGGCGGCCGGAAGCCGAAAGTGAGCTGACCGTGCTGTTCCAGTCGGGGTTGCTGACCGGCTCGAGGAACCGCGGCTCCAGGTGCGGCTGCTCCTGCGGCTCGAAGTGCTGCGGCATGTGCCCGAGCTGGTCGAACGAGCAGCCGTAGCGCCGCAGCACATGGTGTACGGCACCGTCAGTCGGAGGTCGGTCGGCCGGATCTGGCGCCCGTGGGGCAACCGACCCTTCCCGGACGCCCGATCGGGCTGGATGCAGACATGCACGACCGGACAATCGGCCCAGCCGCTCAATGGAACCAGCCCACCGGCTAACCCCGTGATCTGCCATTCTGTGCGGGGACCGGGCGGCGCTGGAGGTGACGCTTGACTGCGCAGGGGCAGACCGACGAGCACTGTGACGTTGAGCCGCCGACCGATGAACCCCGTTCAAAGCACGAACCAATTACGGTTCCCGGACGGCTCGGGGCACAGCAGCACGGGGCGATCAGCCACCGTGGCTGACCCAGTGGCCGATCAGCGGGGTGTCGTCCCCGGCGGCGGTGTCATCGCCGTCGCAGGAGAGGCACTGGTGGACCTGGTACCGACCGAGGACGGCCGGTTCGAGGCCGTGCCCGGCGGCAGCCCGGCCAATGTCGCGGTCGGGCTGGCCCGCCTCGAGGTGCCGGCGCGGATGCTGGCGCGGCTGTCCTACGACCCGCTCGGGGTCCGGATCCGCGCCCACCTGGAGGCCAACGGAGTCGACCTCGACCATGCGGTGCGGGCCACCGAGCCCACCTCGCTGGCCATCGTGGCGCTCGGCCGCGACGGCACGGCCAGCTACGACTTCCGGGTGGACGGCACCGCGGACTGGCAGTGGAATGACGCCGAGCTGGCCACCGCGCTCGACCAGGGGCCGGACGGGCCGGTGCTGGCCGTGCACTCCGGCTCGCTCGCGCTGACCAGCCAGCCGGGCGCGGCGGCGCTGCTGCGGCTGATGACGCGCGCCCGGTCCAGGGCGACGGTGTCCTACGACCCGAACTGCCGGCCACTGCTGATGGGCGAGCCCGCCGCGGTGCTGCGCCAGGTACATGACGTACTGGCGGTCTCCGACGTCGTCAAGGTCAGCGCCGAGGACCTCGCCTGGCTGACGCCGGGCCGCACCGCGGAGGCCGTGATCGCCGACTGGCTGGCCCGCGGTCCGGCCCTCGTCGCGGTCACCCTCGGCCCGGACGGTGCCCTCGCGGCCACCGCAGCCCAGCCCGGCGCCGTGATCCACCGGCCCGGCCGGCGGGTCGACGTGGTGGACACCGTGGGCGCCGGGGACGCCTTCACCGCCGGCCTGCTCGCCGGGCTGCGCACCCGGGATCTGCTCGGCGCCGACCGCCGTGCCGTGCTGCGCACGCTCAGCGTGGCCGACCTCGCCCCGGTGCTCGACGAGGCAATACTCACCGCGGCACTCACCTGTACCCGACGCGGCGCCGACCCGCCCACACACCGTGAGCGCGAGCAGGTGCTGCACCACGCCTGACGCCCGACCCCCACCGTGCCCGTCCGGAGGTGCCCATGGCCACCCATCCCCGCGCCGGCCAGCCGGCCGAGCCCGCCGACCTCGTCGACGTCCCCAGGCTGATCACCGCCTACTACGCCGAACATCCCGACCCATCGATACCCGAGCAGCGGGTGGCCTTCGGCACCTCCGGCCATCGAGGGTCGGCGTTGCGGCTGGCGTTCAACGACGACCACATCGCCGCCGCCGCGCAGGCCGTGTGCGAGCACCGGTCCGCCGCCGGCGTCGATGGGCCGCTCTACCTCGGCCGGGACACCCACGCGCTGTCCGAACCGGCCACGGTCACCGCGCTGGAGGTGTTGGCGGCCAACGACGTCGCCGTCCTGGTGGATGCCCGCGACGGGTACACCCCGACGCCCGCCGTGTCCCTGGCCATCCTCACCTACAACGACGGCCGGCGGTCCGGTCTGGCCGACGGCATCGTGGTCACGCCGTCGCACAATCCGCCGGAGGACGGCGGCTTCAAGTACAACCCGCCGGACGGCGGCCCGGCCGGCACCGAGATCACCCGCGGCATCCAGGACCGGGCCAACGAGCTGCTCGCCGCCGGTCTGAAGGGCGTCCGGCGGGTGCCGTACGCGCGGGCCCGCGCCATCGCCGGCCGGTTCGACTTCGTCGACGCCTATGTCAGCGCCCTGCCCGCCGTGGTCGACGTCGAGGCGATCCGGGCCGCCGGTGTGCGCATCGGCGCCGATCCGCTTGGCGGGGCCAGCGTGGCGTACTGGGCGGAGATCGCCGAGCGGCTCGGCCTCGACCTCACGGTGGTCAACCCGCGGGTCGACCCCACCTTCGGGTTCATGACCCTGGACTGGGACGGCCGGATCCGGATGGACTGCTCCTCGCCGTACGCGATGGCCTCGCTGATCGGCCGCCGCACCGAGTTCGCGGTGGCCACCGGCAACGACCCAGACGCCGATCGGCACGGCATCGTCACTCCCGACGCCGGCCTGCTCAACCCCAACCACTACCTCGCCGTCGCCATCGACCACCTGTACCGGCATCGCGACGGCTGGCCGGCGAGCGCGGCCGTCGGCAAGACCATGGTCAGTTCGTCGGTGATCGACCGGGTGGCCGCGGACATCGGGCGGTCGCTGATGGAGGTGCCCGTCGGGTTCAAGTGGTTCGTGCCCGGCCTGGTCGACGGCAGCATCGCATTCGGTGGCGAGGAGAGTGCCGGTGCGTCTTTCCTGCGCCGCGACGGCCGGGTGTGGACCACCGACAAGGACGGCGTGATCCTCGCGCTGCTGGCCTCCGAGATCACCGCGGTCACCGGCCAATCGCCGAGCGAGCGATACCGCGAGATCACCGCGCGGCTCGGTGAGTCCAGCTACGCCAGGATCGACGCACCGGCCACCCGCGCGCAGAAGGCGGCACTCGGGCGGCTGGCGCCCGAGCAGGTGACCGCGAACGAACTGGCCGGCGAGCCGATCACCGAGCGGCTCACCGCGGCCCCCGGCAACGGGGCCCCGCTCGGCGGGCTCAAGGTGGCCACCGCCTCCGGCTGGTTCGCCGCCCGCCCGTCCGGCACCGAGGACGTCTACAAGCTCTACGCCGAGTCCTTCCAGGGGCCGGAACACCTGGCCCGGATCCAGGCCGAGGCCCAACAGATCATCGACGATGTGCTCAAAACCGTTGCGGGTGAATGACCGGGGACTGCCGGACCGGGAGGTATGAGATGACCGAACCGAAGATCCTTGGCATCGTGCTGGCCGGCGGCGCCGGCAAGCGGCTCATGCCGCTGACCGAGGACCGGGCCAAACCGGCGGTGCCGTTCGGCGGGCTGTACCGGCTCATCGACTTCGCGCTGTCCAACCTGGTCAACGCCGGCATCCGGCGGATAGCGGTGCTCACCCAGTACAAGAGCCACAGTCTGGACCGCCACATCACCACCACCTGGCGGCTGTCCAGCCTGCTCGGCCACTACGTGACCCCGGTGCCGGCTCAGCAGCGGCTCGGGCCACGCTGGTACACCGGCTCGGCGGACGCGATCTTCCAGTCCTGGAACCTGATCACCGACGAGCGGCCGGATCTGGTGGTTGTCTTCGGCGCCGACCATGTGTACCGGATGGACCCGCAGCAGATGTGGCAGCAGCTCCTCGACGGCGGGGCCGGGGTGACCGTCGCCGGCATCCCGGTTCCGCGCGCCGAGGCGTCCGCGTTCGGGGTGATCCAGACCGCCGCCGACGGGCAGCGGATCGAGGCGTTCCTGGAGAAGCCGGCCGACCCGCCAGGGCTTCCGGGACGTCCGGACGAGACGTTCGCCTCGATGGGCAACTACGTGTTCACCACGGAGGCGCTGCGCGACGCGCTGCGCACCGACGCCGCCGACGAGACGTCCATGCACGACATGGGCGGCAACATCGTGCCGATGCTGGTCGGGCAGAGCGCCGCCCAGGTGTACGACTTCCAGCGCAACGAGGTGCCGGGCGAGGACCCGGAGGCCGAGCGCTACTGGCGCGACGTCGGAACCCTGGATTCCTACTTCGACGCACACATGGACCTGTGCGACGCGGTCCCGGCGTTCAACCTGTACAACGACGAGTGGCCGATCCTGACCCACATCCCGTCGCACCCGCCGGCCAAGTTCGTGCACGACGACGGCGACCGGGTCGGCCGCGCGGTGAACAGCGTCATCTCCAACGGGGTGATCGTCTCCGGCGCCTCGGTGCGCGACTCGGTGCTCAGCCCCGGCGTGTTCGTGCACAGCTGGGCCACAGTGGACCGGTCGGTGATCATGGACGGCACCCACGTCGGCCGGCACGCGGTCGTGCGCGACGCCATTCTCGACAAGAACGTGGTCATCGGCGAGGGCGTCGAGCTCGGAGTGGACAAGGACGAGGACCGCGCGCGCGGCCTCGTGGTCTCCGACGGCGGGATCACCGTGGTCGGCAAGGGGCAGGAGGTGCTGAAATGACGGTGCCAACCGGGCCGCGGCTTCGGGTTGCGCTGCTCACCCGCGAGTACCCGCCCGAGGTGTACGGCGGCGCGGGGGTGCACGTCGAGTACCTGGCCCGCGAGCTCTCGGGGCACGTCGATCTCACCGTGCACTGCCAGGGCGAGGACCGGCCGACCGCGGTCGCGCACCGGCCGTGGGAACTGCTGCGCGACGCGAACCCGGCGCTGCAGACGATATCCACCGGCCTGTCCATGGCCGCCGCGCTCGGCGACGCCGACCTCGTGCACTCCCACACCTGGTACGCCAACATGGCCGGCCACCTCGCGTCGCTGCTCTACCGGGTGCCGCACGTGGTCACGATGCACTCGCTGGAGCCGCTGCGGCCGTGGAAGGCCGAGCAGCTCGGTGGCGGCTATCGCCTGTCGTCCTGGAGCGAGCGCGATGCCGTCGAGTCGGCCGCCGCCGTCGTCGCCGTCTCCGAGGGCATGCGGTTCGACCTGCTCGACGCCTACCCGAACGTCGACCCCGGCCGGGTCCGGGTCATCCACAACGGCATCGACGCCGAGGAGTACCGGCCCGACCCGGGCACCGACGTGCTCGAGAGGTACGACGTGGACCCGGACCGGCCATCCGTGGTCTTCGTCGGCCGGATCACCCGCCAGAAGGGCGTGCCAATCCTGCTGCGCGCCGCCGCCGACCTCGATCCCGACGCCCAGCTCGTGCTGTGCGCCGGCCAACCCGACACCGCAGAGCTGGGCGCCGAGGTCAAGCGGATGGTCGACGACCTGCGCGAAAAGCGGCAGGGCGTGATCTGGCTGCAGGGCATGCTCGAACGGCACGAGGTCATCCAGCTGCTCAGCCACGCCACCGCCTTCGTCTGCCCCTCCCTCTACGAACCGCTCGGCATCGTCAACCTCGAGGCCATGGCCTGCGGCACCGCCGTGGTCGCCTCCAAGATCGGCGGCATCCCCGAGGTCGTCGCCGACGGCGAGACCGGCCTCCTCGTCCCGCCGGATGACCCCTACTCGCTGGCCGCCGCCCTCAACGAGCTGGCCCGCGATCCGGACCGCGCCGCCGCCATGGGCCGCGCCGGCCGCGAACGAGCCATCGCCCACTTCGACTGGTCAGCCATCGCCACCCAGACCGCCCACCTCTACACCGAGATAGTCGGCAGCCACTGATACCGACGGGCGCGAGCAGCCCCTCCCGCTCGACGCCTGCTACTTGGCCGGCTTGCAGGCGTTGCCGAGGTCGAGGGTCTGCCCGCGGTCGACGATGACCTCGCGAGAGGTCACGGTGTCGCCCGTCCGGCATTCGAAGGTCCAGGCCTCCTTCGGTCCGATCGTGGTTGGCGTTGGCGACGCGAAACGCACCTCGCCGCGCCAGTCGTCGAACTGGCGGCTGACCTGGTCGTAGTTCACGATCACCGCGGTGTACGTGCCGGCCGGCGGGTCGACAAGGGAGGCGTCCTCGGTCGCGTCGCCGAATGCCGCCGACTGGGTCACGATCGCGCCCGTGCTGTCCAGGACGTACACGTCCCAGTCGTTTGCGGGGTCGGTCCAGTCGATGTGCACGGTGAAGCGGCCGTTGTCGGCGGCTGGTGGCCCGTTGACGGTGAACTGGAAGGTCTCGTACGGGACGGTGAGCCGTGGCGCGGGGCTGGGGTAGTAGACGTTCTCCTCCGGCACCACGGCCGGGTCGTTGAACATCGCGACGTTCGACTGCACCGGAGCGACCGCCTCGCGCCCGTAGCGGCCGGCCGTCGCCGGCCGGGTCGACGGATTGACGTGCCAGGCGAAGGTGCGGCCGGACGTCACCATCTCGCTGGTCAGCGTGTCCGGGAACACCAGCGGCGGCCCGACCACCGTGCAGAAGCTGTTCTGGCAGACCGGCGAGGTGAGGGTCTGGAACGTCTTGCGGAGGCTCAAGCTCGCGCCGGCCGGCGCCGAGCCGATCAGGACGGAGTGCAGCGTGGTGTCCGCGGTCGCCTCGAGCATGTCGTAGTACGCCGCACGGTTGCCGCCCATGCCCGCCCCCGCTGCGGGCGCCAGGCCGAGGTATTCGGCGACCACTCCGGTCTCGAACGGCGGATGGAACTCGCTCGGGCCGATTTCGAAGGTGTATCCGATGCCTCCGGCGCTCCAGAACGTCCAGTCCTCGGTGGTCCCCGTCGTGTCGTACAGCCCGAACCCGGGGATGTTCGCGTAGCCGTTGCGCGATGCCATGCGCGCGCCGAGGGCAGCAAGCTGCGGCTCCTCCAACGGGAAGCCGTAGTCAAGCACCCCGGGCGGCCGCAGGATCAGGTTGGAGTAGGTGTGGTTGGTGATCATTGTGACCACCTGGTGGGAGCCGACCAGCTCGCGGATGTTCTGCACCTCTGGCTCGGAGAACGGCCCCGGTCCGCGGTAGACGTCGCTGAGCGGGTTCGGGCTGGCGCCGCTGCCGCCCCACAGGCCGCCGTAGTTGCGATTGGTGTCCACGCCCGAGAGGCGGGTTTGCTGGTCGCACTTCCCCACGGCGTCGCGGCAGTTCTTGCGCTTCATCTCGAAGTCGTGGATCGAGAAGTCCTGGGTGGCCGGCCCGGTGCGCGCCTCCCGCGAGACATTGAAGCCATCGGGGTTGGCCACCGGCACGAGGATCGTTCGCGTGGCGTCGACCAGCCGGGTCGTCCTGGCGTCGGTGCCGTAATTGCGCAGCAGGTCGTAGGCGAACTCCATGGTGTGCTCGGCCGATGGCCACTCGCGCGCGTGGTGGGCGCCCATCATCAGGAAGATCGGCTTGCCGTCCTGGGCGGTGACGTCCTTGGCGATCTCGAGGCCCCGGACCAGCCGCCCCTCCCAGGAGGGGTAGTTGAGCGTGATGACCCGCGCCAGCGCCGGGTAGGCGCTGGCCAGCTCGCCCAGCTCGCGCTCGTAGTCGGGCAGCCGGCGGTAGCTGTCGTGCCCCGATGGCAGCGGGCTGACGAGGGTCGCGGCCGCGTAGCGCTCGTCGGCCCGCCGGTTCGCTGCATCACGGGCCGCCAGGTCGGCGATGCGCACGTCGTAGGCGAATCCCGCCTCGCGCAGCCGGCGCACATCGGCGTCGCCGTAGAGCACGACCTCCACCGAATCGGCGTCGCCGTGCTCGGTAAGGTCGAGACCGAGCCCCTGCAGGCGTGCCTTGTCGGCCCGTGTCGGCGTGTGCACGTCGACGACCTGAGTCGTACCGGCAGGAGCCGGTGCAGCCGCCGCCGGCAGGGCCCCCGGCACCGACGCGGCCACCAACCCGATAACTACAGCGACAGCCCGTATGGCGCGCACGGCGATTCCTCCCCGAGGCAGGGGTTTCCGGACACCCAAACCGGTGGACTGTATCCCTGGGCGACAGCGGCAGCAACGGTCGGTGATCCGAATCGGCCGGGGCGAGCCGAAGTCGGTGGCAGCCTCACGGCCGTCGCGCGAGCATTCGGTCGATGACGCAGCAATCGAAGCTCGACGAGTTGGCGCACGCCGGAGCGGAGCACCTCGATCCCGCGTTCGTCGCGGGATACCAGCGAAAGCAGGGCTACGGACGGCCGGGCGGGCCCGACCCGGGTGCGGACGTCGCCGCGCTGCGCGCGCACGGGCTGACTGAGAGCGCGACGGTCGTCGATCTTGGCGCCGGGACGGGACGGTTCACACTCGCCGCCGCATGCACGTTCCAGCGGGTCATCGCGGTGGACGTCTCGCTGGTTGCTCGAGCCGATGCTCACAGCGACCGGCTTCGACATCCTGACCGCCGACTTCCACCGGCGCCTGTACGGCGCCTACACCTGCGTCAGGCGCTGACCAGTTGCCCCATGAGCGAGGTCAAACGCAGGTAGAGCTGGTTTGCCTCGTCCATGGTGCTGCCGACGGCCACCGTAGCGGCTGTTGGTGAATGCGGCGATGGTCTTGAGCACCGCGCCTTCCAGCGGCTTGTAGGCCACGTTGCCCGCGTCGGTGGAGGTGCGGAGGGTGGACTTGTACTCCAGGTACTGGCTTTCCTTGTCCGGTCCGAGCAGTTCGCCGATCGGGCAGTGCTCCTGCCAGGCGACCTTCGCCTTCGTCTGCAGCAGCGGCAGGTAGTCGTTCAGCACGTCGTCGCGGGCGTCGTCGCTGTCGATCAGCTTGAGCGCCATGTCCTCGGCGAGGTTCATGTGCCTGACGAGCTCTTCGACGAAGATCTTCGAGATGATCAGCCGGAAGTTCTCCGGCATGTTGACCGCTGCCGACTTCTGGATCTTCGGCCGCTCGGAGATGTTGTCGAAGATCGCGTCGAGGTGGACGCGGTCGCGCTCGGTCCAGTCGGTGCCGAAGCGTTCGTTGAGCCTTGTGATGATCTTGGAGCTCCTTGACCAGCCGCTGGCGGAACGCCTTCTGCGCGTTGTCCTGACCGCCGTGCAGCGCGATGAGCCTGTCCCAGGCCTTCAGCTGGGTGTCGCCGATGAACGCCAGCGTCAGGCCGAAGTCCAGCCCCACCTCGGCATCGAACTCATGCCAGCCGACTTCGTCGTTGCCCCGCTGGACCAGCGCCGCGACGATCTCCGCCTCGAACGCGGCCTCATCTGCGTTAACCACGCCTCGCGTGCTCACGCCTGGTTGCTACGCGACCTCTCGTACATGCAAGATCTCGCGGCGTCGACGAGGCCTGATCTCGTCCTCGGCGAGAGTCACGACGGCGACAGCGGTTCCATCGGCCGCGGTGAACTCCACCTCGTACCCGCCAGCGGCGTAGACGCCCACGACCGCGCCGACGTCGCCCGCGGTGAGCCCGTAGTCCGGAAGGTTCCGCCGCAGCACCACAACCTCGTGTTCCGCGTACATCGTCAGCCAGCCTCCTCAGCTCGGGTACGCCGTGACGAGCCTGGGCGCCTCGTCGGGTCCGTCAGTGATCCACACGGTCCGCAAACCGATCATCCGGCCACTTGGAGATTGCACCACACCGTCGACGACGAACTTGTGGCCGAACCGTGTCTCGCTATTGGTGATGACCTCGCAGCGCGCCGGCGCGCTCAGCAGGTCGTCGCGCAGCCGAGTCCAGTCATCTCGCCGTATCCAACCGTGGCGAAGAATGCCGCCTTGTCTCCGCCAACCGGATGGTCCGTGGCCAGCAGGTAATCCAGGATCTTGCGTTCATCGACCTGGGCCTCGCTCCATCGGACCACGCTTCATCGTAACCAGCCGTGGCTGCCGTACGGCGTCGCCGCCGCGCCGGCGAGTTCATGCGCCAGCAGCGGCGAGGCCCGTGTGCATAGGTCAGCGCCAAGGGCGGCCAGCGGCCTCAGGCCGTGGGAGGTGGGATGCGGGGCGGACGAGTCGGCCTGTAAGCCGGATTCTGTGCCCGCGCGGCCTTGCGGCTGTGCGCGGGCGGCGGCCATCCCTCTCGGCCCGGCGTCGCCGCCGGGCTCTAGCGGTCCACCTGCAGGCTCGGGCGGGCCGCCCTCGGACGCCTGCACAGGAGCTCCGGGTGGGCCCGGAGGCTCCCTCTTGACCTTGCTCCGGGTGGGGTTTGCCGAGCCACCCCGGTCACCCGGGGTGCTGGTGGTCTCTTACACCACCGTTTCACCCTTACCTCCCGAGCTTTGCACGGGAGGCGGTCTGTTTTCTGTGGCACTGTCCCGCGGGTCACCCCGGGTTGCCGTTAACAACCACCGTGCCCTACGGAGTCCGGACTTTCCTCGGCGACGGGGACACCCCGTCGACGCGGCCGCCCGGCCGGCTCGTCCGCCGACGATCAGTGTACGTGCACCATGGCGTGCACCTGGCTACCAGCCTGCCCGGACAGTGAGCGAGGCGGTCCTGGTGACGCCCGCGTAGCTGGCCGAGATGGTGACCGTCCGGTTGGAGGACACCGACCTGGTCTGACGGTGAAGGTGGCGCTGGTGGCGCCGGCGGACACGGTGACGGTCGAGGGCACGGTGGCTACCGAGGTATCGCTGCTGGCCAGGGCCACCACGACGCCGCCGGTGGGCGCGGCTGCGGTGAGGCCCGCCAGTAGCCCACGCCCTTGCGCGCTTCGCCGCACACGAGGGCGCCGTTGGCGGATAGGCCCCTGGCGTCACTCTCGGTGCCGTTGGTGACGCCGAGATCCTGGATGCCGCTCGCCGGCGTCCACCGGAATGCGTGCACGTAGCGGTTGGCGCCGGCCGTCTCGGGGTAGCCGACGACGGTCTGCCCGTCCGCGGACACGCCGTAGCCGCCGGTGGAGAAGCCCGCCGAGGGGAGCCGAGCCGGTCGAGGCTGCCGGGGGCGGTCCAGCGCAGGTCAGCCTAGTGATCAGCGGCCGGTCGGAGTAGCCGGCTGCGGCGTGACGACCTCGCCGTACCTGGCGCCCAGCGCACGCAGGTAAGCGTCCATGGTGGCGGTGTTGCCGAAGACGAACCGGGACAGGAAGCGGAAGGCGATGTTGTAGACCTCGCCGTGCTCGGTCACGGTCAGTATGCAGCCGTCCCCGTCGGGCTCCAGCAGGTAGGTCCAGTCACCGCCGAAGGCGAGGCCGGTGTCGGCGATGCGCACAACGAGCCGGCGTGGCCGCTCGGCTTCCACCGTCTCGAAGGTGATCGTGCCGTTGCGGCCGAACTCTCGCCACGTCGGCGACCCGCCGCTGGGGTCGACCAGTTCGACCCGCTTGACGCCGGGACGCCAGGTCGGGAACGCCTCGACGTCCGTGAGGGCCTGCCAGACCTGCTCCGGCGGCCGGGACAGCCGCATCCGCCGCGCGGCCACGTGCCCGACCGGCAGCCGCGCTCCGACCGTCAGCACCGCGGCGATGGCGCCCGCCAGCACCACAAGCAACCCACCGATGATCGCCCGCCAGCTCACCCGCGGGACTCTAGCCGCACGGTTTCATGGCAGGAGCGAGGTGTCGTTGAACAGGCGGACCACCGCCGCGCCGTCCGGAAAGAACTCGGCTATCGACAGCGACGCCAGGTCCAGATGCAGCCGGTAGAACACGGACGGCCCGGCCTCCAGGGCCATCCTGAGCAGGGTCTTGATCGGCGTGACATGGCTGACCAGGACCAGGGTGGCGGCGCCGTAGGAGGCGATCAGGTCGTCACGGGCGCGGCGAACCCGGCGATGCACTGCGTCGAAGCTCTCGCCACCGGGGGCGGCCACCGAGCTGTCGGCCAACCACCGCGGATGCAGCTCGGGGTGGCTCGCGGCGGCCTCGGCGAAGGTCAGCCCCTCCCAGGCGCCGAAGTCGACCTCGGTCAGGCCCTCGTGTACCACGAGCGGCGCCGCCAGCGCGGTGGCGACCGGCTCGGCGGTGCGTCGGCAGCGCTCCAGCGGCGAGGTGACCACCGCGGCCACCCCGTCCGCGGTGGCCTGGCACCTACCGGAAAGCCGCTTCGCGACGGCCTCGGCCTGCCGCTCGCCGAGCGGGGTGAGCGGCACGTCGCCGCGGCCGGAGTAGCGCCGCGCCACCGAGTGCTCGGTCTGGGCGTGCCTCAGCAGCAGAAAGGTGGTTGGCCGGCCGCGGGCCCCCAGCCAGGACGTCGGCGGCGCGGTCTGCGCGGCCTCGGCGAGGGACGGCGGCTCCGCGTCGGGCTCCTGATCGGTCTCGGCGGACGAGGCGGTCTCGGTGGACGAGGCGGTCTCGGCGCAGGCGGCCGATGCGGCCGGCCGGGACACCCCCGCCTGGGCGTCCATCGCCTCGTTGGCAAGCCGGTCGGCGTGCCGGTTCTGTTCCCGCGGCACCCAGGTGAACCGCACCCGGCCGAGCCGGCGGACCAGCGCGGCGGCCTCGCTGGCCAGCGGCTTCAGGTGCGGTTGACGGACCTGCCACCGGCCGCTCAGCTGCTCGACGACGAGCTTGGAGTCCAACCGCACCTCGACCTCGGTGGCACCCAGCTCCGCGGCAGCGCGCAGGCCGGCGATCAGCCCCGAGTATTCGGCGACGTTGTTCGTGGCGATGCCGATGGCCTCGGCGCGCTCGGCGAGCACGGCGCCGGTGGCAGCGTCCCGCACCACGGCGCCGTAGCCGGCCGGACCCGGGTTGCCACGGGCGCCGCCGTCGGCCTCGACAATGACGGCCAGCGTCACGGTGTCATCCCGGGGTCCCAGTCCCGACCGGGGTCACAGTCCCGACTCTTTCGTCCTGACCAGGATCACGCCGCACTCCTCGCAGCGCAGCACGTCGTCCGCCGCGCCGTCGCGCAGCTTGTTGATCGCGTTGCGGTCCAGCTCCAGCCGGCAGGACCCGCAGCGCCGGGCGCGCAGCAGGGCGGCACCGGTGCCCTTCTGCGCCCGGATCCGGTCGTACAGGGCGAGCAGGTCGGCCGGCAGCTCCGTGACAATGGCCGCCCGCTCGGCGGTGCGCCGCTGCTCGGCGGCGTCCAGGTCGGCCAGCGCCTGGTCGCGGCGGTGGGTCGCGTCGGCGAGCTGCCGCTCGGCCGCGGCGAGCGCCTCCCGCGCCCTGTCCGCCTCGACGCCGGTCGCCTCGCGCCGCTCCATGATCTCCAGCAGCTCGTCCTCGAGCACCCCCTGCCGGCGTTGCAGGGTCTCGAGCTCGTGCTCAAGGTCGGTCACCTGGCGGGCGCCGACGCCGGTGCGCAGCAGCCCGCGGTCGCGGTCCTCGCGGGCCCGCACCGCGTCGATCTCGTTCTCCAGCTTGCTGGCGTCCCGGTCGAGGTCGCCGACGGCGGTCCGGGCCGCCACGACTGCATCCCGGCGCGCCCGCAGCGCCGCCTCCACATCGGCGATCTCGGTCAGCTCCGGCAACGTTCGCCGCCGGTGTGCGGCGCGAGCCAGGTCGGTGTCGGCTTCGGCCAGGTCGAGCAGCCGGCGCTGCACCGACGCATCCGCTTTCATGCTTCAGCTACCTCCGGCGACAGTCCACGGATCGGTGCGGCGGGTGGAGACGTGAACCTTGACCGTACCGCCGAACGCGGCGCCGATTACCTCGGCCGCCTGCGCGCACCATGGGTGCTCGCTGGCCCAATGCGCGACGTCGACCAGCGCCGGCATCCGCGGGCCGCGGCGCAGGTGCTCGTCGGCCGGATGGTGGCGCAGATCGGCGGTCACATAGGCGTCCACGCCGGCCGCGGCGGCCGCTTCGAGCAGCGAGTCGCCGCTGCCGCCGCACACCGCCACCGTGCGCACCGGGCGGTCCGGGTCGCCGGCCCCGCGCACCCCCCACGCTGTGGCCGGCAGCGCCGCGGCGACCCGGCGCACGAACGCGCCGAACGGCTCGGCCGCCGCCAGTGTGCCCACCCGGCCGAGGCCGTACGGTCCGTACGGCTGCTCGGGCTGCGGCTGCAGCGGCCCGATCACCGCCAGCCCGATGACCTGCGCCAGCGCGTCAGACACGCCGGGCGCGGCCGCGTCCGCGTTGGTATGCGCGGTGAACAGCGCGGTGCGCGCCCGGATCATCCGGTGCACCAGGGCACCCTTGGCGGTGTCGGCACCGACCCCGTGCACACCGCGCAGCAGCAGCGGATGGTGCGCCACGATCAGCTCGGCGCCGTACTCGAGCGCCTCGTCCACAATGGCCGCGGTCGCATCCACGGCGATCAGCACCCGCCGTGCCGGTTCGGCGGGGTCGCCGCACACCAACCCGACCGCGTCCCAGTCCTGGGCGAGCGCCGGCGGGTACGCCGCGTCCAGCGCGGCGATCACCTCACCAACGGTCGCGGTCATGCGGCGGATCGTAGTAAGCGGCCACCGGTCATCGCCGCCGAGGCGGGGCCGAGAGAATCCTGGTCACCAGCCCCGCCGTGATGCCCAGCCGGGGCGTGTTCCGGCCGGCCCGCTCCACGATCTGCGCGGGCGTCAGGCCCATCTCGTGGTACAACCGCACGATCTTCTCCTGCTCGCTGGTCCACGGTCGCCGCACCGGGGCCACCCGGCCCGGCTGGCGGCGGCGTTGCGCCGTTGGCGGCCGTGGCCCAGGCTGGCCGCCCGCGTCGCGGTAGTGCGCATCGAGCCCGGTGTCCTTCCTGGCGAACTCGCCGGCGTCGGCCCGCCTGCCCAACTCGTCCTCGTCGGCCACGATGAACACGTCGCTGCTCTTGTTCACGCCGATCGCGGTGATCTTCAGCCCGCGGTGTCGCTTGGCCTGGCAGGCGTCCTTGGTGCAGTAGTCGTAGCCCAACTCGACCCGCCCCTCGGGCAGGCCGTCACCGCACTCCACGCATCTCACCGGGAGTTCAACCGGGCCGGGGCGCGCCACATTCCCGATTGCACGGCCACACCTGGCAGGCTGACCACGTGCCGGCGCACCGTCAGACGTCCATCCGTGTGTGCTTCATCTGCACCGGCAACATCTGCCGCTCGCCCATGGCCGAGAAGGTGTTCATAGAGCACCTGCGCCGGGCCCGGCTGGACCATCGGGTGCGGGTCAGCAGCGCGGGCACCGGTGGCTGGCATGTCGGTGACCCAGCCGACCCGCGCACCGAGGACGTGCTGCGCAGGCACGGCTATCCCATCGACCACAAGGCCAGGCAGGTCGCTGTCGAGCACACCGACGCCGACCTCCTGGTGGCGCTCGACTCCGGACACGCCCGCTCGCTGCGCCGTATCGTCGACCACCCGGACCGGATCCGGCTGCTGCGGTCCTTCGACCCGGACGCCGGGGCCGACCTCGACGTACCGGACCCGTACTACGGTGGCCGCCCCGGTTTCGACGAGGTGCTCACCATGATCGAGGCCGCCATGCCCGGCCTGCTCGCCTGGGTCCGGGAACGGCTGTGAATCCGTGCGCGGCGGTCGCCGATCCGGTGGGCGTCGACGCGGTCGACGCCCACCGGATCGGCGGCGGATCGACCAGCGCGATCTTCGAGGTGGAGCTGGCCGACGGCGACGTCGTGGTCGCGAAGGCGCTGGCCGCGGAGCTGCCCGGAGCCACCGACGCCGAGGTGGCCGGGCTGCGCTGGCTGGCCGAGCCCGCGGTGGCCGCGGTGCCGGCCGTCCGCGGGCACGACGACCTGTGGCTGGTGCTCGACTACGTCGAACCCGGCCATCCGACGCCGGATGCGGCCGAGCGCCTCGGCCGCGAGCTGGCCGCGCTGCACGCATCCGGCGCGCCCGCGCACGGCGCGCCACCGACCGGTGGCCCGGTGCGGGCCTGGATCGGCCGGGCGCCGATGCACAACGCGACCACCACGGGCTGGCCGGAGTTCTATGCCGAGCATCGGGTGCGGCCGTACCTGCGGCGGGCCACCGCGAGTGGCGTGCTCGACCAGGCCGAGGCCACCGTCGTCGCCCGCGCGGCGGACGCCATCCCCGAGGTGGCCGGCCCGGCGGAGCCGCCGGCCCGGCTGCACGGCGACCTGTGGTCGGGCAATGTGCAGTACGGGCGAAACGGCCGGGCCTGGCTGCTCGACCCGGCCGCGCACGGCGGCCATCGGGAGACCGACCTGGCCATGCTGGCCCTGTTCGGCGCGCCCCACCTGGACCGCGTGCTGGCCGCTTACCACGAGGTCGCGCCGCTGCCCGACGGCTGGGCCGAGCGGGTGCCGCTGCACCAGCTCTTCCCGCTGCTGGTGCACGCCGTGCTGTTCGGCCGCTCCTACGCGGGCCAGGCCGTGCGCGCCGCCCGGGACGTGCTCGCGCTGCGCCGCTGAGGCACGTGCTGGCGAACGCGACGCCACGGCGACCGCATACCGTGGACGGCGTGCGGCTCGGGTTCCTGCTGCGCCCAGGGTGGGTGGCGCTGACCGTCGGGGTGGTGCTGTTCGCCACGGCGTGCTTCACGCTGCTCGCGCCATGGCAGTTCCGGCGGCACGAGGAGAAGCGGGCGCTCAACGACGCGGTGCGCAGCAGCTTCGAGGTGCCGCCGCAACCCATCGACTCGATGCGGCCGGACACCCCGCAGTGGCGGCAGGTGGTGCTCACCGGAAGCTACCTCGCCGAGGCCGAGGTCGTCGCCCGGCTGCGGACGGTCGAGGGTGAGCCGGCCTTCGAGGTGCTCACCCCGCTGCGACTGACCGGTGGGGACATCGTGCTCGTCGACCGCGGGTTCCTGCGCCCCGCGCGCGACCGCGGCGCCGGGGGGCGCGGCAACCAGGTTCCGGAGTACCCCGCGCCGCCGGCCGGTGTGGTCACCGTCGTCGGCCGGCTGCGGCACGACGAGGGCAACCCGGAGCACCGGCAGGCGCTCACCGACGGCGGGCGGCGGCAGGTGTACACCATCGACGCGGCCACGGTCGCCGCCGCGACCGGCCTCGCCGAGCTGCGCCCCGGGTACGTGCAGCTCAACGCGGACCAACCGGGGGTGCTCGGCGCCGTGCCGCTGCCGCGGCTGGACGCCGGACCGTACCTGTCCTACGCGCTGCAGTGGCTCGCGTTCGGCATCATGGCGCTGGTCGGCTGGGTCATCCTGCTGCGGCGCGAGCTGGTCGAGCGGGCCGGGGCCACGGGGCTTGACGGCGGGTGAGCCGGTTGGAACGGGCCAGCGAGGTCGAGCTGCCCTTCGTCGATGAGGCGCCGGGCCGTACCCGGGTCGAGCTCAGCCATCACCACCTCGACCGGCACGGCGAGGAGGCCGCTGGCATCCGCGCCGGGGTCAGCGGCGACGGTGGCTGGCCGATGATCATGCAGCGCTACATCGGCGCGGTCGACGGCCGCGAGTAGCTCGGGCATGGCCGCGGCGCGCCGGCCGGCTGGCCTGCGCGCCGCGACATGCTTCACGAGCGATTGTCGACCTATCGGGAATTGTCGACAGATCAGTAGTCCGGGTCCACGGTCCGCCCACCTCGTCGCCTGTAGGCAGGTCACTGCCCGCCGTCTAGGGGAGCCACCGTACCCCATAGCCGAAGCTCGGCCTCAGCCGGGTAAACGTGACGGCGGTCTCACCAACACTGTCGAGCTCAAGGATATCCTTCCCCGGCCCATCTGCCTCACTGACATGGTAGGGAATTGCAAAAATCCGCCACACTACCCTGGGTAGCCGAGCCGGGTTGAATTTCACTCGGAGTTCGAATCGATCCACCCTGTGGAGTGGACGGGAGACGAAGTGCGGCGCCATCGCCTGGCCGGGCGGTATACGCACGGTCTTGCCGAAGGTGTGCACCTCTCCCCTGGCCAGGGGATGCGGAAACCGGATGTAGTGCACGAAGTACTCCGCCGACGGCTGGCGGTTGGACTCCAGCGCGCCGCCGAACTGCATCTCGACCTCGAGACCCATCTTGGGCCGCGTCTCGCTGCGCGGCCGCGGCAGGCCGAGGCCGAGGGCGATCCGGCACAGCCCGTCCTTCATGGAGACGATCTCGCGGATCTCGGTGGCCTCCGGTGTCGGTGTGTCCAGCCGAAGGGTGGTGAGCGACGTCACCGTGTACCACTCGTCCGGGCGAAACGAGTCGTCCTCGTCGCGGCCGTCGGCGGCCAGCTCCGGGCCGCGCTCGGCCAGGTGCGCGCTGATCAGCTGCAGGGCCTGGTTGCAGCGCCGGCGCACAGTCATCGGATCGACGTTCCAGGTGGTCGCCAGCCGTTCCTGCCGCAGAGTAAGGGTCTTGTCGGGGTAATCCGGCTCGATCGCCATCATCGCCCGCGCGGCCAGCGCCAAGTCGTCGGGCAACGCGCCGAACGCGCGAACCAGCAATTCCGTCACCCGGCTGCGCGCGGCCGAATGGGTGACGGTATCGTCAATTCCACACAGCTTGCGCAATTCCGGGCCAACGCGGTCGCGCACGTAGGGGCGCCGCAGGCCCCAACCCTTGCGCAGCGCACCGAGCTCGGTGTATAGCTGTTCCTCCGACGTCCTGCCCTCCACCTCGCGCCGGGACGTGATCAGTAATCTGATCAGTTTGGGCTGGCATGCACAAAACCGCCGATATGATCGCCAGCTCGACTATTTTTCGGCATGCGGAACCTGCGACCTTACCTGCAGCAGCGCGGCCACACCACCGACGCTGCCGAACGGAGGGCAGGTTCCATGTCAGCACTCGTCATCGTCGGACTGTTCGGCCTCTTGCTCGTGCTGCTCGGTGCCGTCATCGGCGCGGAGCTGCAGGACAGGCTGCACGAAGGCCAACGCCGCCGGCTGGCGATGCGGCGGCGCGAGATCAACGCGCGGTGGCGGGCCCTGCAGAGCCGAGGCGCCGCCTTCGAAATGGCGATCCCGGGCTCCAACGTGGTCATGCCGATCGCCCTCGAGGTCGACGACTCCGACTGATCGGGGTCGGCCGCCACACATAGGTCGTCACACATAGGTCGCCACACATAGACGGGCAGAGCGGGGTCGTCCCCGCCAACGGCGGCCCCGCTCTGCTTTCCCATGCATCGCGGTTCGAGCCGCCTTTTCACGACTACGGGTGGTGACCGGCGAATGGAAATGGCACCGGACGGCCGCCCATGGCCGTTGTTGATGCGGCCCCCTCACGCCATTGGTCAGGGGCTATTTCGTCAGCACGGAGGTCGGTACCGCCGAAAGGAGGCAGCACCGGGAAACGGCGCAACCCTGGGGTAACCCGGTGGCAACCCGGCCGGCTTCCGCGCGTCTCCAAAATATGAATGCGAACCGACATCTGGACTGGGAGGGCTGTTTCAACGCTCGCGATCTCGGCGGTCTGCGCACCGCGGATGGCCGGCAGACCCGCTGGGCGGCGGTGGTGCGCTCCGACTCGCTGGACGGGCTCACCGCGGCCGGTTGGGCCGCCGTGCAGGAGTCCGGCGTACAGACCGTCGTCGACCTGCGCAGCCCAGAGGAACGCCAGCCGTCGTCGGCCGAGCGGCCGGCAGGCCTGACCACGGCGCCGGTGCCGCTGGAGGACCACACCACAGACCCGGACTTCTGGGCGCGGTGGCGGGACAGCGGGCTGTGGGCCACGCCGCTGTACTTCGGCGCGTTCCTCGACCGGTTTCCCGAGCGGGTGGCGGCCGCGGTCGCCGCGGTCGCGAATGCCGGACCCGGTGGCGTCGTGGTGCACTGCGGCCTCGGCCGCGACCGCACCCAGCTCGTCACGCTGGTTCTGCTCGCCCTCGCCGGCGTCACGGCCGATGGCATCACCGACGACCACGAGCTGAGCACCGAGCGGCTGCCACCGCTGTTCGCCAGCATGGGTCGGCCGGACGAGGCTCCTCGCATCCGCCGGCTGCTGGCGCAGCGCAACACCACGGCGCGCGAGGTCATCCACGCCACCGTGGCGTCCTTCGACGCCGAGGCCTACCTGCGCTCGGCCGGCCTGGCCGAGGCCGACCTCGCCGCCGTCCGAGCCCGGCTGCTCGCACCGGCCGGCTGAGCCGGCCGAGCGCCGGCGGGCCTACCGCGGTGCGCCCGAACCGCCGGCCGGGCCCGCACGCGCCGCCCGCAATGGTGGTAGTTAAAGGACCATCAAGGGCGCAATGGTGGTACTTGGAGGCCCGCCGAAGCAGCTGCTCCCGCCCGGCTGGCCTGCAGCGCGGAGAGCACCGACGGGTCGGCCAGCGTGCTCACGTCGCCGAGCTGGCGGCCGTCGGTCACGTCGCGCAGCAGCCGACGCATGATCTTGCCAGATCGGGTCTTCGGCAGTTCCTGGGTCCACACGATGTCCCGTGGTCTGGCCAGCTTGCCGATCCGCTCGGCGACCTGCTCGCGCAACGCGGCCTCCAGTTCCGGCCCGCTGGTGTGGCCGGTACGCAGCGTGACGAAAGCGACGACGGCCTGGCCGGTCAGCGCGTCCTCGGCGGCGATCACCGCGGCCTCGGCCACCGCTTCGTGCGCCACCAGAGCGGACTCGATCTCCGCCGTGGACAGCCGATGGCCGGACACGTTGATCACATCATCGATCCGCCCGATGATCCAGAAGTCGCCGTCCGCGTCCCGCCGGGCGGCATCGCCCACGACGTACGTGCGCGGGCCGAACCGGCCGAAGTAGGTCTGCACGTACCGCTCGTCGTCGCCGTAGAGGGTGCGCAGCATGCTCGGCCACGGCTGGGTGATGGCCAGCAGCCCGGTGCCCTGGGTGACCTCTTCGCCCTCCTCGTCCAGCAGCACCGCGGAGACCCCCGGCAGCGGCCGGGTGGCCGAGCCGGGCTTGGTGGTGGTCAGCGCGGCCAGCGGCGAGATCATGATGGCCCCGGTCTCCGTCTGCCACCAGGTGTCCACGATCGGGCAGCGCTCGCCGCCGACCGCGGTGTGGTACCACAGCCAGGCCTTGGGGTTGATCGGCTCGCCGACGCTGCCGAGCAGCCGAAGCGAGGACAGGTCGTGGCTGGCCGGGTGCTCGGCGCCCCACTTCATGCATGCCCTGATCGCGGTCGGTGCGGTGTAGAAGATCGTCGCCCCGTAGCGCTCGCACAGCTCCCACCAGATGCCCTTGTGCGGGTAGTCGGGCGCCCCTTCGTACATCACGGACGTGGCGCCGTTGGCCAGGGGCCCATAGACGATGTAGCTGTGCCCGGTGATCCACCCGACGTCGGCGGAGCACCAGTAGACATCGCGCTCGGGGTCGAGGT
>DASXTS010000329.1:0-2411 GCA_036505275.1 Pseudonocardiaceae bacterium
GGATCAGCACGTTGCGGTGCAGCACCAGGGTCACCCCGATGATCAGCAGCACCGCGATCGGCCAGTCCACCACGGCCCAGGCCAGCAGCACTCCGAGCGCGATGGTGGCGGCCTCGAGGGCGTAGTCGCTGGCGCCGCCAAGCACCGAGCGCAGCCGCGGCCGGTCGATGGTGCAGGCGATCGCCATGGCGATGAACGCGGTGTTGACCACAAGAAACGTCACACCGGCGCCGGCCACCGCGGCGAAGGTCAGCATGGTGCGCGGCGCTTCGGCGAACGAGCCGTCGAGCGGCTTCAGCACAGCGGCAGCGACGTATGCGGCGAGCACCGTGGCGGCGGCGCTGAACGTCTGCCGGTAGACGACGTGGTGGCGTACCCGGAGCCAGCGGTACGCGTATGAGGTAGCGATGACGGTGGCTGCGAGCGCCGGGTGCAGCAGCAGGACGGCTGCGAACATCCAGACCGAGTTGAGGTCTATGTGCGGCGTGCTGGCGTAGTGCTCGCGAATCTGCTCGATCGGGCGTGATGCTTCGGTGTACAGGACGTTGCACACCATGAGCAAGGCGAAGGGCAGCAACATCGATCGCTGGACGGGGAACCGGACCAGCTCGGCGGCGACAAGGGCGACGGCAAGCGCGTCGACAGCGAGGATATAGATGACGGCGCGGGTCGGCAGCGTCCACACCATCCAGCTGGACGGCAGCACGAGGCGGATCCGTCCGCGGGCCAGGGCTGGTCCAGCGCCGATAGCTCGGGGGGTGACGCCGGCCTGGCTGACGCTCACGATCCCCCTCGCATTCCCCCACAGTAATCGGCGGTTAACGGCATGTCACTCCGACGGTGGAACTACTAGTTGGGCGTTGGCCGGGTTTCAATTATGTGGGGTGGTTCGGGGCGCGTCGTGGCGGGAAGGAGGCGACGGCAATGCGTGGGCAGACCTGGCGTTTGCGTGGACAGACCTGGTGAGCGGTGTTGCAGTTGGTGGCAGCGGACCAGTGTATGTCGCAAAGTTGTCGATGCAACCTCATGTTCGGAGGAGCGGGCCAGACGTTACAACGACCAGGGGATCAGGCGGGCCGAGCCCGCCGCCAAGCGGCGCCTGCCGGGATCGCGACCAACGTCCCGACGGCACCGACCACGGCGATGGTGGTCGAGACCGAGCCGATCAGGGTGACCAGCAGCGCGCCGGCCACCAGACCGATGCCCTGCACCGCGATGAGGCCCGAGCCGGCGAGCCCGAAGGCCTGACCGCGGCCGGCGTCCGGCACGATCCGCATGAAGGTGGCGCTCGCGGTCACTTGGTAGGCGGCGCACGCCCCGGAAACCATCAACAACCCGATCGTGGCCAGCAGCCCCGGCGTGAACGCGAACCCGACGAGCGGCAGCACCGCGAGCACGGCGAGCGGGCCGATCAGCTGCCGGCGGGTCTGTGGGCTCACCCAGCGACCCAGAACGAAGGCCCCGACCACGATGCCGGCCGGGTGGGCGGCCAGCAGCAGGCCGACGGCCACCGTGCCGCTGCCGATCTGGTCGGCATACGGCGCGGCCAGGCCCTCCGGCACGATCACGAATCCAGCCAGCCAGGCCAGCCCGACCAGGCTGCGCAGCCGCCGGTCCCGCCAGATGATGCGCGCGCCCGCCACGAGCTGGTGCAACACCGACCGCGGGCCCTCGCCGTCCTGCACCGGCGCCGGGCGGGCCCGCACCCCGAAGCCGATAAGCAGCGCCGACGCCAGAAAGGTCAGCGCGTCGACGGCCAGCGCCTGGCTGGTGCCGAGCAGCGCGACCACCGCGCCACCACCGGCGAAACCGGCAAGCTGCGCGGTCTGGTTGGTGATCTGGCGCACGGTCTGCCCGACGACGTAGCGGTCGCCGTCCAGCACCGCCGGCAAGGTGGCCGCCTGGGCCGCGGCGAAAGGCGAGTTGCACAACCCAGCCGCAACCAGCAGCACGGCGATCACCGCGATCGGCATGCCGGGTACCGCCATGCCTGCCACCAGCCCGGCCCGCGCCACGTCGGTGCTGATCATGACCGTGCGTCGCGGAAAGCGGTCGGCCAGCCCGGACAGCAGCGGGCCACCGACCAGGTCGGGCAGGTAGGTCAACGCGTAGGTGAGAGCGGTCAGGCCAGCCGAGTCGGTCCGCTGGAACA
Organism: Pseudonocardiaceae bacterium; assembly: GCA_036505275.1. Lineage (GTDB taxonomy): Bacteria > Actinomycetota > Actinomycetes > Mycobacteriales > Pseudonocardiaceae > DASXTS01. The sequence continues at coordinate 2,153 of DASXTS010000329.1, forward strand.
CAAGTACCGAGAGCGCGACCCTGGCGAGCTGGTCGCCGATGACGGACAGCAGCTCGGCCAACCACAGCGCACGGAACTCGCCGACCGCGAACACCTGGCGAAACGTGGCGGGCGCCGTCCGGCCGTGTTCCACTACGGTGTCCCTCTCCGTCGTCACCCGGTCGGGTGTTCGGCAGCGTAGCGACCTTGCTGCGCTGAGTGGCAGGTGTGACGGACCGCGTTCAGCTCTGCCGTTAGAGTTGCGCCGCCCGATGCCAGG
>DASXTS010000330.1:0-12809 GCA_036505275.1 Pseudonocardiaceae bacterium
GATCGAGGAGGAGCGCCGGCTGCTCTACGTCGGGGTGACCAGGGCGCGGCAGTTCCTGCACATGTCCTGGGCGCTGTCCCGCTCGGCCGGCGGGCGGCGGCACCGCCGGCGGAGCCGCTTTCTCTACGGGCTGGTGCCCGACGAGCACCCGGCGAGCCTGGCGCGCATCCAGGCTCGCACGTCGGACGCCAAGGACCGGGCCCGGCCGCGCTGCCGGGTGTGCGGTGGCGGGCTGGTCGGTGCCACGGCGCTCAAGTTGCGCCGCTGCGACAACTGCCCCGCCGACCTCGACGAGGAGCTGTACCTGCGGTTGAAGGACTGGCGAAGCGACCGGGCGAGGGAACAGAGCGTGCCGGCGTACGTCGTGTTCACCGATGCGACGCTGACCGCGATCGCCGAGCAGCGACCGGCCGACGTGGCCGCGCTGGTCGCCATCCCCGGCATCGGGGCCGCGAAGCTGGCACGATACGGCGACGAGGTGATCCGGTTGGTCCGCGGCCTCGAGGCCGGCCGCCGATGACTGGTCGTTGTGCTTTCTAGGGGATTGCGCCGAAATACAGTTGCTCGGCCACGCACCGGGACCTAGCCTCACAGGCGGGCACTTCGAGTGCCCGCCACCAGCATGATCACCACGATCGGGAGGAGGTGCCAGCGATGATCAGCATGACGAAGACTCGCCTCGGCGCCCGTCCGTGCCCGGTCGTTGGGTACGTGGGGTCCGGGGCGAAGGCCGCGCTCGGCGGTGGCGCGGGCCTGCGTTGGCCGCACCGGCTCGTTTCGCAGGACCAGTCTGTCCTCTTCGTCCGCACCGCCGACCAGATCTCGACCGTTGACAACAGCACAGGTCTGTCCGCACCACCGCAGCGAAGTCCGTGACGGCACCCGTCACGACTGCAGGCTCAAAGGCCGCGGACCCGGAAATCGGATCCGCGGCCTTTTTGTATCTCAGCCACCGATGTCACGTCCGTCTTCATGAGAACCAGGAATGTTCCACCTCGACAAGATCGACCCGATCAAGATCGACCACGAGAAATCCGCCCACGAGGAGGACACCCGTGTTGACCGCCACCGTTCCGCTGGCTGCCAGCGGGACGCCGCCCGACCTGATAACTGACGCCGGCGTGCTGGACCTGCTGGACTCCGCGCCGGCCAGCGGACTGCGCCTGCCCTGCCGCGTCGGCGACCCGGACCTGTGGTTCGCCGACACACCGGCCGACCTGGAACGCGCCAAGGAGCTCTGCCTGGACTGCCCGGTGATCGCGGAATGCCTCGCCGGCGCCCTCGCACGGCGCGAGCCGTGGGGCGTCTGGGGCGGCCAGATCTTCGAGCGCGGCACGGTCGTCGCGCGCAAGCGGCCTCGAGGCCGCCCGCGCAAGGCCGATCTCGAGCGTGACCGGCAGGCAGCCGCTGGCACCGCCAATATGACCGCCGATTCGGAGGCCGCAGCATGACCCGCAAGATCAGCACCGACGCACCCGTGACCGTTGACCAACCGATGAAGGGCACCACCACAATGTTGCTCCACGAAGCACTCGCCAGAAGCCGAATGCGCGAGGCCCAACAAGCCGCACGTGACCACCGCATGGCTCGCCAGATCACCGCCGGCCGCAACTGGCAGCGGCTCGCCCGGTGGTCGGCCCGCCGTGCCGAGAAGGCCCGCTCGGGCCGCTGAGAGACCCCGCTACCTGGGAGGATGGAGGGCGCCGCACGCACCGTGCGGCGCCCTCCATCTGTGCCGCCCCGGCCGTTACCGTGGTCGGCGTGACCGAACAGCCGCCGACCTGCAGCCGTTGTGGCCGCCCGCGGGAACCCGCCGACCAGCTCGCGTCTCTGGTCTGGGTCAGCGAGCGCGACGAGCGAGGCGCCCGACGCTGGCTGTGCCCCGACTGCGCCCGCGCCCACACCCGAGACATCGAAGCCAAGCTCGACCAGTCCTGGTGGTAGCGACCGGTCCTGCTGGCGCCGCGGCTACTCCAGGAACCCCGGCTGCCAGCGTTCCACTATGGCGCGGGCCGGGACCTCGGCGTCCAGCTGGCACAGCACGCCGGTCGAACCGAGCGTCACCCGATGGATCAGCAGGTACTGCGGCGGCAGGTTGAGTGAGCGGCCGGTGCGGAAGTCGGGACTGCGCAGGTCGCCGACCCGCTCGGCCTGGCGCTGCAGCCAGCGGCGGGTGAAGTGGAACGTCTCGGTGCGCAGCGGCTCCACGAACGGCGCGAGGTAGGCCGTCACGTCCTCGGCCCGCAGCTCGGTGCCCGGCCGAACGAAGCCGCCCTCGCGCAGCATCGCGAGCAGCTCGTCGGGGCGTTCCTGCAGCGCCAGCCGGCTCATCACGCCCAGGATGGGCGGCACCCCGTTGGGCAGCCTGGCCACCGCGCCGAAGTCGATCACGCCGAGCCGGCCGTCGGCGAGCAGCATGAAGTTGCCTGGATGCGGGTCGGCGTGCAGCAGCCGGGCCCGGGCCGGCGCCGAGTAGTGGAACTCGGCGAGCAGGAATCCCATCCGGTCCCTGGTGGGCTTGTCGCCCGTCCTGATGATCAGTGCGAGTGGCGTCCCGGTGATCCACTCGGTGACCATCGCCTTCGGCGCGCTGGCCACCACGCGTGGGACCCCGATCTCCGGGTCGTCCTGGTACGCCGTGGCGAAGGCGCGCTGGTTGTCCGCCTCGTCGCGGTAGTCCAGCTCCTCGACCATCCGGTCGCGCAGCTCGGTGAGCAGCGGCTTCACCTCCAGCCCAGGCACCAGCGCCTGGAACAGGCGAGCAAAGCGCTGGAGCTGCCGCAGGTCGGAGCGCAGAGCCTCGTCGGCGCCGGGGTACTGGACCTTGACGGCGACCTCCCTGCCGTCGTGCCAGACGGCGCGGTGCACCTGGCCGATGCTCGCGGCCGCAGCCGGGATGTCGTCGAAGTCGGCAAACCGCTGCTGCCAGGAGCGGCCGAGCTGCTCGGCGAGCACCCGGTGGACGGTGGCCGCCGGCATCGGCGGCGCCGCCGACTGCAGCTTGGTCAGCGCATCGCGGTAGGGCTCGGCCAACTCGTTGGGAATGGCCGCCTCGAAGACGGACAGCGCCTGCCCGAACTTCATCGCACCGCCCTTGAGCTCGCCGAGCACGGCGAACACCTGCTGCGCGGTACGAGCCGCCACCTCGGCGTTGACCTCGGCCGCATCCCGTCCGGCCAGCCGCTTGCCCCAGCCGGCCGCCACCCGTCCGGCGGCGCCCAGCGGCAGGCTGGCCAACTTGGCCGTGCGCTGGCTGGTCCGCCGCGGGATGTCGGTCACGTCGTCGATTCTCCAGTGTCGGTCACTCGGCGGGCAGCAACGGGCCGAGGACGCTGCCGGCGCCGGTGCAGGCGCCGCAGCCGCAGCAGGGATGCGGCGGCCATCGGCGGCGGGCCAGGGTGCCGTGCAGCGGATCCAGCTCGAAGGTGGTGCCGGTGGCCGGCGGCTCGTCGGCGGCCTCGCCCCGCCCGGTGAGCAGCGCGAGCACCTGCTCGGCCGCCATGCCGGCGGCGACGTGCACGCAGGCCAGCTCGACCGCCGGCGGCCGGGTGGCCAGCTGCGCCGCCACTCGCGGCCAGCACGGATCGCCGTCGGTGCGGTGCAGGTCGGCGCAGCGCAGGCAGCTCGTGCGACCCGGCAGCACCACCGGGCCGACCACCACGCTGGCCTCTCGCCCGTACACCGCCAGGTGTGGCACCCGCTCGGCGGTCAGGCGCAACGCCAGGTGCGGGTCCCACGCCGCGGCATCGGCCAGCACCACGACGTCGGGCAGCTCGGGCGAGAGCTCCGCGGTGGCCACCGTTCGGGCCCGGTAGACGGCCTGGGCGGCGGCCCGCCCGCGCGGCTGGCCGACATCGCGCGGCAAGTAGCCGGTGCCGATGTCGGTGCCGGCCACTCGGCCGGTGGCCGCCACGTGGACCGCGCCGATCCCCGCGGCCGCCAGCAGCCCCGCCACCGCGACCGCGATCCGGCCGTTGCCGTGCACCTCGACGGTGGCCGCCGCCCGCCTGGCCAGCAGCTCGCCGGCCCGACGCCCGGTGCGCAGTGTCCAGGTCGCCGCGTCCGCCGCCAGTGGCGCCGGCGGGTGGTCCGCCCGGTCGGCCGGCTCGACGAGGCCGGCGGCGGCCAGATCGTTCAGCAGCCCGAGCGTCGCGGCGTGCCCGGTGCCGGCGGCCGCGGCCCTCGCGAGCAGGTCGTCGGTGCCGTGCCGGCCGTCCAGCCGGCTCAGGACGTTGGCCTGACCGGCACTCAGCCCGTCGATCACCACGGCGTGCAGCGGGTCGGCGCCCAGCTGCGCGCTGTGGTCGCTGCGCCATAGCACGGTGCGGCCTGCCGTGAGCCGCAGGCGAGGTGGGGTAGTCATGGCCGGCAGCGTGCCGGCCCCACACCATCACGCCAAACGGGCATCCACAGGGCGGCGCGGTTGTCCACAGGGCCTTGACATCAGAACGGGGCGGTGGGCCGAGACCCAGCCACCCCGTCGAGGTCAACCGTCCTCGTCAGGCCTTACCCAGAATCCGGTTCATCTTGGTGCCGCAGACGGGGCAGGTGCCCTTGGCCATCCTGCGGCCGTTGGTCTCGGTGACCTCGCCGTCGAAATCCCTCTTCGCCTTGCACTTCACGCAGTAGCCGTTGTAGGTGTCGGACACGGATCCTCCTAAGCTTTGCTCCGGAACGCGGGCCGCTGCTCGCGTCGTCGCGGTCCGCGGACCTGCGAACACGCTACCGCCGCCGGCATACGCAACCCGTGCAGCAGCGCAGTGGTGTGTCTTGCCTCACGGGTGGTTACCCACAATCTGGGGACAACATGTGTACAACTCGCCGTCTGCCTGGGGAGCACGTAAGGCGAATCTGGGGACGCCGCCGGCACCGTCGGACCGTTCGCCTACCGTGGTGCACGTGCCGGATTCGATGCCGCCGTCGCCGTCGTCGCCGTCGTCGTCGCCGTCGTCGCCGTCGCCGTCCAAGGTTGAGGTGCGCCGCAGCAAGCGGCGCAGGCGCACGGTTAGCGCCTACCGCGACGGCGACACCGTCGTCGTGCTGCTGCCGGCGCGGATGACCAGGGCCGACGAACAGCACTGGGTGGCCGAGATGCTGCGCCGCCTGGAACGCAGCGAGGCGAGCAGGCGCTCGCCGCGGCGGGCATCCGACGCCGAGCTGATGGCCCGCGCCCGCCGGCTGTCGGCCGAACACCTTGGTGGCCGCCCGCAGCCAAGCTCGGTGCGGTGGGTGCCGCCGATGCGCACGCGCTGGGGATCGGCCACGCCGGCCGACGGGAGCATCCGGCTGAGCGAGCGGCTGCGGGGGACGCCCTGGTGGGTGGTCGACTACGTGCTGGTTCACGAGTTGGCCCACCTCCTGGAGCCCGGGCACACGCCGGCCTTCTGGGAGCTGGTAGGCCGCTACCCGCGCACCGAGCGGGCGATCGGCTTCCTGCACGGACTGTCCGCGGCGGCCGGCCTCGGCATCACCGGCACGGACGGCGACCAGGACGGCGAGCCAGACGACGACCCGGACGACGACCCGGACGACTACCCGGACGACTACCGGCACGGCGACGACTGATCAGGTAATCCTCTTGGGCCAGGGCGCCGGCCACGGCAGTATGCAACCCATGGAAACCGACGAGTCGCCACCGGCCGTTGATCCACAAGCAACCAACGACGACGAAGACGAGACCCGTCGCAAGTTCCGCGAGGCGCTTGCCCGCAAGCGGGGCCGCGACCACCTGGGCGGAACCGGCAACACGACGGCTCAGCACCCGCATGCCGCGCCGGCCAAGCGCAGCCGCACCTTCCGCCGCAAGTCGGGCTGACAGCGCCGCCGCCCCAGACCCGGACCACCGCCGCCGGCACAATCAAGCGTCAAGCGCGGGCAAGCGTCAAGCGCGCCAGCGCGGGCCGCCTGCATGATCATCAGAAGTGTCGACCGACGTTGCATCCGCTGCAGTGTCCGTCGACAGTTCCGGCGGTTACCGCCGGCGGCGAAGGCAAGATCAGCCGGCCGGTGACGAGTTGAAGATCAGCCGACCCGGTGACCAACGCAAGATCAGCCGGCAACCGGCCGATCTTTGCCGTCCCCGTCCCCATCCCCATCATCGTCGGCGCGGCGCGGCGAGCCCCCGGGCTCCGCGCCGGTTGGGTCGGCGGCGGGTGGGGTGCTTTCGAGCTGCGCAATGGGGTCGTCGGCGGCCTGCCCGGTCCGCTGCACGAAGGCGTCCGGGCTCTCCAGGTCGTCCGCGGTGGGGACCAGGTCGGGGTGCGCCCACACGGCGTCGCGGCCCTCGACGCCGCGCGCATCGGTCAGCGCGCGCCACAGGGCTGCCGCGGCACGCAGCTGACGGGGCCGCAGCTCGAGGCCGACCAGGGTGGCGAAGGTCTGCTCGGCCGGGCCACCGGTGGCGCGCCGGCGGCGCAAGGTCTCGCGCAGGGCGTCGGCGCCGGGCAGCCGGCCACCAACGGCGTTGCCGACCACCACGTCCACCCAGCCCTCGACCAGGGCGAGCAGAGTTTCCAGCCGGTTCAGCGCGGCCTGCTGCTCCGGGCTGGTCCGCGGCTCGAGCACGCCGGAGCTCATGGCCTCCTCCAGCGCCGCCGGATTGGCCGGGTCGAGGTCGCGGGCGAGCTGCTCCAGTGCTTCGGTGTCCACGGTGATGCCATGCGCGAACTGCTCGACGGCACCGAGCAGGCTGGCGCGCAGCCAGGGCACGTGCCCGAACAGTCGCTGGTGGGCGGCTTCCCGTGCGGAGAGGAAGACCAGCACCTCGCTCTTCGGGCGGTCAAGGCCGTCGGTGAAGTCGGCGATCGCGGCCGGTAGCAGCGCGCCGACGCCGGCCGGCCCGAGCGGCAGCCCGATGTCGGTCGAGGTGAGCACCTCGGTGCCGAGCTGCGCAAGCGCGCCACCGAGCTGCGAGCCGAAGGCCAGCCCGCCCATCTGCCCGACCATGGCCAGCAGCGGCCCGGCCGCCTGGCGCATCTCCGCCGGCATCGCGTCGGTCCACGCGCTGGCAAACTGCCGCGCCACCGGGTCGCACAGCCGCTGCCAGGTCGGCAACGTGTTCTCCACCCACTGCCACGGCGACCATGCCTGCACGGTCGCGATGCCCGACGGCAGCACGGTTGCGGCGTCCAGCCAGACCTCCGCGAGCCGCACCGACTCGGTGATCGCGCCCAGCTCGTGCGCCGCTGGATCGGTCGAGCCGCCGGACGCGGACAGTTGCTGCATGGCGATCTGCTTGGCGACGTCGTAGTTCACCGGGCCGGCCGTGCTGGACGCCTGGCTCAGCATCTGGCCCAGCTGGGTGAGCATCTGGCCGAGCGCGTTCACGTCGAACGAGCCGGCCGACCCCTGGTCGCCCCGACGGGCCGGGTCCCGATCCTCTGGTCCGAAGCCGAACGGGAGGTTGGTCATGGTGTCCACGTTACGCGGCGCACAATCCCCGTACGCTTTGCGGCCGTGAGCCGTCGCACCTGGACCTTACTGGTCAGCATGGTCCTCATCGCGATCTTCGGCGCGCTCGGTGGCGTCGGCACCGTGCCGTTCGTCGCGCTCGGGCCGGGGCCGACCTATGACACCCTCGGCTCCGTCGACGGCCAGACCGTGATCAGCATCGTCGGCCACGAGACCTACCCGACCGGCGGCCGGCTCAACATGACCACCGTCTCGGTCGGCACCGAGCTGACGCTGTTCGCCGCACTCGGCAAGTGGTTGTCCGGACGGTACGCGCTGGTGCCGCGCGAGGAGATCTTTCCGCCGAACCGCACCGAGGACCAGGTGCAGCAGGAGCAGGCCAAGGCGTTCCAGGACTCGGAGGCGTTCGCCGAGACCGCGGCGCTGGCCTACCTGAAGTACCCGATGCGGGTGATCGTGAATCGGGTGCTGACGAACGCTCCCGCGCAGGGCAAGCTCGAGCCCGGCGACCGGCTGATCGCGGTGAACGGCCGGCCGGTGTCCGGCGCGGATCAGGTCCGCGAGGCGCTCGCCGACACCAGGCCAGGGCAGGTTGTCGAGGTTCGCTACCAGCGCGGCCCGGCCACCAGCACGGCGATGATCACCCTCGGCGGCCGGGACGACCGGCAGAGCGGCTTCCTCGGTGTCGAGCCGGCCAACGAGCCGGACGTGCCGTTCAACATCAAGATCAGCCTCGGGGACGTGGGTGGTCCGTCGGCAGGCCTCATGTTCGCGCTGGCGATCGTGGACAAGCTCACGCCGGGCGAGCTCAACGGCGGCCAGTTCGTGGCGGGCACGGGGGAGATCACCTCCGAGGGCCAGGTCGGTCCCATCGGCGGCATTCCGTTCAAGATGGTCGCGGCCCGCGAGGCCGGCGCCACCACCTTCCTGGTGCCGGCCGACAATTGCGTCGAGGCGGCTCAGCGCACCCCCGAGGGCCTACGCCTGGTCAAGGTCGGCACCCTCACCGATGCGGTGCAGGCCCTGGACACCCTGCGCACCGGCGGCGACCCCCCCTCCTGTGGATAAGTCGTGAGTGGCAAATGGTGCTACAGCACCATTTGCCACTCACGGGCGCCCGTCAGGGCGCAAACGTCTGGCGCAGGGCGTCGAGGAGGTTGGGTGCGAGGTCGGGGTGCTCGACGACCTCCTCCAACACGTCCTCGTCGCCGCGCAGGCGCAACACGCAGGCGCCGGGACCGTCGCGGAGCACGGCGGCAACCATCCGCGCCTCACGGCGGGCCGGGTGCGCGGCGGCCAGCCTGGCCAGCACTGCGCTGTCCCGAGTGCTTTCCGCAGCGTTGTCCCCGGCGCCTTCGTTGGCGGTCAGCTCGGCCTCCGCGCTCGGCGGCAGCACCACGATCTCCTGCACCACGGCGCAGCCGCTGACCTCGTCCGGCCATGCGATGCCGGCCAGGGCGACGTCCAGCTCCGGCTCGGCCAGCGGCTCCTGCGCGATCGGGGTCAGCGGCACGGCCGCGTCCAGTTGGCCGGCCATCGCCGGCTCGGCCGCCAACAGCGCCGCCGTCGGCACCAGCGCGAAGAGCTGCACCGGCTGGTCCCAGCCACCGGCGGCGACGAACTCCTCGATCTCCCGTGCCACCTCGGGAAGGGCCGCGGCAAGCTCCTCGCTCACCCGACCATCGTCGCACTCGAGGCCGGCCGAGCACCGGCGGCCACCAGCTCGGTCAGAGCCAAGGTCAAAACGGGAACCCAGGACGCCCTCCGTAGAGTTGGAAAGGCAGCAGACCGACCACTGGCGAAATACCTGGAGCGTGCACTGTGGCCATGCGGCCCTCGGTCGGAGTCCCCACCTTGTCCCGTCGCAGCCGAATCCTGTTGATCGCCGGTGGGATCGCGCTGCTCGTACTGATCACCGGGTCCCGGCTGATCTCCACCTATGTCGACTGGCTGTGGTTTGGCGAGGTCGGCTATCGCAGTGTGTTCAGCACGGTGCTCGTCACCAGGGTCATACTGCTGGTCGCCGTAACGCTGCTGGTCGGTGGCGCGCTGCTGCTGAGCCTGTGGCTGGCCTACCGCGCCAGGCCCGTGTTCGTGCCGGTCGCCGGCCCGGACGACCCGGTGGCCCGGTACCGCACTGCCATTGTGGCCAGGCTGCGGCTGATCGGCATCGGCGTGCCGGTGATCGTCGGACTCCTCGCCGGGCTCGCCGGCCAGGGCGACTGGGAGGTAACCCAGACGTTCCTGCACGGCAGCAACTTCGGCATCACCGACCCGCAGTTCGGCCGCGACGTCGGCTTCTACGCCTTCGACCTGCCGTTCTACCGGATGGTGCTGGACTGGCTCTTCGTTGCCGTGGTGATCTCCTTCCTCGGCGCGCTGGTCACGCACTACATCTTCGGCGGCATCCGGCTCGCCGGCCGGGCCGGGCAGCTCGCGGTGCCGGCGCGCGTCCAGCTCGCCATCCTGGCCGGCCTGTTCGTCCTGTTCAAGGCCGTCGCGTACTACCTGGACCGGTTCGAGCTGCTGTTCTCCGAGCGCAACGACCTGTTCACCGGTGCCACCTACACCGACCTCAACGCGGTGCTGCCGGCCAAGCTGATCCTGCTGTGCATCGCGGTGTTCTGCGCGCTGGCGTTCTTCGCCGGCGCCGTGGTGCGCAACCTGCAGCTGCCGGCCATCGCCATCGTGCTGATGGTGCTGTCCAGCATCCTGGTCGGCGCGGCCTGGCCGGCCGTCCTGGAGCAGTTCGTGGTCAAGCCGAACGCCAACCAGCGGGAGGCGCACCCGATCGAGCGCAACATCGCGGCGACCCGGCAGGCGTACGGGCTGACCGAGGACAAGGTGACCTACGTGCCCTACCAGGGCACCACGCAGGCGTCCGCGCAGGCCGTCAAGCAGGATCAGGCGACGGTTGGCAACATCCGGCTGCTCGACCCGAGCGTGCTGTCCAAGACGTTCACCCAGCAGCAGCAGCGGCGCAATTTCTACGGCTTCCCGGAGAAGCTCGACGTCGACCGCTACTCCATCGACGGCGTGACCCGCGACTACGTGGTGGCGGTGCGCGAGATCAACACGAACGGTTTGGCCGAGAACCAGCGGAACTGGATCAACCGACACCTGATCTACACCCACGGCAACGGCTTCATCGCTGCACCGGCCAACACCGTCAACTCCGCCGTCGAGGGCAACAACAGCCAGGGCGGCTACCCCGTCTACACGGTCAGCGACGTCTCCACCAAGGGCAGGATCGAGGTGACCCAGCCGCGGGCCTATTACGGCGAGCTGGTCACCGACTACGCCATCGTCGGTAGCCCGGCCGGCCAGGCTCCCCGCGAGTACGACACCGACGCCACCCAGTTCGCCTACGACGGCAAGGGCGGCGTGAGCATCGGCAACGTGCTGAACCGGCTGGCGTTCTCCGCGCACTACCGGGAACGCAACATCCTCTTCTCCGGCGCCGTCGGAGCCGGCTCGAAGATCATCTACAACCGGGACCCGCGGGACCGGGTTGAGGCCGTCGCGCCGTGGCTCACCGTCGACGGCGACCCGTACCCGGCCGTGGTCAACGGCCGCATCCAGTGGCTGGTCGACGGCTACACCACGCTCGACCACTACCCGTACGCCCAGCGCACCTCGCTGCAGTCCGCCACCCAGGACACCCTGGTCGGCGTGGCCGGCCAGCCGAACCGCCTGATCAGCTACATCCGCAACTCGGTCAAGGCCACCGTGGACGCCTACGACGGCACCGTCACCCTGTACGCGATCGACGAGAACGACCCGGTGTTGCGGACCTGGATGGGCGTCTTCCCCGGCACCGTCCGGCCGACCAGCGAGATCTCGCCTGAGCTGCGCTCGCACTTCCGCTACCCGGAGGACCTGTTCAAGGTGCAGCGTGAGCTGCTGTCGCGCTACCACGTGTCCAACCCGGGGGAGTTCTTCTCCACCGTGTCCTTCTGGGACGTGCCGTCCGACCCGACCAAGGACGCCTCCGCCTCGCAGGCGGCCAACCCGCAGCCGCCCTACTACGTGCTGGCCGGCGATCCCAAGAACGGCACCGTCCCGCACTTCCAGCTGACCAGCGCGCTGGTCAGCCTGCGGCGGGAGTTCCTGTCCGCGTACGTCTCGGCCAGCTCCGAGCCGGACACCTACGGCAAGATCACGGTTTTGCAGTTGCCCTCGGATACCCAGACACCAGGCCCACAGCAGGTCCAGACCCAGTTCACCACCTCGACCAAGGTCTCGAGCGAGCTGAACCTGCTGCGCCAGCAGCAGACCAGGGTCACCTACGGCAACCTGCTCACCCTGCCGGTGGCCGGCGGACTGCTCTATGTCGAGCCGATCTACATCGAACGGTCCGCGCAGGAATCCTCCTTCCCGCAGCTGAACAAGGTGCTGGTCAGCTACGCCGGCCGGATCGGCTACCAGCCGACCCTGGCCAAGGCCCTGGACGATGTGTTCGGTGCCGGCGCCGGGGAGATCACCACGCCGCCCGGCGACGGCAGCACCACGACGCCGCCGACCACCACCACGCCACCGAGCACCAGCTCGACGGCGCCGCCCGCCGGCGGCAGCCCCGACCTTGACCAGGCCGTCCGCGACATCTCCGCCGCGCTGGCAGCCATCAAGGACGCCCAGGCCCGCGGCGACTGGCAGGCGCTCGGCAAGGGGTACGCCGATCTCGAATCCGCCACCCAGCGCTACGAGCAGGCCCGCGCCGCCGGCGGTGGATCGACCGCCCCCACCGCCCCCACCGCCCCGACCAGCACCGCACCTGCAGCGAGCCCTACCCCGGGCGGCTGACCGCAGCTAACCGGGCCGCGGTCACCGGCCGACCGGGGACCCGGTTTGCTCCCACTCCTCGGGACGGAGTATCCTGGGCATCGCGACGCGGGGTGGAGCAGCTCGGTAGCTCGCTGGGCTCATAACCCAGAGGTCGAGGGTTCGAATCCCTCCCCCGCTACCAGCGGAAATGGCCCCGGAGACCAGTTCTCCGGGGCCGTTCTGTAGCAGCAGGTGTAGCAAGACGGCCAAGTAGGTGCGCCGGATCGCCTATCCCGGGCACCCAGTTCGACCAGATCCGCCGGCTCGGACACACGAGCCCGTCCGTCGTGCTGCCGCTGCTGGTCACGCAGACCCAGCTGCTGCGCGCCATCGCCAACGGCGCCACCAACGAGGAGATGCGGCGGGCCCTACTCTGCCTCGCCGCGCGGTACGCCGAGTACGCCGGCTGGATGGCGCAGGAGTCCGGCAACGAACGCGGGGCCACCTGGTGGACGGCGACCGCGGTGCGACTGGCCCAGGCCGATGGCGACCCGGAACTGCCGCCGACCTGACCACGCCCCCAAGTCTGTGGCCATCAACGCCGCCTCAGCCGGCCGTAGTGCGGCGAAGAAGGC
>DASXTS010000331.1:0-8639 GCA_036505275.1 Pseudonocardiaceae bacterium
GCCACCATGATAGACTTGGCCGGCACGCCTTCATCTAGCATTCGCGCGAACTGGCGACGAATCTCGGCGAGTTCTGTGCGAGGGATGCGCCGCTGCTTCACGGGAGAACCCTACCAGAATTCTTTGAACTCCGCTAGCTAAGTTTCTGCTTGGTATGAATACTGGCACTATGAATACGCTGAGAGGTCCCTGACCAGCGCACTGGTCCGTTCCAGGGATGTCGCAGCCCGGGACAGGGTGGCCAGCAGGTCGGCTTTCACCCAGAACTTCCCGTGTTCGCTGCGAAATGGCGTTCCGCCGCGCAGGCTGGTCCACAGGTTGCCCAGCGGCGTATCGATGAACGGGTTGGCCGTCAGGGCCCGGACGAGCACATCGCCGTCCTTGTCCGGTGGTCGGATCTCGAACTGCACCTCTGGGGCTGCCGCGTCCACGTTCTCCAGCAGCTGCGCCAGCGTCTCGACGGTCTTGTACTTCGGCCAGTCCGCGCGCACGGTGGGCGCTGTCACCGGCTCCCCCGGATCGGCCGGGCTCTCCATCGCACGCAGGTAGCCCAGGGCGGCATCCGGGCCGGCGAGCCCACGCAGCGCCCACGCGGTGTTGCCGCGCCGAAGGTCATCCCAGGCCTGCTGGATCTCCTCGCTGCGCCGCTGCTGGTCGTCTGTACGGTCCTGCCGGCTGTCCTCATCCCGAAGGTCCTGCTGGCGCCGGTCCTCGCGGTCTCGGTCGCGACGCTCATCCTCGCGGCGCCGACGTTCCCGTTCGTCCTCTGCCGACATGGCATGCCCCCGTTGTTCGGCCCGGCCCCGGCCCCGGCCCCGGCCCCACACTCCCAGATACCCGAGCCGGCCGCCAGCAGTTCCGCGTGGCCCGGCGAACGTGAAGAGAAGGGGGCTGACGCCGCCGTCGCCGGATGATTTTGAGTGGCGGCTATGAGTGGTTTCCCTGACGTGCGCCGCTCCGGCTGGCCGCAGGCTGGCCGGCATGACCACGATTGTTACCCAACGGCGGCGGCTCACCGCGTTGCGTGCCGCCTGGTTGTTCGACGGCACCAGCGCCGCCTTGACCGCGAATCCAGTCGTCGTGCTGGACGGCACGACCATCGTTGCGATGGAGCCTCGGGGCACCATTCCGGACGGCGCCCAGGTCGTCGACCTGGCGGGCGCCACGCTGCTGCCCGGGCTGGTGGATACCCATGTCCATCTGGCGTTCGACGCGAGCCGGGACGCGGTGCGGAACCTCGCGGCCCGGGACGACGGCGCCGCGCTGGCGGCCATGGCGGATGCCGCGCGGACGGCGGCCGGCGGCGGCGTGACCACCGTGCGCGACCTCGGCGACCGTAACTACCTGTCCCTTTCCCTGCGCGACGCGACACCTCCCGGCGGCCCGCTGCCGACGATCGTCGCCGCCGGCCCGCCGATCACGACGCCTCGGGGGCATTGTCACTACCTGGGTGGCACGGCCAGTGGCGAGGACGGGCTGCGCCGGGCGGTCCGCGAGCACGCCGCTCGCGGCGTGGACGTCATCAAGATCATGGCTAGCGGCGGGAATCTGACCCCGGGGACCCATCCGGAGCTGCCGCAGTTCACGGTGGCGGAGTTGCGCGCCGCGGTGGAGGAGGCGCACCGGCACAGCCTGCCGATCACGGCTCATGCGCATGGCACGCCCGCCATCGCCGCCGCGGTCGCGGCGGGCGTTGACGGGATCGAACACGCCTCGTTCGTCTCGGCGGAGGGTGTCGACCCCGCGCCCGCGGGACTCGTGCAGGCGCTCGTCGATCAGCGGGTGGCGCTCGGCGCGACGGCCGGGTTCGCTGGGGGCCGGACGGACGCGATGCGCCCGGAAATGATCGCTCGGGTCCCGCACATGCTCGCCAACTTCCGCCGGCTGTACGAGGCCGGCGCGTCGATCGTCGTCGGGACCGACGCCGGTGTGGGCCCGTCCAAGCCGCATGACGTGCTGCGCTGGGCGGTGGCCCAGCTGGGTGACATCGGCATGGGCGCGGCGGAGGCGTTGCGCACCGTGACGTCGACGGCGGCCGCGGTCTGCGGGCTCGGCCACCGCAAGGGCCGGCTGGCCCCGGGGTTCGATGCCGACGTCGTGGCCGTGGACGGCAACCCGCTGGTCGACCCATCGGCCCTGCACCGCATCCGCGTCGTCTACGTGCGCGGTACCGCGGTGCGCCCGGCCGAGTCCGAGTAGCTCCTGATGAGTGTTCGAATGACTGTTCGAGGAAGGGAACCGACCATGAGGGCCAACAAGGAGCAGTTCTGGCTGTGGATGGCCGTGTCATCGGCCGGCTGGGCCGGGAGCCCCATACCGGCCGAGTGGCTGGCCGAGCTCTACGGTCTGGATCAAGCCGCCTGGGATGAGGCGGGGCAGTCACCGGTCCACCGGGCCATCTCGACCAGGCCTCGGGTCCGGCGGCGCTGGCGACCCAGGTGGCGGCAGATGCCGCGGACCGCCGGCGTCTGAGAAACTGGGTGGCCCGGCCCACGAGTCGGCACGCCGCCGCACGACGGGCCGCCAGACGACGGGTCGCCACACGACGGGCCGGCAGTGCGAACGGAGTGTCGGACGTTGCAGGGGCAGAGGGTGTTCGTCGGACGCCAGCGGGAGTTGCAGCTGTTTGCGACCCGGCTGCAAGACGCCCTCACCGGCCACGGTTCGGTGGTGCTGCTCGCCGGCGAGCCGGGCATAGGCAAGACCCGGCTCGCCGAGCAGGTCGCCGAGCTGGCTGCCGGGCTGGACATGCCATGCCGCTGGGGGCGAGCCACCGACGAGGAGGGCAGCCCGCCGTACTGGCCGCTCCGCCAGGTGCTGCGGGGCGGGAACGCGTCGGCGCAAGCCGCCGGCGGCCCCGCGCCGCTGGAGCTCCCGGACGAGTCGCTCGGCCCGTCGCAACGGTTCCGGCTCTTCGAGTCCGTCGCCGAGGCGCTGACCGCCGGCGCCGCGCCGAACGGCCTTTTGGTCGTGCTGGACGATCTGCAGTGGGCCGACCCGGCGTCCCTGCAACTGGTTGTCCACCTCGCGCGGGCCATCGCCACCGCTCGGTTGCTCGTCGTGGCGACCTACCGGGACACCGAAACCGGCGACCGCGAGCAGCTGCGCCGCGCCCTGGCCGCGCTCGGCCGGGAAAGCGTGGTCACCCGCGTCCGGCTGGTCGGGCTGACCGAGGCGGAGGTGGGCGCACACCTGGCCCAACTGACCGGCCACCCGCCGGACCCGGCGGTCGCCGCAACGGTGAGCCGACGCACCCAAGGCAACCCGTTCTTCGTCGCCGAGCTCGGACGTCTGCTCGCTGACTCCGACGCGATCGACGCCGGCCTCCCGGGAGGCGTCCGCGATGCGATCCAGGAGCGACTCGACCGGCTCACCAGCCCATGCCGAACGCTGCTGTCCTCGGCCGCCGTGCTCGGCTCCGACGTCGACCCGGCCTACCTCGCAGCGGTCAACGCCGCGCCGGTCGGCGACGTGTTGGCCGCCCTCGACGAGGCCGCCGCGGCCGGCATCACAGGCGAGCCCGCACGCTGCCGGTTTGCCCATGACCTGGTCCGCGAGACCGCCCGGCTGCGGCTGCCGACCGCGGCCCGGATGAACCTGCATCTGCGCGCCGCCGAATACCTCGCGGGCCGAGCCGACGCAGCCTCCCGCGCGGCCGAGTTGGCGTTCCATTACCTCGAGTCGTTGCCGGTTGGTGACCCGCTTGTCGCCGCGAACTGGGCCCAACGCGCCGGCGATGTCGCCATGGCGCAGCTGGCCTGGGAACAGGCCGCAGAGCTGTACGGCCGGGCGCTCGTCGCCGGTGCCGAGCTGCCCGCCGCCGACCGGGCAGGCCTGCTGCTGGCCCGCGCCCGCGCCCAGGTCCTGGCCTACGACGTGCGCGCCGCCCGCGAATCGGTGCAGGCCGCCGCCGACCTGGCCCGCGGCCTGGCGGACGCGGAGCTGCTGGGACAGGCCGCCGTGATCCTCGAAGGCACCAGTGACTTCGCCTGGGCACCGACCGGACGCGCGCTGTGCGCCGAGGCGCTTGCCCGGCTGCCCGACCGGGACACCCCCTTGCGGGCCCGCCTCCTGGCCCAGCTCGCCGTCGACCACGCCATGGTCACCATGCGAGACAGTGACGACGACGGCGGCGCTACGCTCTCCGCGCAGGCGCTCGCCATGGCCGAGCGGCTCGACGACCACGCCGCGCTGGTGGCCGCGCTGCGGGCCCGGCAGACCGCCTTCGGCGGCCCGGACGGCGCCGGCGAACGGCTTCGGGTGGCCGAGCGGATGCTCGCCATCGGCGACCGCACCCCGGACGACCAGGCCGTGCTGTGGGGGCGGGTGTGGCGCTTCGACGCGCTCGTCCAGCTCGGCGAGATCAACCGGGCGGAAGCCGAGCTCGACGCCATCGAGTCGGCGGCCCAACGCCTGCGCTCCCCGCTGGCACGCTGGCATCTGCTGCGTAGCCGCGGCGCCATCGCCTACGCCCGAGGCCGATTCGACGATGCGCTGGACATGGTCGTCGAATCGGTGAGCATGGCCGAACGCGCAGGCCACCGCGCCACACTGCTGGCGCCGCTTGCGATGCTGGCCATGATCTGCACCCAGACCGGCAGGACGGAACTGCCGGTCTACCCGTCACCCGCGGACTGGCCGATCGGCGACGGGGCAAGCGGCGCGATAGCGCTGTGGTACCTCGCCATCGGCCGGCGCTCGGACGCCCAGCGCATCTACCACGGCCTGCCCGGCCCCGGGCGAACACCGGTCTTCGCCCGGCTGCTCTATCTGAACGGCCTCGCGGAGCTGGCCGACGCCTTCGACGACCGCCCGATGGCCGCCGACGTGCATGCCCACCTCACCCCGTTCGCCGACCTGTTCGTCTGCAGCGGGCTCGGCGCGCTGGGCACGTCCGGATCTGCCCGCCTCCCGCTTGGGATCAGCGCCGGCACCATCGGGCGGCTCGACGAAGCCGTGCAGCAGCTTCGAGTGGCGATCGAGGTCAACGACCGAGCGGGTGTGGCGCCGTTCGCGGCCACCGCTCGCTTCCAACTCGCCCGGATGCTGGCCCGGCGGCGACGCCCCGGCGACCGGGACGAAGCCGCGGCCTATGCCGCCGCGGCGTCGTCGGTCGCGGAGCGCCTGGGTATGCGCCCCCTGCACTCGAAGGCCACCCAGCTGACGGCGACGCTCTCCGGGCAGGCCCAAGGCCCACTCACCACGCGCGAGCGGGAGATCACCGCACTCGTCGCCCAAGGCCTGACCAACCGGCAGATCGCCGCCACCCTGCACATCTCAGAGCGCACCGCGGAGAACCACGTCCGGCACATCCTCACCAAGCTCGGCCTCGCTACCCGCACCCAGATCGCCACCTGGACCATCGCTGCCCGCCACCACCCGCTCGACGGTTCGTGACCGACTGCCAAGCAAGAGCTCGCGCGGCGCGACGAGGGGTGGACCACCCAGCGACGCAGCACCCGGGCCGAGAACACGGCGAGTTCCGCGCCGTGCCGAGTACCGTCGATCCATGTCTGGCGAGCCATCGTCGGTTCCTGACGAGGTGCGAGCGGCCGAGGTGATCGCGTCGCTGTGCCTGGCGACCGACCTTGGCATCGGGTTGCCGTACGAGCACGGCTTGCAGAGCACGCTGTTCGCCATGCGGCTGGCTGAACGGCTCGGGGTCGGCCCCGAGGTGGCGTCGCAGACGTATTACGGCTGCCTGCTGTTCTATGCCGGTTGCACCGTCGACGCGGAGCTGACGGCCGAGCTCTTCGACGACGGCGAGCTGCTGACGCACTTCAACCCGGTGATTTTCGGGACACCGGCGCAGACGATGGCCGGCATCGTGCGCGCACTGGCCGGCTCGCGCGGTACGCCGCCGGTCCGCGCCCTGAGGGTCGCGACCCGGTTGCCCAGGGCGGTGCGCGGCCACCGCGGCCACCTTGCCGCGTTGTGTGAGGTCGCGCAGATGTTGAGCGATCGGCTTGGCTTGCCGCCAGCGGTGCGCAACCTGTTTGTCCACCTCACCGAACGTTGGGACGGCAAGGGCCAGCCCGCTGGGCTCAGGGGGCAGGACGTCCCGCTCCCGCTGCGCATCGTCCATATCGCTCGGGACGCGGCCCTACAGCGCCTTGTGGGCGGCGAGGATTACGCCGCACGCGTGGTGCGGGAGCGCGCGGGCGGTGCGTTCGATCCCGTGATCGCTGCGCGGCTGGCGGACGAGGCCAACGACATCCTGGCACTCGACGGCGAGCGATCCGCCTGGGACGAAGTCCTCCACATCGAACCCACCCCGCGGCCGGTGCTGCGCGGCGAGGCGATCGACCGGGCGCTCGGCGCCATGGGGGATTTCGCCGATCTCGCCTCCAGATACCTGGTAGGTCACGCGGCTGGGGTGGCGGAGCTGGCCGGGGCCGCGGCGGTGCGGGCCGATCTGCCGGCGGCCGACGTCGTGGCCGTACGCCGGGCCGCGCTGGTCCATGACGTGGGCCGGGTCGCGGTCTCGGTACGCATCTGGCAGAAGGCCGCGCCGTTGACTCCGGACGAGTGGGAGCAGGTCAGGTTGCACGCGTACCACTCGGAGCGTGTCCTGTGCCGCTCGCCGTTTCTCGCCGCTCTCGCGCGGATCGCGACCTTCCATCACGAGCGGCTGGACGGCGCGGGATACCACCGCGGAGCAGCAGCCGCGGCGCTCACGTCGGCGGCTCGCCTGCTCGCGGCGGCCGACGCGTACCACGCGATGATCGAGCCGCGTCCGCACCGCGATGCTCTCGCCCCGGAGGAGGCGGCGAAGCTCCTCGAGCAGGAGGCCCACGCCGGGCGGCTGGACGCCGACAGCATTGCGGCGGTGCTCGAGGCGGCCGGCCACAGCTCCCCGCACATTGCGCGGCCGGCCGGACTGACGGATCGCGAGGCCGAGGTCGTCGGGCTCCTCGCCCGCGGTCTGCAGACCAAGCAGATCGCGCGGGCGCTGGGGATCTCGGTCAAGACCGCGGACCGTCACATCCAGAACGCCTACGCCAAGATCGGTGTCTCCACGCGGGCGGCGGCAACACTGTTCGCGATGCAGCACGGACTCGCCACATGGGGAGAACTCCCGATCGTCGGCGCGCTGCGGCGTTCCTAACGTCACCGTCAGAACACCCGGCAGCGCGACCGGGTGAGGTCGGACGGAGGCGGTCATGGACACAACTCAAGCCGCACGCACAGGCGGCTCCTACCCGGTCGGTGAGGGCGCCCTGGCACGGCCCGCTCGCTGGCTCTCCCAGCTGGCAGGTGCCGGCATCGTCGGCCCGGTTCTCTTCACCGTGGCGTTTCTGGCGCAGGAAGCGTTTCGCAGAGGCGAGTACGACCCGCTCGCGGAGCCGGTCAGCGCCCTGGAGGCCGGTCCCAACGGCTGGATTCAGCAGCTGAACTTCGTCGTCTTCGGCCTGCTGACGATCGCCTTCGCGGTCGGCCTGCACCGCGGCCTGCAATCGGCTCGGGCGGGCGTCGCTGGTCCGGCGCTCCTGGCGATCAGCGGGGTCGGCTTGCTGCTCGCGGCGATCTTCCCGCTGCGGGAAGAAGCAGGCGGAGTGACGTACGACCCCGGCGGCCACCTCGTCGCCGGGTTCATGTTCTTCACGACGAGCGCGGTGGGGTTGATCGTCGTCTCCCGTCGGGTGGCTCATGACCCGCGGTGGCGTGGCCTCGCCACCTACACGCTCGCCGCCGGACTGGTGGCCCTCGCCGGGTTCCTTGCCGGCGGCGCGCTCGTGCTGCCCGACGACGCTCCCCTACACGACTGGGCTGGTTTGTACCAGCGGGTGCTGGTGCTCGCCGTCGTGTTCCCCTGCCGAGTGGTGCTCTCGCTAAGGTTGCTGCAGGTCGCCACCGGCCACCGCTGATCCGATGAATGCCAACGGTCCATACAGCTGTGGTTCGCAAGGACCACCTCCGCGCCCAGAACAACGATCGGCGAGGTCCACAACCGCGTCGATCGTTGGAAGGCGCCATCCGCTAGCACCGTGGGCAGCACCGTGGGCACTGTCGGTGTCCGAACGTATCCTTGCCGGCGTGACAGCCGGAGAGGGACATGACGACCACGCCGAGAGAGAACGACGAGTTCGAGCGGATGCGGCTTGTGGCTCAGATCGAGCGAGACCGACTCCTGATCGCCCAGTACGAGGAGCACCAGGCGTTCTACCGTGGCAGGGTCGAGGACGGCAGGTACGAGCTTGGTAGGTTGGACGAGCGACTAGGATGCGGATCATGACCACGGTGGACCCGCATATTCAGGCGCTGCGGGACGCCTTGGTGGCCGAGCACACAGAGCGGATTGCGGAGGTCCAGCGATGGGCCGACGAGGCAGCCGCGCGTGGTGATGACGAACGTCAACGTTGGCATCTTGCTCACGCGGAGCGGCTCAAAGCAATGCCGTATCCGTGGGAGCACCCGGCAGCATAACACCGCGGATTGGGCCCAAGGACGCCGGCAAGAACGAAACCGGCGCTGCCCATTGCATCTGCCCCCAAATGACCACAATTCGGCCGCCTCAACAATGCGCATATGTGCAGCAAGTCGTACAGGAACGGGTTTGGCGCGCCCTATTATAACGAGTGTGCTTCATCGTGCCGCCGCTCGTGGTTGGCAGCTCCGGTCAGGTGCCCAGCGGGCCA
>DASXTS010000332.1:0-3293 GCA_036505275.1 Pseudonocardiaceae bacterium
GAGCCGCACGGTACGATGACGGCTCCGGCGCAGCCGAGGCCGGGCGCGTAGCTCAGTGGGAGAGCACTCGCCTTACAAGCGAGGGGTCGCAGGTTCGAAACCTGCCGCGCCCACCATCTGACCAGCAGCGGAGCGGGCCACTGGTTGATCGATGGCCCGCCCGGTCTCAGTTGCGGTCTCAATTGGTCCGCCAGAGCAGTCCGGCGACCTGCTCAGCGATGCCGCCTACCAACTCGGGTGAGAGGTGCTGGTACCGCGTTGTCATGGCCATCTGGGACCATCCCATCACCTCCATGACGGCGCGGGTCGGCACACCTAGGACGAGCAGCATGGTGGCGGCCGTGTGGCGGGCGTCGTGCAGCCGGGCGTCTCTCACCCTCGCCTCTTGCAGGAGCGCCTTCCACGCGTCGTGATCGGCGCGCGGGTCGATGGGCCGTCCGTTCGGCTGAGTGAAGACCCAATCTCCCTCGTGCCAGAGCTGGGCCGCTGTTTCACGCTCTTTCGCCTGCGCTTCCCGGTGTTGCATCAGCGCTTCCACCAATGGCGCGGAGACGAACAGCGGCACACCGGCCGTGCGCAGCCAGCCGGGCTGATGGCTGCCCAACAGCAGCGTCGGCACGGTCACGCCGCCACCCGCGGCCGACGGGCACCCGCGGCCAGCCCGGACCGGATGGTGCGGGCGATCTCCCGCTCGCTCAGCCCGATCCCGCGGGCCGTGTCGGTGAGCACGTCGGTGACGGTGTGCTCGGTGAGCGCGCCGCCCGCAACGAGCTGGCCGAGGGTTTGCGCCGCCATGAACAGGGCGTGGTTACGGCCCCCCTCGCGGGCCTGGGCCAGCCGGGCGGCGGTGTTCTCTAGCGCGGCCGCAGGTACGCGCCGATCCGATCCGGCGGCAGGTCGACCACCATCGGCCCGGCCGGGTGCACGGTCGTGGGCTGGAGCCGTGCGGCGAGCCAGCCGGGCAGCTCGGCCGGTGCCGTGTCGCACAGCGTGCGGTAGGCGCGGCCGTCGGCCGTGCTCCCGGCGGCGACCACGCAACCGCCGTGCCCGCGGGTGTCGATCAGCGGGCCGAGGCCCGCCCCGCTCGCCCTGGGTGTTGGGCAGCGGCGTCCCGACCGGGTGGCGGAAGTACAGGTGCAGGCCACCTCGGCCGGTGGTCACGGTGTGCGTGGCCGGGAACGGTTGCCCGGCCCGCCCGGCCAGCACGGCCAGCACGTCCGCCCCATCGCACACTCTCTCGGCGGTCCATTCGGGCGGCATGCTGTGGCCGGGCTTGCCCGTGTCCAGGTCGAGCACGACGATGCCGGAGGGGCCGCACGCGATGCCGACGCCGTACGGGGTGCTCCGCCACGCACGCCCGATGCGATCAGAGTCGGTGGTGGCGCGCGGCTCCCACCCGGTGTGCCCGGCGCGGCAGCGCGGATCGCGGCCGGTGCAGCTGTCGGCGGCGTGGTCGGGGAACGCGGGCCGCTTGGCATGGTCCGGATGGCCGGGCCGGTCGTCGGGGCGCAGCGGGAACACGTGCCAGCCGCGGGCGGCGGCCAGGGCGGCCTCGCGCAGCCGGGTCGGGTCAAGGGTCACGGCGAAACCTCCGGTCAGGGCAGGCGGGGGAACGGTGGATGGAAACGGTTGTCAGGCGCGGTCCGCCGGGGACCGACGTCCCGTAGGATCGAACGCATGTACGAGACGAGTGCCGATCGGTTGCTGGCTGCATTGACGGCGGCGTTCGGCGACGGGCCGCGATGGGAACTCACGCCGAACCGGTCGCACGGGTACTCCCTGCGCTACGACCCCGGCGAGGTGACCATGCGGCAGATCCGCACGGTCATCGAGGACACGTTGGATTTCTCGGTCGGCGTGATCCTCGCGCCCCGCCAGTGATCGGCCGTCGCGGTGGGCGACCGGCCGGTGCGGTGGGCGTCGAGGTCGACGACCAGGGCCTGCGGCCGGTCATCGCCGCGGGTGGTGGGGTGCTGTTCGGCGCAGACCTTGTGGCAGGGCCGGTCGTGCCGGTCGCGGCAGATCGCGGGTGTTCGGCGACGCTAACGATGCCGATGTCGCGGGCGGTTTCGGGCGCTGACAATTCCAATGCGGCCTCGCGCCGGCCGCGTGCTGGTTGGGGCGGAACCGTGCCGATGGCTCGGTCGCCAATCTGATGGCCTGGGACTGGTCGGGGCCTGGCGCGCTACCGATAGACCGGTCCTGCGTGGGTCGTCAATCCCGGCCGCCGCCGCTTCACGTACAGTGACGAGTCGTGCTGTAGGGACTGCGCGGTTGTCTGCGGCAGATCCGTACGTGCCGTCGCCATCGTGCGGTCAGGACACAGGGCAGCCGCATGACTGTCACGGCCGGGGTCGCGCCGTCCTACCGGGGGTCGCGTGGCGCGTCCGACTGGTCCAGCGTCTCGGCGAGGACGTGTGGATGTCGTCGCCGACGATCTCGGGACCAGCGTCGTTGCGCCGGGTCCCCCACGGTTGGGACGAGCAGCGCGAGCGCCCCGGCCAGTACGCAGGCCCACCGCACGTGCGCGGCTGCCCAGCTGTCGCCCGGCGTCGCGTACAAGGCCCAGCTGCTGGGCAGCACGGAGGCGAGGATCGCGGCGGCGAACACCGCGGGTCCCGCGGCCATGCTGGCATCGCGGGCGCCGGACCAGCGGGCGACGCCGCCGGCGACGGCGAGCGCGACCGCGGTCAACGCCGCGCATTCCAGGCTGAGGGCCGCCGCAGGATCGCCGGGCCTTACCCACAGCAGCGCGCCCGCCCACGGTATGGCTACGGCCAGCGCAGCGACGCCGCAGCGCACACCGTACCGCCAGGCGAGCGGCACGGGTGCGGCGGCGAGCTGGTTCGCGGCAGCGTCGTCGGCCAGCGCCACCACGCTGGTGGCCAGCAGCACCGCGACGACCCGCAGCAGGGTGACCGCGCCGCCCGCGTCGCGCACGTCATCGGCCTTCCAGGTCAGCACGCCTGCGGCCATCAGCCAGCCGGCGAGCACCGGCGGCCACCGGGTGGTGCGGGGCAGCGCACCGGCCAGCACGAGCTCGCGCAGCACCCGGCCGCGGGAAGCCGCCGGTGTCACGGAAGCTGCGCCCAGCCCGCGGCGATCGTCCCGATCCACGCGACGGCCGCCAACGCCAGCAGCAGCCGCCGGTGCGGACGGTGGCACAGCAGCGCCGCCACGCCGGCGAGCAGCGACAGGCCGAACAGGTACATCGCATGCCAGGCGTGCGAACCGGCGCCCATGGCGTACGTCTGGTAGTACGCCGGCGACATGGTCCACGGCGCGGTCCACCA
>DASXTS010000333.1:0-2647 GCA_036505275.1 Pseudonocardiaceae bacterium
ATCATTTACGGTGAGCTTCGGCGGCGGATCCTCAGCCGGTCGATCTCACTGGAGGACTCGCTCGACATCGGCACGCTGGCCGCGCAGCTGGACACGTTGCCGGCCACCGTCTACCACGCCGTGACGAAACTGGTCGCCGACGGCCTGCTCGGCCGGGATCCGGACCGCGGGTACGTGGTCAAGCCGGTCACGCCGGAGAGCTCCGAGCAGGCCTTCGACGCCCGCTGTGCGATGGAGCTCGGCGTGGCCGCGACCACGGTGGGCCGGGTTTCCCAGCACCGGGTCGCGGCGCTGCGCAAGCTGATGGAAGAGACCGTGCCGCTGATCGCCGAGGGCCGGTTCGTCGACGTCGAGGCCTACACCAGGCACAACGAGGCGTTCCACAACGCGATCGTCGAGCTGGCGGACAATCCGACCCTGTCCGACGCCTACCAGCGCCTCGGCGTGGCCGGCCTGATGGTCACGCTGCTGCGGGAGGGCTCTGCGGCCGGCCAGGAGATCATCGACGATCACCGCGCCATCGTGCAGGCCTACGAGCGGGAAAGCCTCGACGACGCCATGCGCGTGATCGCCCGGCACAACCAGAACGCGAAGGAAACCAACCGCCGGGCCATCGTGGCGGCCGGCGGCCAGCTCTGACTGGCGCAGACACGGTTTCACCGCGGCTGCGTGGGCGCGTTGACCCGGCCGACCGGTTCGCATGGTGAGACGATCCGCCCGACCTGCCCGGCGAGTCGAACCAAGGAGTGACATGGCCAACCGCACGTATGTGGTGAACGAGATCGTCGGCACCTCCGACCAGGACGTGAACACCGCGATCAGAAACGGCATCAGGCGGGCCTGCCAGACCCTGCGGCATCTCGACTGGTTCGAGGTGATCGAGGTGCGCGGCGCGATCAGGGACGGTGACGTCGCGCACTACCAGGTCACCTTGAAGGTCGGGTTCCGGCTGGAGGAGAAGGAGGACGGGGAGGCGTAACCGGGGTGACCAGCGGACCGTCGGCGGGCTTGCGGGTGTTCCGCGCGTCGTGAGCCACCGCAGCCCGGTGTCGGGCGCAGCCGTCGCGTGGGTCGCTCTGGCCGTGGGCCAGTTCGCCGCGGTGAACGCGACGATGCAGCGTTCCTCGCTCGGCGTGGCCGCGACCGATGCCTACGCCCGGTTCGGGATCGCCGCGGCCACCCTGGCCACCTTCACGGTGATCCAGCTTGTGATCTACGCCGGGATGCAGGTGCCGGTCGGCGTGCTGATCGACCGGTACGGCTCCAAGCGGCTGATCATCGCCGGCTCCCTGATCCTGGCCGGCGCGCAGGCGTTGTTCGCGGTGACCCGATCGGTGCCCCTGGCGTTCGCGGCGCGGATGATCCTCGGGGTCGGCGATGCGCTGACCTTCATCAGCGTGATGCGGCTGGTGCCGGCGTGGTTCCCGCCGCAGCGCGCGGGGAAGATCACCATGGCGATCGGCCCGCTGAACCAGTTGGGGTTCATCGCGTCGGCCACGGTGCTGGCGGCCGCCCTCGGGGCAGCCGGCTGGATGCCGTCGTTCCTGCTCGCCGCCGGGATCAGCGTGTGCACCGCCGCCGTGGTCGCCGCCCTGCTGCGGGACGCCCCGCAGGACAGGCCGCGGCCGGCCGGGCTCGGCCAGGCGCTGGCGGTGGCGGCCGGCGACCTGCGGGCCGCATGGGCCGAGCCGGGCACCCGGCTGGCGTTCTGGCTGGGCTTCCTGACCCTGTTCCCGCCGATGATGTTCGGGGTGATGTGGGGCTACCCGTTCCTGGTTTCCGGCGAGGGCGTGTCCAGGCCGACGGCCGCGGTACTGATGGCGGTGCTGGCCCTGTCGGGGCTGGGGTACGGCCTGACCGTCGGGGAGGTGATGGAGCGCTACCCCTACTACCGCAGCCGGATCGCCATCGGCCTGGTGGGCCTGGCCGGTGCCGTCTGGGCCGCCGTGCTGCTCTGGCCGGGCCCGGCGCCGCTGTGGTTACTCGTGGTGCTGGTGCTGGCCGTGGCGCCGACCGGCATCGCCGCGATCATGACCTTCGACTTCGCCAGGGCGTTCAATCCGCCGCAGCGGCTCGGCAGCGCCATCGGCCTGGTCAACGTCGGCGCGTTCGCCGGCACGCTGACCTCGATCCTGGCCATCGGCCTGGTCCTGCAGCTGGTCACCCCGGCCGGCTCCACCGACTACTCGCTGACCGCGTTCAAGTGGGCGTTCGCCACCCAGTACCCGCTATGGGCGTTGGGCGCCTGGCAGACGCTGCGCTGGCGGGTACGCACCGAGGCGCTGCTCGCCCAGCGCGACCCCGAGGCGCTGGCCGCGCTGCGCCGCGGCATCCACCTGCCGCCGCCGGCATAGCACTTCCGGACAGTGGCTTAGCTCCGGTTGACCGTGAATCGACGATCTGCTCGGAAGGTGGCGCCGTATTTGTGCGCCTGCGTGTGGTGGTTACGGCATGCGAGCACGCCATTGTGGTAATCCGTTGGCCCACCGACCGCCCACGGCCGCTTATGGTGAATATCACAAGGCTGCGCCGGCACCTCACACCCGGCGTACTGGCAGGTCCGATCCCGCAACTCGACGGCCCGGCGAATGGCGATCGGCCACACCCGGGTCTTGCGGCCAATGTCCAGCACCTCACCGGCACTGTT
>DASXTS010000334.1:0-15417 GCA_036505275.1 Pseudonocardiaceae bacterium
AACAAGTATTCCCACCCACGGCGCACAACCCGAGACTGTCGGTGCACCGCGGTAACGTCATGAGCGTGACGAGGGAGGTTCGGCAGCTCGGCGAGCGAATGCGGGAACTGACCCAGCACATCGCTCAACTCCAGGCCGAACTCGCCCACTGTGTCGGCGAATTCGACACCGCCCAGGGCTATGAGCTGGACGCGTACCGGTCCACCCAGACTTGGTTGCGGTACGAGCTGCGCATGCACCCGCGGGACGCCTCGCAGTTGGTTGGCATGGCCCGGCAGTTGCGCCAGTTGCCGGCGGTGGCGGGACACGCACGCTGCTAGGTGCTGCCGCGTCGACGCCCTCCACGGGGCGTCGACTTGCCACCGGATGAAAGAACCACTCCAGTACGACGCGTCCCGGCTCACGTCCCCGACAAACACCGGAAACCGCCGGCCAAACACCGGGACCGGAACCTTACTCCCGTCCCAAGCCAATCATTAGCGCGGATTTCCGCGTAGATCATTCGGCGCAACCTCATTGGCTCGGACGGCCTACCCGGCGGTTGGCTCGAGCGCTCCTGACCTGGGCAGACGTCTACGACGCTGGTCGTCTCTCATCAGATGGTCTTGCGGTTGTCGTCCTGTTGAATCACAACTGTGCAAGTCGTTACCGTGTCGTGATGTCGGTCGGTGGGTATCCAGTGATCCGGCGCTGAGGCATGGTCCGACTGACACCCGTGGCAGCGCGACCACCCCTGCTACGTGGCGTCCTTGGGGTGCCACGACCCTGCCTTGGCCGCAAGCACGCCGTCGAGTTGGGTGCAGAGCGCAGGCGCACCCAGCCGGTTGTCGATCTCCAGGTGGGGCACGGGCGGCGGCTCGTCTGGGCGCATCCGCTCGACGAAGGCGTCGAACGCGGCGAGCTTGCCGGCGTCCCTGGCAAGATCGCGGATCAGCAGCCGCTCGAGCAGGGTCGGTGGGTTGCTGCGGACCCACACCAGCCGCACCGGTTGGCCACCCAGATCGTCCACCCAGGCTCGCCACCGCGCCGGGTCGCGTATCTGCTCGGTGAACGGCCCCTCCAGCATGACCGGGCAGCCCGCGCGACGGATCTGGGCGGCCGCCGCGGCCATGCCGGTGTACTCGTGCCGCTTGATGTACTGGTCATACCACGGCCCTTCGCGCTCGCCAGGGGAGCGATCGTGCGCGGCCTGCACCTCGGCGACGAACCCATCAAACAGGGTGTCCTTGTCGAGCAGCGCCGGTACTGGGCGCAGCCGCGCCAGCAGCAGGGCGGTCACGGTCGACTTTCCGGCGCCCGGCGCTCCGGCGATCACCCACGCGGTGGCTTCGGTCATCACCGACCAGATTGATCCCGGTCGGTGACCCATGTCCAACCCGGAGCGCTGATGTGTCGGCCGGGCCCGCGCCGACGCACATCGGCATGATGAGCAGGAGCCGCACGGTCGGCGGGAGGAAGGGTCCATGGAAACCGGCGCAGAGTTCGCCGTTCCGGCCCGCGTGGACAGCCCGGCGCGACCCTCGGCGCCGAGGCACGGGTTGGCCGGCTGGCTGTTGCAGCACCGGGTGCAGCCGGTGGGTCCCGAAAGCGACGACGAACACGCCACCCAACAGCCCTGGTGGAAGGTCATGTGCCTGACCGGTGTCGACTACTTCTCCACACTGTCGTATCTGCCGGGGATCGCGGTGCTGGCCGCGGGCGCGATATCGCCGCTGGCGACGTTGCTGATCGTGGCGTTGACCCTGTTGGGCATGCTGCCGATGTACTGGCGGGTGGCCACGGAGAGCCCGCACGGCCAGGGCTCGGTAGCCATGCTCGAACGGCTGCTGCCGTTCTGGCGGGGCAAGATCTTCGTTCTGGTGCTGCTGGGTTTCGTGGCCACGTCGTGGATCATCACGATCACGTTGTCCGCCGCCGACGCGGCGGTGCACACGGTGGAGAACCCGATCGTGCCCGGGTTGCTGCACGACCAGGCTGTGACGATCACGATCGTGCTGCTGCTGATCCTCGGTGGCGTGTTCCTGATGGGTTTCAGCGAGGCCGTCGGCTTGGCGATCCCGCTGGTCGCGGTGTTCCTGCTGCTCAACGCGATCGTGGTCGGCGTGGGTGTGGCCGACCTGCTGGCCGAGCCGGATGTGGTGAACCGGTGGATCGACGCGCTGACCGCGGGCCGATCCGGCCCGATGGACCTGGTCGGACCGGCCCTGCTCGCCTTCCCGCTGCTGGTGTTGGGCCTGTCCGGGTTCGAGACGGGTGTGAGCATGATGCCGCTCATCGCCGCCGAGGGCGACGACCCGGACGAGCGGTTGCGGTCGCGTATCCGCAATACCAAAAAGCTGCTGACCACCGCGGCGCTGATCATGTCCGGCTACCTGATCACGACCAGCCTGATCACCACGGTGCTCATCCCGCCGCAGGAGTTCCAGCCGGGCGGCGCCGCGAATGGCCGGGCGCTGGCCTACCTGGCGCACCAGCGTCTCGGTGAGGCGTTCGGCACCGCCTACGACATCAGCAGCATCCTCATCCTGTGGTTCGCCGGCGCATCGGCGATGGCAGGGCTGATCAACATCGTGCCCCGGTACCTACCCGGCTACGGCATGGCACCGGAATGGGCCCGCGCTGTGCGCCCGGTGGTGCTGGTGTACACCGCCGTCAGCATCGTCATCACGCTCATCTTCCGGGCCGACGTGAACGCCCAGGCCGGCGCATATGCCACCGGGATCCTGGCCATGATGGTCTCCGGCGCGGTCGCGGTCACCATCTCAGCGGCCAGGCGCCGGGAGCGCGCCGCCACCTTTGGCTTCACCGTGCTCACGATCGTGCTGCTCTACGCGCTCGTCGCGAACGTCATAGAGAAGCCGGACGGGATCACAATATCCGCCGCGTTCATCGCCGGCATCATCGTGGTCTCGCTGGTTTCCCGGATCACCCGCACCACCGAACTGCGCGCCGACCGGATCGAATTCGACGACACCGCGCGCCGGTTCATCACAGACTCCCTCCGGCACGACAACCGGTTGACCATCATCGCCAACAAACGGCGGGCCGGCGACACCGCGGAATACCAGGCAAAGGAAGACAAACAGCGCGAGATAAACCCCGTGCCCGGCGGCGCAGACGTGCTGTTTCTGGAGATCGACGTCGTTGACCCGTCGGAGTTCAGCGACGTGCTGTATGTGCGCGGTGTCCAGGTCGACGGGCACCGCATCCTGCGCACGAACAGCCCGGCCGCGCCGAATGCCATCGCCGCCATCCTGTTGGCCCTGCGCGACGCCACCGGGGTCCGCCCGCATTGCTTCTTCGAGTGGTCGGAAGGCAGCCCGCTCGCCCACCTGTTGCGCTACCTCATCCTTGGCCAGGGCGACACCCCACCCGTCGTCCGCGAGATCCTCCGCCGGCTGGAAAGGGAACCGAGCCAGCGCCCGGCCATTCACGTCGGCGGGTGAACGACACACGGCCGGGATCGGGGGATCTTGTCCACGGCGCCGTCCTAGGATCAGCCATGCTTCGGCCAAGGGCAGGGACGCTGTTCTGCGGCATCGTCGTCGTCGCCGTTGTCGCCGCGGGTGGGGTGGCTTCTTGGCGTGGGGTGACATCCGGCGCCGCGACGCCCGGCGTGCCTGGCACTGCCGCCACGACGGAGGAGCCGGCCCCGGTCATGGAGATCTCCATCCCGTCGTCGACGCCTACCGCGGTGGCGCCGGCGCCGCCGGTGGTGCCGGCCCATGCGGTGGTGCCGGCCCAGGCGGTGGTGGATGCCACCGAACGGGCGATCACGCCGGGCATGACCTTGGGCGTGGCGGTGCTGGATGTGGTCAGCGGCGAGGTGGTGCTGGGCCGGTACGGGAACCGCCCGTTCATGTCGGCGTCCCTGGCCAAGCTCGTGCTGGTGGTGGACATGCTGGATCGTCGGCGTGCGGACGGCCGAGCCATCGCCGAGTCCGACCTCAAGCTGGTCGGCCGCGCGCTGAGCAGCAGCGACGACGGAGCCATGAACGTGCTGTGGGGCCGCTACGACGGTCCTGGCGCGGTTCGCCGGGTGGCTGCCCGGCTCGGACTTTCCGCGACCAGAGCTCCCAGCGACGCGAGCACATGGGGTGACACAACGGTGACGGCCGGCGACCTTACCCGGATCTACCGGCACATCCTGCGCGATATGGCCGCCGAGGACCGTGCCGTCATCGTCTCGGCCCTGAGCGCCGCGCAGCACACCGCGACCGACGGGTTCGACCAGTTCTTCGGCCTGCTCAGACGGGGAGCCTCGGAGCGGGTGTACGCCAAGCAGGCGTGGGTGCCGTACCGCCCATCGGGATTCCTATTGCACAGCGCAGGCGTGGTGCACGACAGCCGAACTGGCCGCGACTACGCGATCGCGCTGCTCTCGATACAGAGTTACGTCAGCAGCCAGGCCGCCCGCGATCGCCTGTCCACGGTGGCGGCGGCAGCCCTCAACGCCGTCCAGGCAGCCGGCTAGGAATACGTTTAGATGTGGACCTGCCGAAAGGGGACCCACAATGCCGGCCGGGTGGTTGCAGGGCAATGGGCTCATCCTGGCGGTCCTGCGTTCTCCGGCGCATCGCCTGCTCAGCGGCATTGTGATCGAGCTGCGCTACACCGGGCGGCGCAGCGGGCGAGAGTACAGGCTGCCGGTGCAGTACGCGCGTGACGGACGGCGGCTGGTCGTGGTTCCGCAGCGGGCGACCGCCAAGACGTGGTGGCGGAACTTCCGCACGCCGCGGGCAGTCACCGTGCGGTTGCGCGGCAGGGTGCACGGTGCGACCGCCAGGGTGGTGCAGCCCGACGACCCGGCGTGGGAGCAGGACCTGCGCCTGTACCGGTCGAGGTGGCGCCGGATGGCGAGCTCGGCCACCGGCCCGCTGGTAGAGATAACACTGAACGGCGTGCCCGACTGACCCCGCCGGTTACCTGAGCCTCGTTGACACTGCCGCCACGGTGAGCGGTTTGATAGTGGCATGCGCTTGGAGACGGTTCTGCAGGCTCACCGGCCGCTGGTGATCAGCATCGCCGCCGCCGTGCCACTCGTGGCCTGTGCTGTGCTGGCCGCGTTCCGGGAAAGCGTGGCCAATACCAATGCCGCACTGGGGCTGGTCCTCCTCATCGTTGCCGCGGCCTCCACCGGCATCCGGCCGGCGGGTATCGTCGCCGCGCTGTCGAGCGCCGCATGGTTCGACTTATTCCTCACCGAGCCCTACAACAGTTTCACCATCACCGATCGCGCGGACATCGAGACCGCCGTGCTGCTGGTGCTCGTCGGTGCCGCGGTGACCGAGATAGCGCTCTGGGGACGTCGCCAGCAAGCCCGCGCCAGCCAGGAGCAAGGCTATCTGGACGGCGTGCTCAGCACAGCTGCGACCGTCGGCGCCGGCCTGTCGTCGACCAGTCTGCTCATCGATCACGTCTGCGGGCAGATCGTGGAGATTCTCCAGATTGACGATTGCCGATTCGACGCGGGCACCGGCTCAGGACTTCCGATCCTCAACAACGACGCAACAGTTACCCGTGACGGCCGCACCATCAACGTCGACCGAAACGGCCTGCCCACCAATTCCGAGATCGCGCTCATGGTGCAGAGCGGCGGTATTGTTCATGGCCGTTTCCTGCTCACCGCCGCCACTCGGATCGTCAGGCCATCGCTGGAACAGCTCCGAGTCGCGGTCGCGCTTGCCGACCAGGTGGGCGCCGCGCTCGCTGGGTCCAACCCCGGTCAGACCTGACCGCGCAAATGGGCGGAGCACAGGTCAGGCGTACAGGGACTGGATCTCGGTGGCGTACTTGGTCTTGATGACGCGTCGTTTGAGCTTGGCGGTCGGGGTCAGCTCGTCGGAGTCGGGGAGCCATTCGACGCCCATGATGCGGACCTTCTTGACCCTCTCGGCGTGGTTGAACGGCGCCATGGCGGCGTCGACGCCACCTTGGATCTCGGCGATGATCTCGGGGTGCTCGGCCAGCTCGGGCAGTGAGCCGAACGGGATTCCGCGGGCCTGCGCCCAGCCGGGTGCCACCTCGGGGTCGAGCAGCAGCAGCGCGGCGGTGTAGGGCTGGCCGTCGCCGACCACGAAGGCCTGCGAGACCAGCGGGATGGTCTTGAGCGCGGCTTCGAGGTTCGCCGGGCTGATGTTCTTGCCGCCGGCGGTGATGATGAGTTCCTTCTTCCGGTCGACGATCTTGAGGTAGCCGTCCTCGTCGAGCTGGCCGATGTCGCCGGTGTGCAGCCAGCCCCGGTCTATCGCCACGGCGGTCTGCTCCGGATCCTTGAGGTAGCCGGGGAAGACGA
Organism: Pseudonocardiaceae bacterium; assembly: GCA_036505275.1. Classification (GTDB taxonomy): domain Bacteria; phylum Actinomycetota; class Actinomycetes; order Mycobacteriales; family Pseudonocardiaceae; genus DASXTS01. The sequence continues at coordinate 6,296 of DASXTS010000334.1, forward strand.
TCGGTCCGCGGCACAGCACCTCGCCGTCCTCGGCGATCCGCACCTCGGCGCCGGGCACCGGCGGGCCAACGGTCCCCGGCTTGATCTTGTACGGCGTCCAGGTCATGGCTCCGGCGTTCTCGGACATGCCGTAGACCTCGGACAGCGGCACGCCAAGGGCGTTGTACCACTCGATCACGTGCACCGGGATCGGCGCGGCACCGGTGATAGCGAACTCCACCTGGTCCAACCCGACCAGCTCGCGCACCGCCCGGAGACCGGCCTGCTGCAGCCGATCCCACATGGCGTTCTGCTCGTCGGTGGCGCTGCCCCAGTTGCGGGCCATCGCGATCGGCTTCGCGGCCTCGATCGCCGCGTTGAGCTTCGCCGCCCGCTCGGGATCGGCGGACACCGCGGCCATCACCTTGGCGCGGATCTTCTCCCATACCCGCGGCACCCCGAACAGGATCTGCGGCCGCACCTGGACCAGGTACTCGGCGAGTTGGTTGAGGTCCGGGCAGCAGGAGATCTCGTACCCGTTCAAGATCATGCCGTAGTGGCTGACCGCACGTTCGGCGATGTGGGCCATCGGCAGGTAGGACACCACCCGCTTGCCGGACACCTCGCCGCTGAACACCTGGCGCAGCGCCGCCACCTGCGCGCACACATTGGTGTGCGTCAGCACTACTCCCTTCGGCGGACCGGTGGTCCCCGAGGTGTAGATCACCGTCGCGGCGGTGTCGGGGGAGATCGCCGCCGCGGCATCCGCCAGGTCCCGCGGTACCGACTCCAGCAGCGACGCCCACGGCGTAACGCCGTCGGCGCTGCCGCGCACCAGGACGATCCGCATGCCGGCGGGCAACTGGTCGCGCACCGCGTCGAATCGACCGAGAAACTCGGCATCCTCCACGATCGCGGCGGCCGCCTCGGCATGGCCGGCCAGATAGGCGATCTGTTCCGGCGGCGACGAGTTGTAGATCGATACCGGGGTGGCCCCGCAGAACATCACCGCCAGGTCGGCGACGTGGAATTCGGCCACGTTGCGCATCATCATCAGGACGCGCTGGCCGGGCTGAACACCGAGCGCACGGAGGCCGGCGGCGGCCCTGGCGACCTGATGGGCCAGCTCCGCGGTCGTCCAGGACCGCCACGCACCGTCCTGGTCACGCCAGCGCACCGCGGTCTGATCGCCACGGGAGCCGACCGCCGCGACAAATCCCTGCGCGATGGTGGATGTTGCCGTTCGGATGGCCGTGTCCGTCATCGGATGCCTCCAACATGCCAAGTCGCGCCGTGCTCCGGGACCTGCAACCTCAGCAATTAGACCCCGCCAGGCAAGCCCTGCGTCAGCACCACCACCCGATCATCCGCGCCAAGCGGCGCATAGGCGGTGGCGCGATGCGGATAACCGGGACATATCCAGGCGGTGATCATTGGGCGGGGTTCTGGACCCTAGAATCCGGGAATGGCCGCGCGAAGGGGTGTGCGCCTCGGCAGGCTGCTGCTGTTCGGAGCGCTCGGGGCCGGCATTGGCGAGCTGGTGACGCTGGCCACCGAATATTTCACCGGGCGGGCGTTGGGGCCGGTTCTCACGGTCGCGGTCGCGATGCTCGGCGGCAGCCTGCAAACGGCGGTGGACTCGCTCAAGGATCCGCCAACGCCGTCAAGCCCCCCGCAGCCCATTCCCCCGCGGCCCGGCTACCGGCCATACGGCGACCCGCGGTATGCCGACCCGCGGTATGCCGACCCGCACCCCGGGTCGCGGCCCGGCTACCAGCCGTACCCGCCGTATCAGCCGCCGCCACCGCGGCGCCGCGGCGTACCGATCGCCGTCGCGCTGCTGGTGCTCGTGGTCGTGATCGGCGGCGGCGCCTACCTGGTGTCGTCGGTGATCGGGCGGGTCACCGGCAACCAGACCGGCGTCGAGCGCCTGGTGCAGCCGGGACCGAGCGGCCGCGCCGGCCCGCTGACCGTCACGGTGCAGGGCGTCGAGGTGACCAAGGACTTCGTCAAGGTCAAGGTGCTCGCCATCAACAGCGGGGACATCCCGATCACGATCATCATGCAGGAGGGGACCTGCCAGCTGGTGGGTGAGGGCGGGGTGACGCTGAAACCGTACGGCGGCTTCACCGGCCTGGGCGGTGGCAACATCGACGTTCCGGAACGGAGCGTCCCGGTGAGCAAGGTGATCACTTTCAAGGGCGATCCGCCGGGCACGAACCTGACGCTGAGTTTCACCACCCTTTTCGCAATGGGCCCCATCCCGAACTCGATCCAGGTGCGCAACATCCGGCTGACGTCCGCCTGAGCCCGGGGTGTTCCCGCCAGTGGCGCTGGCAATGAAGCCGTTGCGCGCGCGTCGTCCGGGGTCGGATTCTGCAACAGGTCGTGTGGGTGGCGTCGCTGAGGCGTGGTTTCCGGACCACGTACCGGGCTCACGCGGCCGGACAGCTGCGCCGTCAGGGTCAGGGGGCTCCGCGGGCCTCGAGTTGGGGCTGGGATTGTTCCGCGTCCGACCAGGAACCTGGCCAGGAGACGACGGCGATGGCCGCGGTCTTCATCTGCCAGTCCTCGCCGGTGAGCAGGCCGAGCAGGCTCTCGATGCCGGGGTTGTGGCCGACCAGCACGACGGTGGCGGCCTCCTCGGGCAGCCCGTGCACCTGGTCGAGGAGGTCAGCGGCCGAGGCGGCGTAGACCTCGGCCTCGTACCGCACCGGTGGCTGCTCTGGGAGCTCGGCGGCAGCGAGTTCCCAGGTGGTGCGGGCCCGGACGGCGGGGCTGCAGAGCACCAGGTCGATGTGGTCGAGGTGGTCGCGCAGCCACCGGCCGGCGCGCGGAGCGTCCCGGCGACCTCGCGGGGCGAGCGGTCGCTGCTCGTCGGGCAGGCCGGTCGACCAGTCGGATTTCGCGTGGCGCAGCAGGACCAGTCTGCGAGGCGGCGTCATGGCAGGTCAGCATGGCAGATCGGCCGGGCGGCGACGCCGTGGGAGGGCGAGGTACTGCCGCGCCCAGGGGCCGTCATTGTGATCCGCGCGGCCTACCGCCTTGCACCGGCATTCGGGTGAGCCGGCCTGAGGCTGACCGGGATGCCGGACACCGCGGCGTTGCCCGTGAGAGCGTCGACGAACCGCTCGTCGGTGACGTCGTTGAGGCTGACGCCGGGGTGCGCGGTGGCCACGGACAGCCGCGTGCCACCGCGGCCGTGGCCCCATCCGTGCGGCAGGCTGACCACTCCCGGCATGATCGAGTCGGTCACCTCGACCGGCACCTCGACGGCGCCCACCCGCGAGGACAGCAGCGCGACCTCGCGGTCGGCGAGCCCGTGCGCGGTGGCGTCCGACGGGTGAACCAGCAGGGTGCACCGGGGCCGTCCCTTGACCAGGCGCTCGCTGTTGTGCATCCACGAGTTGTTGCTGCGCAGGTGCCGGCGGCCGATCAGGACCAGCGGTCGGTCGGACCGGATGATGCCGTCGCCGATCAGTGCGGCCAGCCGGGCGCGCAGCCGCGACAGGTCGGCGAGGTACTCCAGCGGTGCGAGGTGCACCAGGCCGTCCACGGTGTTCAGCCGGCCGGGCAGCCGCCGTTCCAGCGGGCCCAGATCGAGGCCGTGCGGGTTGCGCCGTAGCCGGCGCAGCGACACGCCGCGGGGCGTACCGAAGCGCCCAACACGGTCGTCCGAACCGGCGAACACGCGGGTACGGAAGGCGCGGCGCACGCCGTGCGGGCCGGCCAGCAGGGCCACGGCCAGCGGCGCCTCTGGGCCGAAACGGCGCAGCACGGCCCAGGCCGGGCGGGCCACCGGGCGCAACCAGGGCGGGCCGAGCAACCGCCGGGCCAGTTCGAGGCAGATCTCCCAGTCGTGCCGCTGGTCGGCGGCCCGCGGGAACACCGGCGGGGAGTACTTGGCCACGTTGCGCACCGCGAAGAGAGCGAGCGGGATCTCGTAGTGCGAGCGCTCGAGCGGTCCGGTCGGCGGCAGGATGACGTGCGCGAAGCGGGTCGTCTCGTTCAGGTACGGGTCGATCGACACCATGAAGTCGAGGCCGGCGAGGGCCCGCTCCAGCTGTGACCCGTTCGGCGTGGACAGCACCGGGTTGCCGGCCGACGTGATCAGTGCCCTGATCTGCCGCTCGCCCGGCGTCTGGATCTCCTCGGACAGCGCCGCCACCGGCAGCTCACCGCCGAACTCCGGCAGGCCGCGCACCCGGCTGCGCCAGCGGCCGAACCCCCCACCGTGCCCGAGCCGCCGCAGCAGCGCCAGCGGATCGACGGCCGGGGTGGTGAACATGGCGCCGCCCGGCTCGTCCAGGTGCCCGGTGAGCGCGTTGACCACGAGCACGAGCCACGTCGCGAGCCCGCCGAACTCTTGCGTGCACACCCCGACCCGCCCGTACACGACGGCCCGCTCGGTGCCGGCCAGCCCGCGGGCCAGCGAGCGGACGTCGGCTGGGTCGATGCCGGTGGCGGCCGCGGTTTCCTCGGGCGGGAAATCGGCGGCCGCGGCCCGCAATGCGTTGACGCCGGCGACGAACGGGGCGAGCCGGCGCAGGCGCACCAGGTTCTCGGCGAACAGCACGTGCACCACGGACAGCAGCAGCATGGCGTCGGTGCCCGGCCGGATGAACAGGTGCTCGGTGGCCAGCGCCGCGGTCTCGGTGCGCCGCGGGTCGATGACCACCACGCGGCCGCCACGGTCCCGGATGGCCCGCAGCCGGGCACGGATGTTCGGCGCGGTCATGATGCTGCCGTTGGACGCGGCCGGGTTGCCGCCGAGGCAGACGAACAGGTCACAACGGTCCACGTCAGGCACCGGCATGAGCAGTTGATGGCCGAACAGCAGCAGTGCGGCCAGCATGTGCGGCAGCTGGTCGATCGAGGTGGCGGAGAACAGGTTGCGGGTGCCGAGGCCGCGGAACAGCAGCTGCCCGTACATGATCAGGCCGAGGTTGTGCGCCGTCGGGTTGCCCTGGTACACGCCGATTGCATGCCGGCCGTGGTCCGCGCGCACCTCGTCGAGCCGCCGCGCCACCAGCTCGAACGCCTCGTCCCAGCCGGCCTCCCGCCAACGCGGCCCGCCGGACCCGGAGCCGGTGCGGACCAGCGGCCTCCGCAGCCGGTCGGGGTCGTGGTGCAGGTCGGCCAGCGCCGTCGCCTTCGGGCAGATGTAGCCCTTGCTGAACGGGTCGCTCTGGTCGCCACGAACGGCGAGCACCGCCGGTCCGTCCTCGGTCAGCTGCGATGTCACCTCGATGCCGCACGTGGCCTCGCACAACGTGCAACTGTGGTGATGCGTCGAGGTGGCGATGCTAGCGACCTTACTGCCCGTACCCTGGTAAGCCGTGCTCGTCACGCTCGACGACGTGCGGGCGGCCGCCGACCGGATCCGCGGCCGCGTCCTGCGCACCCCGCTGCTGTCCACGGTGGACTGTCCACTGTGGATCAAGCCGGAGTCCCTGCAGCCCACTGGCGCGTTCAAGCTGCGCGGCGCCACCAACGCCGTGCTGCGGCTGGACGGCGCCGCCCGCGGCGTCGTGACGCACTCCTCCGGCAACCATGCCCAGGCCCTCGCCTACGCCGCCCGAGCGGCGGGCCTGCCGGTCACCGTCGTCATGCCGGACGACGCGGTACCGGCGAAGATCGAGGCCACCCGCTTCCTCGGTGCCACCGTGCAGCTGGTACCGCCGGTCGAGCGCGCCAGCGCCGCCGAGGACCTGGCCCGGCGGCTCGGCCTGACCATGGTGCCGCCGTACGACCACCCGCATGTGATCGCCGGCCAGGGCACTGTCGGCCTGGAGATCGCCGACGACGCCCCCGACGTCGATCTCGTGCTGGTACCCGTCGGCGGCGGCGGGTTGGCCGCCGGGGTGGCGGTGGCGATCAAGGCGCTGTGCCCGCGAGCCGCCGTGATCGGTGTCGAGCCCGAGCTGGCCGCGGACGCCGCCGAGAGCCTGCGCCGCGGCACCCGTACCGCCTGGGACCCGGCGCGTACCGCGCAAACCTCCGCCGACGGCGTACGCCACGCCGTACTCGGCGAGCTGACCTGGGCCCACCTCAGCCGCCGCCTCGACGCCATCGTCACCGTCACCGAGGAGGAGATCGCCGCTGCGGTGCGGTTCCTGGCCGCCCGCTACCGGGTCGTCGCCGAGCCCAGCGGCGCCCTCAGCACGGCCGCATATCTCTGGCATGCCGACCAACTCCCTGCCGGCCGCACCGTGGCGGTCCTCTCCGGCGGCAATGCGGCCCCCGCGCCGAGCGCCGCTCCTTGATCGCCGCTCCTTGATCGCCGCTCCGCGGCGGCCTCCTCTCAGAGCAACAGAGACCTGCCAAACCCGCCGGCCGCCCCGGATCCTGGCTCAGCCGCCGCCGACACTGGCCGGTAATCTGCGACACCTGATGATGCAGACCCGCCAGCGCACCCTCACCGGATGGGGCCGCACGGCGCCAACGTCGGCGAGGGTGCTGAGCGCCCAGACGCCGGAGGCCATCGCCGAGGCCGTGCGCACCGCGGGCCAGCGCGGCATCCTGGCCCGCGGGCTGGGCAGGGCGTACGGGGACGCGGCGCAGAACGCCGGCGGCCTGGTGGTGGACATGACCGGGCTGGCCCGGATCCACAGCATGGACGCGGACCGCGGCGTGGCCGATGTGGACGCGGGAGTCAGCCTGGACACGCTGATGCGGGCCGCGCTGCCCTTCGGGCTGTGGGTGCCGGTGCTGCCGGGCACCAGGCAGGTGACCGTCGGCGGGGCCATCGCGGCCGACATCCACGGGAAGAATCACCACGTGGAGGGCAGCTTCGGCAACCATGTGCTGTCCGTTGACCTGGTCACGGCCGACGGCGAGATCCGCACGATCACCCCGGACGGGCCGGAGGCGGAGCTGTTCTGGGCCACCGTCGGCGGCATGGGCCTCACCGGGATCGTGGTCAGGGCCAGGGTCCGGCTCAAGCCGACCGAGACGGCGTACTTCGTGGTGGACACCGAGCGGGCCACCGATCTGGACGATCTGATGGCCCGGCTGAGCGACCACGACGACGACTACACGTACTCGGTGGCGTGGTTCGACTCGGTGACCACCGGGCCGTCCATGGGCCGGGCGGTGCTCACCCGCGGCTGGGCGGCCCGCCGTGAGCACCTGCCGCGCAAGCTGCGCCGGCAGCCACTGCGGTTCGACGCGCCGCAGCTGTTCACCGTGCCGCCGGTGGTCCCGTCCGGGCTGCTCAACCGGTTCACCGCGCGGGCCTTCAACGAGCTGTGGTACCGCAGGGCGCCAACGGAGCGCCGTGGCGAGGTGCAGAACATCACCACGTTCTTCCACCCGCTGGACATGGTCGGCAGGTGGAACCGGCTCTACGGTCCGCGCGGCTTCCTGCAGTACCAGTTCGTGGTGCCGTTCGGCGCGCAGGACTCGTTCCGCCGCTGCGTGCGGGCCATCGCGGGCAGCGGCCAGGTGTCCTGCCTGAATGTGCTCAAGCGGTTCGGCGACGGCAACCCGGCGCCGCTGTCCTTTCCGATCCCCGGCTGGACACTGGCGGTGGACATCCCCGTCGGCCGTGGTGTCGCCGAGCTGTGCGCCAGGCTCGACGAGCTGGTGCTGGCCGCCGGCGGCCGGGTCTACCTCGCCAAGGACTCCAGGGTGGACGCCGAGACGCTCGCCCGCATGTACCCGCGGATCGACGAGTGGCGCAAGGTGCGCGCCGCCGCCGACCCGCAGGGTGTGTTCACGTCCGACCTCGCCCGAAGGCTGGCCCTGTGATCGACGCCGTTGGCACCCCGCAGTCCCTGCTCATCCTCGGTGGCACGTCCGAGATCGGTCTCGCGGTGGCCGAGCGGTTCGCCGCCACGCGGCCGCTGCGGGTGGTGCTGGCGGCCCGCCCCTCGCAGCGAGTGGACGAGGCCGCCGCCCGGCTGCGCGGGCTCGGCTGCGAGGTCAGCGCGCTGGCGTTCGACGCCCGGGCGCCGCTGACCCACGCCGAGGTCGTCGACAAGGCCTTCGCGGACGGCGACATCGACGTCACCCTCGTCGCCTTCGGCGTGCTCGGCGACCAGGAACGGGCCTGGACCGACCTGGACGCCGCCCTCGAGCTCGCCGAGGTCAACTACACCGCGGCCGTCTCGGTCGGCGTGCTGGTCGGCGCCAAGCTCGCCGCCCAGGGGCACGGCTCCCTGATCGCCCTGTCCTCGGTCGCCGGCGAGCGTGCCCGCCGCTCCAACTTCGTCTACGGGTCGACCAAGGCCGGCATGGACGCCTTCTATACCGGCCTCACGGAGGCGCTGCGGCCCGCCGGCGTGCACGTCGCCGTCGTCCGCCCCGGCTTCGTCCGCACCAGAATGACCGAGGGTCTCAAGCCCGCGCCGCTCTCGGTCACCCCCGAGCAGGTCGCCGAGGTGATCGTGGACGCCGTCCGCACCCGCCGCGAGCTGGTCTGGGTCCCCCCGCCGCTGCGCTACGTCATGTCCCTGCTCCGCCACCTCCCGCGCGCGGTCTTCCGGCGGCTACCGGTCTAGGGCTGTCTCGTGGATCGTGGCCGTCGCGAGCGCCGCGCAGCAGGCCAAAGATCCGCGAGACAGGTCTAGGCAGCTGATTCATCGCTCAAGTGGCCAAGCGGCCCCTCGTGCGCGATGGTTATGCCGGGACACCTCGATGACGAGGAGGGGCGCCATGACGACGGAGCAGGCCACCGCCACCCGCCGGGATCGGACCCAGGCTGCCACACAGCGCTGCGCGATGTGGCGGCCGGTTGGAAAGGGACGACCTGGTTTATCGAGGGCGACATTGCCCAATGTTTCGATTCGCTTGACCATTCGGTGATGCTAAGAACATTAGGTGAGAAGATCCACGATAACCGGTTTCTCGGGCTGCTGCGTAACATGCTGCAAGCCGGATACCTGGAGGACTGGGTATGGAACGCCACGCCGGGTTCGGGAGGGGGCCGTCGGGAAAAGGATCAGCCTGGCTGACACCTCGCCTGACGGCCTACCTCACCGATGTTCGCCCCGCTGCTGGACACCCTCGCCGACGCCGGTGTCGACCTGGCCCGCACCGTGATCACCGCGGACGCGCTGCACGCCCAACGCGCCCACGCCGAATACCTGCACCACCGCGGCGCCGGGTTTGTGTTCACCGTCAAGCAGAACCAGCCCGGG
>DASXTS010000335.1:0-26496 GCA_036505275.1 Pseudonocardiaceae bacterium
TCCGAGCTGTTCGAAATCGCCACTCGTGCGTTGGAACGCCTCCAGCGACTCCCGGAAACCATCCGGGGATTCTTCCGGGATCCCGCTCTGGCCTATATCGGGATGTAAGCGAGAGTCCGCTAGCTACTTTTCCCGTTGGTAACTGCCCGCTGGGCATTCTCGGATGACACCGCCAGCATCATCGAGTTCTTCGCTTGAGCCCCCGTTGCCGATCTACTGCTCGGGTTCGGTGAGCCGGGCGGCTCGGGTCTCCAGGTAGCGCTGTTCGGAGCGGCTGGTGGTACGGCGTGCCGCGATCCGGTAGCTGGCACGTGCGGCTGCGGAATCGCCGGCCATTTCTTGTAGATGCGCGCGCACGGCGTGCAGACGATGGTGGCCGGCGATTCGGTCGTCGTCGTCCAGGGTCCTCAGCAGTTCGAGTCCGGCCTGCGGGCCGCGCACCATTGCGAGGGCGACGGCGTGGTTGAGGGTGACCATCGGGTTCGGCGAGATTCGCTCGTGCAACTGGTACAGGGCGAGGATCTGTGGCCAGTCGGTGTCCTGCGCTCGGGTTGCCTCGGAGTGGACAGCAGCGATGGCCGCCTGTAGCTGGTACGGGCCGATCGGCTGCCGCGCCAGGGCACCGGTTATCAGCGCAAGACCCTCGGATATGCACGCTTGGTTCCATCGGCCTCGGTCCTGCTCGGCGAGCGGGACCAGGCTGCCGTCGGACCGCGTGCGTGCCGGCCGACGCGCGTCGGTCAACAACATCAAGGCGAGCAGGCCGGCCACCTCGCCGTCATCGGGCAGCAGTCGCCGGACGTCTCGGGTGAGCCGGATGGCTTCCGCCGTGAACTCGCTGCGCTGCAGGTCGGGACCGGAGGTGGCGGTGTAGCCCTCGTTGAAGATCAGATAAAGGACGTGCAGGACCACCCGCAGCCGGTCCGGGCGTTCGGGCTGCGGCGGCAGTCGGAACGGGACGCCGCTGGCCTTGATGCGCTGTTTGGCCCGGCTGATGCGCTGGGCGACCGTCGCCTCCGGGACAAGGAACGCCCGCGCGATCTCGGCCGTCGTCAGGCCGCCGACGGCGCGCAGGGTGAGCGCGAGCTGCGACGCCGCGGTCAGCGCCGGATGGCAGCAGAGGAAGAGCAGGGTGAGGGTGTCGTCCTCGTCGGTCGGATGATCGTCGCCGTTGGCCGGCTCGATGAGTTCATTGCGCGGCACCTGGGCCGCTGCGGTCTCTTCGCGGCGTCGGCGTGCTTGCTCGCTGCGCAGCTCGTCGGTCAGCCGGCGGGTGGCGACCGTGAAGAGCCAGCCGTGTGGATTGTCCGGGACACCCTGGTGGGGCCATTGCAGAGCGGCGGCGAGGAGTGCTTCCTGGACGGCGTCCTCGCACAGGTCGAAATGGCCGTAGCGGCGGGCGAGCGCGCCGAGGACCTGCGGCGCAAGGCGGCGCAGCAGGCCCTCGGCTCCGACATGCCTGGTCACATCTCGGTGCCGGCCGAGTCCATGATCGGCCGCACTTCCACGCCCCAGAGCCGGGCGGCCGGATCGTGCGTGACGATCTCGATCGCGCGCTCGAGGCTCTCGCAGTCGAGTCGGTAGTAGCCGGCGAGCTGCTCCTTGGCCTCCGCGAACGGCCCGTCCGTCACCGCCGGGACGCCGCCGCGCACCCGCACGACCTTGCCGGTCGACGGATGGGCGAGGGCGTCGCCGCCAAGGAGTTCGCCGGACTCGGTGAACTCCTTGAGGAAGGCGTCCGCCTGGCTCATGATGTCATCGCGTTCGGCCTGCGGCAGGGCTTCGAATGCCCCTGGGTTACTGTAGATCAGCGCGACGTACTTCACGGTTGCGCTCCCTTCATAGGGACCGGGCGGTCCCCGTGAGTAGGTCGGAGGCGTTCGACCCGTTCTCGACATGGGCTCACGGATCATCGCCTGCCGATCACCGCCCGGCGACCGGCCGCAGGGCGGGATGTCGAAAACCCAGAGCCTGGTTCGACACGTCTGTGGACGGCGGCGGCTGACAGGCGGCGCGCGCACCCAGACACGACCCAATCGAAGCACAAGCTCAACACCGAGGAGATCGATCATGACCCAACAGGCGACAACGGTGGAACCGACCACGGTGAAGGTGCCAGGAGCGACGCTGTACGTCGAGGTCCGGGGTTCGGGCCCGGTTCTGCTCTGCATCAGTGGCGGGCCGACCGACGCCGGCATGTTCACCGACCTCGCCACGCGGCTGGCCGACCGCTACACGGTCGTGAGCTACGACCAGCGGGGCCACTCGCGCAGCACGCTCGACGGCGAGCCCGAGGACATCCCGGTGGCGCTGCACGCGGACGACGCGGCGGCGGTCATCACGGCCGTCGGCAAGGGACCCGCGTACGTCTACGGCAACAGCGGCGGCGGCACCATCGGCGTCGAGCTGCTCGCACGTCACCCGGAACTCGTTCACGCGGTCGTCGCGCACGAGCCGCCCATCATGGAGCTACTGACCGACGCGGCCCAGTGGCGCGCCACGTTCGCCGGAATCACCGAGACCTACCGCACGGACGGTGTCTTCGCCGCGATGGGAAGGTTCGGCGCCGCTGTCGAGCAAGGCGGACCGAAGTACAGCGAGGAGATGCAGCAGACCGAGCCGACGCCCGAGGCCCAGGAGATGATGGCCCGGATGGCCGGCAACTTCGATCTGTTCATCGCCCACGAAATCAGGCCGAGCGTCGGATACGTGCCCGACATCGACGCCCTTCGGAAGGTGTCGACGCGGATCGTCAGTGCTGCCGGCGAGACCTCGGGTGAGCAGGCGGCCCGCCGGGCAGCCATTGCGCTCGCCGAGCGGCTCGGTATCGACGTGTCGTACCTACCTGGCGCGCACGGCGGCTGGGGGTCGAACCCCCAGGAGTTCGCCGACCGGCTGCACGAGGTCCTACAAAAGGGCCGATGAGGCATAGCGCGGCCCGCGATGACCCCTCGCTGCTCGAGGGGGTCACTTTTTGTCGAGCTGATCTCGACGTGAGCACCGCGGCGTGGCGCCCCCAGGAACCCATATCATGGTCCGCGGCCCTCTGATCACCTGGCACGGCACGTACGCCGCCTTGAAAGGTAGGCCCATGCCCAGCGAACCCGAGGTACTCGTGCACCGCACCGAGGCCATCCTGCGCATCACGTTCAACCGTCCCGCCGCGTTGAACGCGCTGACCACGGAGATGCTGAGCACGACGGCGGCGGCTGTCGAAGCCTGTGCCGGCGACCCCGCCGTGCGGGCCGTCGTGCTCACCGGAGCGGGGCGCGCGTTCAGCTCGGGCGCCGACCTGTCCGCCGCCACCAACGGGCCAGGCGTGGGTACCATCGACGCGGCCAACCGGCTCACCATCGCCCTGCGCGACACACCGAAACCGATTGTCGCCGCCGTCAACGGCCCGGCCGCAGGTGTGGGCTGCTCCCTCGCCCTGGCCTGCGATCTCACCGTGGCCGCACAGTCCGCGTACTTCCTGCTCGCCTTCGCCAACATCGGCCTGATGCCGGACGGCGGCGCCACGGCCCTTGTGCCCGCCGCCGTCGGCCGCGCGCGCGCCAACCGCATGGCCCTGCTCGCCGAGCGCATCTCGGCGTCGCAGGCGCTGGAGTGGGGTCTCATCACCGAGGTGGTCGCCGACGATGCTTTCCCCGCCGAGGTCGACGCTCTCGCCAACAGGCTCGCCAGCGGCCCCACCGCCGCCTACGCCGCGATCAAGCATGCGATCAACCAGAGCACCCTCGCCCGGCTGCCCGCGGCGCTCGACACCGAACGCGCCGGCCAGGGCGCCCTCTTCGACACCGCCGACTTTGCCGAGGGCGTCGCCGCATTCCACGCCAAACGCCCGCCACGGTTCGTCGGCAAGTAGCGCCGCCTGTCGTGCGGGGCGCGGCGCACGGGTTGCCGGCCGGCCTCAGGCCTTCTGCAGCACGTACGTTCCAGGCGCCGACTCCTGCGGCGGGAAGCGCTCGGACCCAAGGGTGACCGGCGCGGGCTTCGCCCCGCCGGAACGCTCGAGCACCCAGTCCGCCCAGTGCTCCCACCAGGATCCGGTCTGCTTCACGGCGTGGGCCAGCCATTCGTCCGGTGACTTGGCCGGGTCCAGCGGGCCGGTGAAGTAGGTCGCCTTGGGGTTGCCTGGCGGGTTGACGAGGCTGGCGATGTGGCCGGCGTTGCTGAGCGCGAACGTGCTGTCGCCCGCGAGCAGCTGCGTCGTACGGTATGTCGCCTTCCACGGCGTGAGGTGGTCGTTCACCGCACCGGTCACGTAGGTCGGCACCTTGATCGTGCCGAGGTCGACCGGAGTGCCCAGGATCTGCATGGCCGCGGGCTTGATGAGCACGTTGTTCTCGAAGATGTCCAGGAACTGCCGGTGAAGCGCGGCCGGCAGGTTCGTCCCGTCCGCGTTCCACGACAGGATGTCGAACACCGGCGGGTCCTCGCCGAGCAGGTAGTTGTTCACCCAGTAGTTCCACACCAGGTCGTTCGGCCGCATCCAGGTGAACACGTTGCCCATGGCGCGGGCGGTGATGACGCCGGAACGCCCCGAGTTCCACCGGGCGATGGACAGCAGACGCGGCGCGGAGAAGGCAGCGATCGGCGCCGGCTGGCCGAAGTCCAGCATCGTAACGGCGAACGACGCACTGTGCACCCGGTCGTCGCGGGTGGCCGCGAGGTGGTTGAGCACGGTGGCGTTGAGCATGCCGCCTGCGCAGAAACCGATGATGTTCACGTCCGCCGAGCCCGTGGTCTCGCGGACGACGTCGATGGCGCTCACGATCCGGCGCGCGTACGTGTCGATGTCCCAACCAGCGTGCTCGGCGGTCGGGTTCCGCCAGCTCACCATGAACGTCTGCAGGCCGCGGCTCACGGCGTACTCGGCGAAGCTGCGGCCCGGACGCAGGTCGAGGAAGTAATAGCGGCCGATGGGTGGCGGTACGACGAGGACCGGCCGCGCACGCACCGTATCCGTGCTGGGCGCGTAGTGCAGGAGCTCGGCGTGCTCGTCCTTGTCGATCACCTTGCCGGGCGTGACCGCGAGGTCCTCACCGACCTTGAGCGCTCCCGGCTTCGCCATCGACGGCATACCGCCGTTGCGGCGCAGGTCGGAAGCGAAGTTCCGGGCCCCCCGGAGCAGGTTGCCGCCCCCTACCTCCAGTGTCTTCTTCAGCGCGGCGGGGTTGCCGAGCAGGGTGTTCGTCGGCGCTGCCGCACTGGTCAGCACGCCCATGACGAACCGGGCGCGCTCGGCGCGGCGTTGGTCGCCCGAGGCCTCGAGGTCGTCGAGCAGCCGGTCGACCGCATCGCACGCGGCCAGGTACGTCTGTGCGATGCGCTTGTAGACGGGGTTGTTCGACCAGGTCGGATCCTTGAACCGCCAGTCTCCCTTCGCGGGTGCGACCTCCGATCGCCCGACGGCGATGCGGGCAAGTTCGCTGCCCAGCCCGACACCCACCTTGCCGAGCGACGCGCCGCGAAACACGGTCGCCGCCATGCCATCGAGCACACCGGCCAGCGATGGGACGGCGATCGGGTCGGCCGCCGCGACCGCGTCCTCCGCCACCTGGCTGGGGTCGTGAGAGTTGGGCATCAGCTTCCCTTCCGCCGGAGCATCGAGAATAACCCGATCACTGACCGATCCGGCCCGCGAGACAACAATCACCGGGTGGCGGTCTTGATCCGGTTCTTGTCGATGGTGTTGCGCAGAACGGCCAGCAGGGCGTCCCGGACGGAGAGCCTGAACCGCGCATCGAAGGTGACCAGCGGAACCTCGTCGCTGATGGCCAGTGCCCAGCGTACGTCGGCGAGGTCGTGGGCGAGCTTGCCGTCGAACACGTTGATTCCTATCACGAACGGAACGCCCGTCTTCTCGAAATAGTCGACCGCGGGGAACGAGTCGTCGAGGCGCCGGGTGTCCACGATGACGAGGGCGCCGAGCGCGCCCTGGATGAGGTCATGCCACATAAAGCCGAACCGGTCCTGTCCTGGTGTTCCGAACAGGTACAGCTTCACTTCCTCATCGATCGTGATACAACCGAAGTCCAGGGCCACGGTCGTCGTGGTCTTGGCCGGCACTTCAGCAATGGGATCGATCAGAGCACCCGCCGAGGTGATCAATGCCTCGGTGGTCAATGGCAGGATCTCCGAGATGGCGGACACGGTCGTTGTCTTGCCGACCCCAAACCCACCGGCGATGACTATCTTCACCGGAGTAGGTGGCCGCCGGCTGCCGGCGATTGGCTCAGCTGATGGCCTCAAGTCCACGGATGACCCTTTCGATCATGTCGATGTCCTGGTTTAGCTGGGTTGCGGGGCGCCGAACGATGACGTACCCAAGCTCGGCAAGATCGGCGACCAGGATCCGGGCCACCCCGATGTGCAGCCCGAGTATCGCGGCGACCTCCGCCACCGACATGGTGACCCGACACAGCTCAACGATGTCTCGGCGCTCGAAGGCGAGGCTGTCATGCGCGGCCGCGCCAAGTTGGCTGGTCAGAACCTGCGCCTCGACCTCAAGCGTCTGGTCGACCGGCTGAGTGCGGCCAGAGGTCAGCAGGTACGGCCGCAGCAGCGAGACGTCCGGATCAATCCCACCGTATCGCGGGTCGTCGGCGCTGCTCATAGCCTCCTCCTTTACGCCATGTTCAGAGGCCGACGGTGTTCTTGAGCTCCTCGATGAGCTGCGGAGTGAGCACGGTGCTGGCCCGGTTGGCGAACATTGCCATTTCGTAGGCGACCGTCCCGAGGCTTGCCTGCTTGGATGCCAACACACCGAGCGAGCAGCCGACGCTGATCGTGCAGACGAGCAGGTAGCCCAATTCGAGTTCGATGACGACCTTGTCGGGGGCTCCCAGCGGATGGCTCTCGGAGACACCGTTGGCCAGGCCGAGCATAGCGGAGGAGATCGCGGCGAGCCGATCTGCGCTGGCCCGGTCGAGATCTTCCGACATCGCGATCAACAGGCCATCGGCGGACACCGCAATGGCCGCGATGGCGCCTGCCGTGTTCAGCACGAAGCGGCTCACCAACCAGTTGAACTGCGTCGCCTCGACACTGATTCCTAGTGTCTGCCTGGTCATTCCTTGGCCTCTCTTGTCTGATCCATGTCACGGCTGGCGTCCGGGCTCGCCGTGCCGGCCCGCGCCAAACCTGTGGTGAACGCTTCGAACGCCGATCGTTCCGCTTCCGGGTCCCGCATCGTCCTGGCGACCGCGGCATGTGCGGGACGAGGACGGGCCGGCCCCTTGCGCAGGCCGGGCGCCAGGTTGGCCCCCGGAATCCGCCGCGCCAGCTCCTCCGGCCAGCTGGGCGGGACGCCGGGCGGTGCTGTCGGGCCCGGATCCGCCGCATTGGCAACTGCCGACTGGAAGCCGTCGAACGCAGCTCTGACGGCGGTCGCGTCCTGTTTCGGGTGACCGGCCGACGGATCAGGCCTTGGCCGCACGGTCTTCTCGGGCAGCTGCGCGCCCGGCACCCGGCGCTGGAGACTGCCGCGGTTCTGTTGAGCCGCATCCTCGCCGACCGGCGGACGCCATACGGCATCAGTGTGGTTGGTCCGAGTTTCATACGCCGCGGCGGTCTGGCCTGGCGGCAGGGCAGGCGGCGTGGCCTCCGACGGGAACCAGTAGAACCCTTCGACGGTGGTCGCCGGTGGGATGTTCAGCTCCGGCAGCGTCGCGGGCCACATGGGCCGCGCCACCGCGGGTCGCGACACCGTACCGAAGGGAATCGGTCGATGTGACTGAGCCGTCGGCAGTTGTACGGCCCGATCTTCAACCGGCTGCGGCACCATGATGTGGCTGAATAGGCCGAACGGGATGGTTACTCGCGCGGTGACCCCGCCTCCCGGCGTTTCGCTCAGCTCGACGGTGAGCGAGTGCCGGCGGGCCAGCCGGCCGACCACGAACAGGCCCAGCACACTGGTCGGCGCGACATCCAGCCGCTCACGCTCGATCAGCCGCCCGTTCTCCTCCGCCATCCGCTCGGGGTTCATGCCTATGCCATAGTCGACAATGCGGACCTGGCAAGAGCCGTCGGCCAGGAATGCGTTGTCGACCTCGACGATCGACTCCGGGGGTGAGAAGGAGGTCGCGTTCTCCAGCAGCTCGGCGAACACCAGGACCAGGTCCTGGCTGACCGTGGACGCCAGCATCACCTCGCTGATGTCCCCGAGTTGCACCCGCTGGTACTCCTCGATCTCGGCCAACGCAGACCGTAGGGCGGTCGCCAGCTCGCTGGGCCGGGAGATCCTGGACTCTTCCCTGGCGCCGGCGACCACCAGCAGGTTGTCCGCCGTTCGCCGCAGGCGGGTGGACAGGTGGTCGAGCCGGTAGAGGCTGGCGAGCACCTGTGCGTCCTGCTCGTTGCGCTCGAGCTCGTCGACGAGGGTGAGCTGCCGGCCGACCAGGTTCTGGGTCCGCTGGGCAACGTTGACGAACATCAGGCTGACGTTGCGCCGGGTTGTGGTCTGCCGTTCCACGAGCATCGCCGCGGTCGCCTGAACCCGGTTGAACGCCGCCGCCAGCCGACCGACCTCGTCATGGGTGGACACCTCGATTGACGTGAGTCTGGGCACCTGCTCCTCGGGCACCTCGGTGTCGGCCACCCTGACCAGCTCCGACTCGGCGAGGTCGGCGACATTGCTGGCCGCACCGGTCAACCGTTGCAGCGGGTTGGCGATCGAGCGGCTGACCGCCCACGTGAGGATCGCAACAAGACCCAACAAGGCGGCGGCGCCAAGACCGACGAGCCACGCCGCCAGGCGGGCACTCGCCGCGCGTCGTGCGGCGGCGTCGGTGATCTCGCTGGTCACCTGGTCCTGCACGACCCGGCGCAGGTTCGCCTGTGACTCCACGCCGCTGAGCACGTCGGAGACGAACGCCTCGGTGGCGGCGGGGGTCCGCGCTTGCGGCAACGTGGCGGCCAACGCGTTGACCCGGCGCGCGGCTTCGCCCTGGTCGACCAGCACCACCAGCGCGGAATGTTCGACGTCGGCTTGCTCGACGAACCGCTCGGTGAGCATCGGCCCCTGCGCCGACGCGTCGTCAAGGACAACCTGACCGGCCTGCGGGTCGATTGCGGCGGCGATCAGCGCCATCCCGCGCAAGGCATTCTCTTCGTTGGCGCGCAGCAGGGCATCGAGCGCGGTGAGCTGCCTGGTGCCCTCGGCGTCGCTGGTCTTCTGTGGCACCAGACGCAGGGCATCGATGATCGCCCCGATGACCGCGTGGTAGGTCCGGGCCACGCTGTCCGACGAGATCCCACGACGCAACGCACCCTGCCGCGGTTCCAGCAGGGATCCCAGCCGCACCAGCGAGGCCGCGAGCTCGTCCGACGCCTCGGGTCCCAGGGCCTCTCGGACCTTGTCCGCGGCGTCGTCCACCACGTGCTGCTGCAGCACCAGCTCGGTGCTGTCCATGCTCGGCAGGGCGAGGAAGGCCGCCGTGAGCAGGCGCTCGCGCTGCAGCTGCCAGATCAGCGCACCAAGCTCACGCGCGTGCCGCGCGCTGTCCGCTGTCCGCCCGGCCGATTGCGCGTTGCCGACCTGGCTGGCGACGAACGGGGTGGCCACCAGAAGGACCGCGGCCAACGCCAGCAACAGCAGGACGTTCAGCTTCCCTCGAATCCCGAGCCCGCCGAGGATCATCGTGCCTCTCCCGGTCGCCGGGCATGCGCCGGTCGCCCGACGCCTGCCAGTACCGATCCAATACGTTCCTGGTCAAGGTGTTTCGGCCCGTCCGGCGGTTCGGTACGGGCCGGCCTCTCCGACCAGCTCGCGAGCCGTCGATTGAGGCCATTCGAGCCGAGCCACAACAACCACAGCAGCACGGCAGCCGCCGCGACGATGAGCCCGCCCGCGATCAATGTGTTGCGGCGCTGGGCGTCCAGCTCGACGAGGCGACGGTCGAGCAGGACGTTCAGCGCATCGAGGACGGCCACATCGAGCCCGACCGCTGCCTGGCGGGCGCGACGAAGGGCCCGGTCGAGGGCGGCAAGCGTTTCGCCGGCCGTGAAGTCCGGCAGCGACGCCGCCTGCACCAAGCCGTCCGCCGCCGCGGTGAACTCGTCGAGCGGCTCGAGCAGGCCCGTGGTGGCCGGCCCGGCTGCCGTTTGACCGGCACCAGAATGTGGCCCAGCGCGGATGGCCTGTGCCGCACGGGAGATCCGGTCCAGTGCAATCGCCATGCGGGGGTCGGCGCGGGAGTCGGCGCGGGAGTCGGCGCGGGAGTCGGCACTGCCGGCCGTCCTCGCCAGCCCGGCGACCTGGCCGGCATTGACGATGACCTCCGGCACCGCCGTGACCGCCGTGTCGATCAGGTACTGGGCATCCACGCCGGGATTTCTGGCGATCATCGACGTGTCACCGATCCTGCTGAACAGCGCTTGGGTCAGGCCGATTGGCTCGGCGTAGTTGGCTATTGCGGCCGGTCCGGACACCGCCCTGCCGAGCGCGGCCTCGATCTCGGCGCGCAGCTGCGACCAGCGTTGGTTCGCCGACAACTGGCCACCCGACGCCTTGTCGACCTGGCTGACCTGATCGATCGCCTGCCGGACGGCATCGGTCGATATCGGCTCACCCCGCACCGCCGCGCCCTGGGCATCGACCAGTGCCGCCAGCAGGGTGGTGAGCGGCCGCATGTAGCTGGCCCCGGCGCGCTGGATGGCGTTGACGTGCAGGGCTTCGTCGGTCGAGGTCCGAAAGCCGTTGAAAACGTACGCAACCGGAAGCAGCGCGACGACGGCGATGATCAACGTGGCGATCCGTAAGCCACGCCCTGGGCGCTTGGGGCCGCGCCGGATAGCTGCCAACTCATGTCCCATCGTGCGGCCGATCAGCCGCCGTATTCGTCGCGGGCCGCATGGCCGCGGTGCTGCGCCCGGACCAGGTCCTCGATCGAGGCTCGCAGTGCGAGGAAGGTGGGCGTGCGCTTGATCGAGAGATCACGGTCGTCGGGCAGCGGCACCGGGATCTCGGCGACCATCCGGCCTGGGTCGCAGGCCAACACGACGACCCGCTGACCGAGGAAGACCGCTTCCTCGACGTCGTGGGTCACCATCAGCACGGTGGCGCCGGTGTCCCGCCACACCTGCCTGATGAGGACCTGCATGTCCTCCTTGGTCTGCACGTCCAGCGCTCCGAACGGCTCGTCGAGCAGCAACACCTCGGGCTCGCAGGCCAGCGCCCTGGCGATCGCGACCCGCTGCTGCTGGCCACCGGAGAGTTGGCGGGGCAGGGATCGCCGGAGTGCGGAGAGGCCGATCTCGTCCAGGTACCAGTCGACCCGGCGGCCCCGTTCCGCCTTGTCCACCCGTAGCAGCTCCAGGCCGAAGGCGACGTTGCGCTCCACCGTCCGCCACGGGTAGAGCGTGCCCGTCTGGGGGACCAACCCTCGGTCGGGCCCCGGTCCGGTGACCGGCACCCCGTCAAGAATGATCTCGCCCTCGGTGGGCCCGGTCAGGCCCGCAACCAGCCACAGCAACGTCGACTTCCCCGACCCGCTGGCGCCGACCACACAGACGAAGTCGCCACGCGACAACCGCAGGTCGAGGTCATCGATGGCACGGACGGTCCGGCCGCGCGTCTGGTAGTCCTTGGCGACGGCACGCAGTTCCAGCACACCCTTCACGCGGCCCACCGCCCCACGCTCGTCCGCAACAGCCGCAACCCGACGTCGATCAGCAGGCCGGCCACGCCGATCACGACGAGGACCGCGAAGATCCGGTCGGTCTGCAGGAAACGCTGCGCGCGCACGATCCGGTACCCCAGCCCGGCCGTCGAGTTGACCAACTCGGCGACCACCACGAAGTTCCAGGCGGCCGCGGCGTTGACCCGAATAGCGTCGATCATCCCCGGCAACGAGTGCGGCACGATGACCTTGCCCAGCACCTCCCCGCGACGGGCCCCGAGGGTGTACGACACGTCGATGAGCGGCCGAGGCACATTGCGCACGACGTCGGCGGTCATCAGCGTGTTGAAGAAGACGGTGCCAATGAACAGGATGGCGATCTTGGAGGGCTCGCCGAGCCCGAGCCAGATGATGAGCAACGGGATGAACGCGCTGGCCGGCAGGTACCGAAGCAATCCGATCACCGGCTCGAACGCCGCCTGGCCGATCTGGAAGGTCCCCATCAGAATGCCGAGAGGTACGGACACCAGCACGGCCAGCCCGAAGCCGTACAGCACTCGCTGAAAGGTCGCCCAGAGGTCGGCCGACAACACACCGGAACGGGCCATCTCCACGCCGGCGGACAGCACGGCTCCAGGCGACGGCAGGAAGGTCGTCGACACGATGTGGCTGGCGCTGAGCGCGACCCACGCCACAACGGGGACCGCCACCGACAGGACCGTCATCAGCCACCGCGCGCTTCGCGGGATGGGCGTACGAATGCTGAAGACCGGCCGTGTCCGGCCCGGCCGTGGCCGCCGTGGCAGCGGCGGCCAGCCCTCTCGCCCGGACCCAGCGTTGCTGTCGCCTTTCGCCATGGTGACGATGTCGTCGCCGCCGACGGCGACCTGACTCACGACGGCACCGCCTTGACGAACTGATCATTGAGCAGCCCGTCCAACGATGGGCGCTCCTTCGCCAGTCCGGTGTCGAGGATGAAGTCGATGATCAGGTTGGCCTGGTAGTTGAGGTGTGCCGGCGTGGTGCCCGGGGTGAACGCGTCGAGGTTCTGCTGCCGGGTGAAGATGGTGGTGCCGGCGTCGTAGGTCCGGTATTCCTCCGAGGTCACCCCGCCGCGCTTGGCCATGATGTCGATGGCGGCGTCCCGGTTGTCCTTGATCCACTTCAGCGTGTCGAACCAGGTTTTCACCAGCGCCTGGACATCCTGCGGCCGGTCCTTGACCATCTTGTCGGTCACCACGAGGTGATCCGGAATGGCGCCGGGGAACTCGGCCGAGGTCGCGACCGCCCGGCTGCCCGGACGCTCAAGGGCCGTCGTGGTGAACGGCGCGAATGCGCCGACGGCGTCGACCCGGCCCGCCGCGAAGGCGGCCGCCGCGGCGTCGGTGACCAACGGAACGAGCTCGATGTCCTGCTCGGTGAGCTTGGCCTGCGCCAACGCCAGCAGCAGCAGATAGTGGTCGACGGTGCCCTGCTCGACCGCCACCTTCTTGCCCTTGAGATCGGCGACGCTGGTGATCCCGTCCCGAGCGATGATCTTGTCGTTGCCGGTGGAGTTGTCGTTGACCAGAACGATCACCTGCTTGGCGCCGCCACTGACGGACGCCAGCGTGTCGTTGAGCGTCTGGCTGTTGGCGTCGATCGCCCCGGTGGCCAGGGCGTTGAGGCTGTCGGTGTAGCTGTCGAAGTACTTGAGCTCGACGTTGACGTTGTTCTTGGCGAACAGCCCCTGCTCCTGCGCGACCTGCCAGGGGAACCAGCCCGGCCAGGCGCTGAACCCAAAAGTGATCTTGGCGCCCTGGGCGCCCGTGGTGGCCCCGGTGTTGGTGTTACTGGCGCTGCTACATGCGGACAGGGCGGAGAGGCCGACCAGAGCAGCGGCGCAGATGGCCGCCGCCTGCAGGCGGGTCGACGGGCGGAAAATCACATCGAACTCCAGTCGGGGAAGGAGGGGTTCTTCAACTAGGCGGCGTGTGGGGTTCGGGGCAGATGGCCGGCGCGAACGAGGCAACCGAGGGTGTCGCAGATGACCCTGGTCGCCATCAGTGAGGTGATCTCGGCGGTGTCGTAGGGCGGCGAACACTCGACTACCTCGATCCCGGCCAGCGGGCGCCCGGCGACGAGCTGGATGAACTTCAGGACCTCGCGGGGCAGGAATCCGCCGGGCTCGGGCCATCCGGTGCCCGGCACGAATGCCGCGTCGAGGCAGTCCACGTCGAAACTGAGCCACACCGCGTCGGCGCCGTCCCAGGCCACGTCCAGCGCCCGCTGCGCGGCCGCCTCGATTCCCATCTCGACGCAGTCGGTCACCGTCATGATCGTCGTGCCGCGTTCCCGGCCGACCTTCACCCCCGGGCGAGGCGCCTGCCAGCCACCGATGCCGATCTGGACGAGGTTCTTCGGGGGAACGTTCGGGATGTCCGTGGCGTGGAACCACGGCGTGGTGTGCATACGCTCGTCGAGGTCTGTCTCCTGGGTGTCCACGTGCCGGTCGAAGTGGATGATGCCGAGGTTGCCGCCGAGGTGTTCGCTCACCGCGCGCACCGTCGCGTAGCCGATGGAGTGATCGCCACCGAGCACCACCGGCAGGGAGCCGGCCGCGTAGACGTGGCCGACCGCCTTGGAGATCTGGTCGAACGTCTTCTCGATGTTGGCCGGGATGGTGAACACGTCACCCACGTCGGCGATCTTGATGGATTCTCGCAGGTCGACGCCGAGCTCGAAGCTGTACGGGCCGTACAGCGCGGAGATCTTGCGGATGCCCTGTGGGCCGAACCTGGTGCCGGCACGGTAGGTGGTGCCGCCGTCGAACGGGACACCGAGCACAACCACGTCGTAGTCGCCGCAGGTGCGGACGTCCTCGACGAACGGCGCCTTGAGGAAGGTGTTGATGCCCGCAAAGTGCGGCAGCTCGCCCCGGGAGAAGGTGGGGATGCGCTTATCGGTGATCGAGTCGGCGCCGGGCAGTCCCAGCTCGAGGCCGCGAGCGACCTCGCGTTCCCACGCCGCGGTCGGGAGTTCGGCTTCTCGTTGGACGGCGGAACGTGCCTCCGGCCCGTAGTGGGGGTGCAATGCCGGACCACCGGGCTCCATCATCGATGCCATACCCTCCATGTGGTAACAGGCGGGGATCTTAGGGCACAGTCGGGTGATGCTGGCCGCGCCGGGGTCGACGTCTTGCAACGCTGCGGGAAGTCTGATGCCCCGTTCGGCGGCTCGCCGGTGAGCTTATCGAGTACCGCAAGTGCACGACCGGTAACCGTGCCGAGTGGGTCTCGCCGAGCGCACGGTACGTCGCGGGTGGCGGCGTAGCAACCGTCCGACCTAATCATTGGAATAGGAGCAGGTGACGGCTTCTCCGCGGCGGCACGTGCACCTGCTCAGAGCGGGCGTCGGTGACGTTGGCTACGGCCGGCTCGACGTTGGCCGGCCAACGGGACGAGCGCATCCCCCTGGTGACCTCGGTGACCTCGGTGACCTCGGTGACCTCGGTGGCCGGTTGAGTGCCGGTTGTTTACCCGTTGTTAACAGGTTGTTCGACCTGTCGCTTGGCCGGTCACGGGGTCCGCCGAAACGATCTACCTAGGAGATCAGGCCGCCGGGCGGGCGGCGTTTGCCTCATCGTCGGCCGCCAGGGAGTTCAGCAACATCGGTAGCGAACGGTGCAGCTCTCGCTCCCAGTACGGCCAGGTATGCGTCCCAGCGCCGTAGAAATCCGTTGTCAGCGCAACGCCGACCTCCTGGAACCGAGCGGCCGTCACCTGGTTCATGACGTTCAGCAGGGCCTCGAGTTGATCGGTGGTGTCCGGGGGGTCGAAGGGACCGGCAGTGCCGTCACCGCAGGACATGAACACGGGTGTCCCCTCAAGGCGCGGCGCCAGGTAATAGGGATCGTGTGCCTGCCAGATGCGGCGCTGGGCAACCGGGTCACCCCACAAGGCCAGCGGGTCCTCGCCGAACGCGCCCAGCAAGCCCATCAGGCCCTCCGGGAAACCGGGAAGCAGCGGGTGCACGACACCGCTGTAGCTGGCCACCGCGCGGAACATCCCCGGATGGCGCCCGGCGTAGGACAGGGCACCGAACCCGCCCATGGACAGTCCGGCGATCACCCGCCGGTTCCCGGCGCCGTAGTCACGTTCCAGCAACTTCCGAAGCTCGGTCAGATGGAAGGTCTCCCACGCCGGCGGGCCGCCGGCACCGCCGTTCCACCAGTTGCTGTACCACCCGACCGGACCGGCCTCTGGCATGACGACGAGCACGCCACGCAGCGCTTCAAGATCCTCGACGTCGGTCGATCGAGTCCAACTGTCGTAGGTGTCGCAGCAACCATGCAGGAGATACAGCACCGGCCAGCTGTCCATTGGCCGGCGCTGCTCCCAACCGTCCGGGGTCAGCAGCCGGACCATGGCCGTCCGGCCAAGGGCGGGTGACTGGACGGTCAGATCGACCAGGTGAGCTCCGACCTGTTGCTGCGCGACGACCTGGGCACCGCCGGTGCCGGCACCGAGCGCCGCCGGAGCACCGCCAACCGCGACCACCAGCGCAAGCAGCACAACCAAAATCGAACGGGGACACCGACCGCTGGGCATGGCGCTCCTCCCCACGAGGCAGATCGACCATAGCCCCACGGTCAAGGTGTGCCATGCGCGTAGCGACCCCGGCGGCCGGAGGATGGGATGGTGGGCTTCGACAAGCCGGAGGCGTCCACCGCGGTGCCGTTCGACGGTGCCCGGCGCGTTGCCTGAGGTGAACACGCACTGGCCGAGCACCGCTCCCGGCCAGGTGGCTGGCGTGCGAAGGTTGGGCATGCTACGACGTGATGCGCTGCGAGAGTACATGCGCGGGTCGCTGTGGGTGCTTCCGACGGTGTCGGTACTGGCCGCGTTGCTCGTCGGAAGCGCGCTGTCGCTGATGCCCGTCGGCCCGGATTCGCTGTTGGCGTTTCCAGGCACGGCGGACGACGCCCGCGCGCTGCTGATCGGGATCACCGCCACCATGGTGACCGTCATCGCCCTGCTGCTGGGCCTGACCGTGGTTGCGCTGCAGATGTCGTCCGGCCAGTTCTCCCCGCGGCTGCTGCGCAACTTCCTTCGAGATCGCCCCAACCAGATCGTGCTCAGCACGTTCGTGGGCACGTTCGCCTACAGCGCGGCCGGGCTGTACACGGTCGGTGTGTCGGCCGGCGCGCGTACCACAGAGTATCCGCGGCTCGCGGTGACCGGCGCGCTGGTGCTGCTGTTCGCCAGCCTCGGTCTGCTGGTCTACTTCGCCGACCATCTGGCGCACTCGATCCAGATCGATGCGATCATGCGACTGGTGGAGCTCAACACCCTCGGCGTGATCAAGGAAGGCCTGTTCACCGGAAGCGACGGGGCCCCGTCCGCACCAGCGGATGCGGCGCCGATCCCGGCCATGCGATCGGGGTACATCCAGGCGGCCTACCCGGCCGAGGTGCTGGCCGAGGCCGCCCGGCAACAGGCCTGCGTCCGGCTGCGGCTGCGGGTGGGGGAACACGTCGTGGCCCGGACGACCCTGGCCTGGGTCTGGCCCAGCACGCCGGACGGTCCGGCGCCCGACCCCGATGCGTTCCGGCCGATCCTTGACGAGGCCGTCCGGGTCGGGTTCGAGCGGACCCTCGAGCAGGATGCCGCATTCGGCATCCGCCAACTGGTCGACATCGCGTGCAAGGCGATGTCCCCGGCCGTCAACGACCCGTACACCGCGGTGCAGGCGATCGACCACCTCTCGGTGATCTTCTGCCAGCTCGCCGTCCGGCCGCTCGGAGACCACGTCCTGCGGCACGCCACCGGCGCCGTCGTGATCATTCCGGCCCGGCGGTTCGGTGACTACCTGGCCGTGATGTGCGGGCTGATCCGTCGGTACGGCGCGCGGGAGCCGACGATCGCGCAGGCCCTGTTGCGGCTGCTGGCCAGTTGCGCGGCGGTGGCCGGCCCGGATCCCGAGCGGTCCGCCGCGATCGAGGAGCAGGCTCGCCTGATCCTCGAGGACGCCAGCCGAGAGGTACCGCAGCCCGCCGACCTGGTCCAGGTGCGAGCCCGGGCCCGAACCCTGCTACGTGAGGTGGTCGCGGAGCCGTCCGCCACCGGATCCGCCGACGCCGCACCGGTCAGGTAGGCGGGCGCCGGGATCTCGTGGCACCGTCGGGCGGGTGTGGGGAGCCGCATCGGCTCCGTGGTGGTGAACTGCGCCGACCTGGAGTTCATGACCACGTTCGCTGCTGCGCGCTGCGGTCCCGATGAGACCGGGTCACTCAGTAGGCGCGGCCGATGTGTACACAATCAGGTACACTTTAGGCATGTTGATCGAGACGTTGTCCGTGCGCGAGGCTCGTGAGCAGTTGCCTAGCGTGCTGGAACGGTTCCGCAACGGCGACCGTAGGCCGGTCGGCGTGGGCTCGCATCGTAAGACCGAGGCGGTTATGGTGCCGGTCGAGGTGTTCGACGAGTTGACAGCCGAGCGCTCCCGGTCGTTGAGCCAAGCAGCGGCCTCCGTGCGCGCCGAAGGGCTCGTTGTGAGCTCCGACGTCGAGGCGATCACCGAACGTTGGGTGCGCGGTGAGATCAGCAGTGCACAGATGCGTGAACAGGTTCGGCTGCTGTACGGCCTGGCATGACCGTTGATCCGTACGTCGATCCCGACAGTGGTGTGCTGCGTAACCGGCTCGGCATCGTCGATGGTCGGCGCCTGCGAGAGGTCGAGGCGGACTTGACGCTCGCCGCGCTGGCGGATCTGGGAACCCGGATACTGCCAGGCGGTTACGGTACGACCTCGATCATTTGCGTTCATTCCATCGAGAGATCTTCGGCGATATCTACCGTGGGCCGGCGCAATCAGGGTGGTGAGTATCAGCAGATCGGACCCATTCTGCTTGCCGCAGCACATCGAGGCGTACTCCGCTGAGGTGTTCGGAGCGCTGGCAAAGGAACGGTGCCTGCGAGGATTGCAGCGAATGGATTTCCTTGATCGATTGACCCACTACTTCGCCGAGGTCAACGCCATCCATCCGTTCCGTGAGGGAAATGGCGGCACGCAGCGAGCCTTCTTCCGCCAGCTCGGCCGCGAAGCGGGTTGGCCAATCGACTGGGCCACGTTGGATCCCGAGGCCAACTCGACAGCATCGAGGGCCTCGCTCGGTGCGGACAATCGTCCGCTACGTGATCTCCTTGACCTTATGGTGGCCCGTTGACGGTGGCCGTCGACGATGCCGACTTGATGCCTACTGCAATGGAGCGTCAGGGGTCGTGACGATGCGGCGCAGGGCCGCGGTGAAGGCGTCGACCATGCCGGCGATGGTGGACTCGTCGAACTCGTTGCGGTTGAACTTGATGTTGCCGAAGATGCCGTCGGAGGGGTCCACGTCGAGGGTCCAGAGGGTGCCGTCCGGGATGTCGGCGCTGACCTCCTGGGAGAGCAGCCGCCGGCGGATCTCGGCGTACTTGAGACCGGCGCCGAGCTCGCCGTCGGTGACGAAGGGGTGTTGGAAGACCTGAATCGCGCCGACGGCGAGGTCGGTGGCGGCGAACGGCGCCATGAGCTCCGGGGCTTCGCCGACGATGTGGCCGAACGGGACCTCGTAGGTCTGCGCCTCGATGCAGGTTGTCCGGGTGCGCTGCACCGCCTCGCGCAGGGTGGCGCAGCCGTCCAGGCTGGTGCGCAGCGGGATGAAGTTGAAGAACGTGCCGACGGTGTCCTCGAACTCGGGGTGGCCCCGGCCGGCGGTGAGGGTGGGCACCACGATATCGGTGGCGCCGGTGCGCTCGCGCAGCACGAGCTCGTAGGCGGTGAGCAGCAC
The DNA here is from genome assembly GCA_036505275.1 of Pseudonocardiaceae bacterium. Classification (GTDB taxonomy): domain Bacteria; phylum Actinomycetota; class Actinomycetes; order Mycobacteriales; family Pseudonocardiaceae; genus DASXTS01. The sequence continues at coordinate 19,438 of DASXTS010000335.1, forward strand.
CATGAACGGCGAGCTGCGCAGGGCGGCGGCGAACTTCAGCGTGGCCGAGGTCAGCGCGGTGTCGATGACGAAGCGGTGCGTCGAGGTGACCTTGGTCAGCTCGGACCGCGGCCGGTCCATCGGGACGGCCAGCATCTGCGAGCCATGCAGCTTCTGCCGCCAGTAATCGCGGCCGCTGGCCAGCGCGTCCTCGGTGAGCGCCTCCTTCTGCCAGACCGCGTACTCGCGGTACTGGCGCGGCGTCGGCAACGGCGGCGTGTCGTGACCGGTGCGCGTGGCGTAGCAGTGGGCCAGGTCGCGCATGATCACCCGCATTGACCAGCCGTCGGTCGCGGTGTGGTGCGCGATCAGTACGAGGACGGCGTCGTTGTCGTCGAACCGGCCGAGCTCGGCGCGCAGCACGGGGTGCCGGTGGGCGTCGATGGCGCCCGCCTCGACCTGGTTGAGGAACTCCTCGACCCGGCGGTCGCGGGACTCGGGGGCTGAGTCGGACCCCGCGTCGGTGTCGGACAGGTCGTGCACCACCAGGGCCGGCGGGCTCGGCGGCAGCACCTCCTGGTAGCCGGTGCCGCCATCGTGCACGATCGCGGTGCGCAGCCCCTCGTGCCGCGCCACCACGTCGTTGAGCGCGTGCTGCAGGACGTCGAGGTCGATGGTGCCGGACAGCCGCCAGCCGCGGGTGTTGTGGTACCGCGGGCTGAACGATCCCTCACCGTCGCCCTTGTCGAATGCGCACAGGAATTCCTGGGTGTAGGACAGCGGATACTGGCTCATCGTGTTCTCCTCATGCCGCCTCTAGTTCGACAGCCTCGTACAACGCCTTGATGTTGTTGCTGCCGAAGGTGCGCGCGCCGATCCGCTCGATGATTTCGAGGAAGAACGTCTTGCGCGTGTGCACGGATCTGGTGAAGATCTGGAATAGCTGCCCGTAATGATCCTGGTCGACCAGGATGCTGAGCCGCTGCAGCTCATCGACGGAATGCCGGGACAGCGTCAGGCGCTTGGTGAGCTGCCGGTAATAGGCGCCCGGAGTGTTCAGGAACGCCACGCCGGTGGCGTTGATCGAGCCGACGGCTCGCACGATGTCGTCGGCGATGAACGCTATGTGCTGGACGCCGGCCCCGCCGTGGTTCTTCAGGAAGTCGTCGATCTGTCCGGGCGAGCACGACAGGTCCGGCTCGATCAGGGTCAGCGTCACGGCGCCGGAGCGGCTCTGCACCACCTGAGAGTTCATCGCCTGGGCGCCGACCACGATTCGCTCGGTGAAGATCATGGCGAAGTCCAGCACCTGCTCGTAGAACGCCACGGTCGGCTCCAGCTGCCCGGCCTCGACGCAGATCGCGAAGTGGTCCATCCCGTTCAGGCCGGCGTCCCAGGCACCGGCCGCCGGGGCCACCGGGCGCAGTCCGTGCAGCGCACGCTCGTCGCCACCCCCGCTGCGCTGCACGAAGGTGTGCGTCACATCGCCGAAGCCGATGATCGTCGCGGTGACCACGCCGCCGTGCTCGGCCGGGGCGGACACCGGCCGGGCGCCACGCCGCACCGCCTCCTCGAACGCCACGCCGGCATCCGCCACTCGCAGCGCGATGTCGGCCACGCCGTCGCCGTGCCGCTCGACGTAGGCGGCGCCGGGATGGTCGCCGACCAGCGGCTCGGTGAGCACCAGCCGGATGTCCCGCCGGCCGAGGCCGACCGACCGGGCCGGGGCCGGGTCGCCGCCGGCGGCGTACACCGCAAAGCCGTAGCCGTCCACCAGCCATGCCGTTTTCGCCTCGATATCGTCGACGTAGAACAGCACGTGATCGACGAGCAGATCCTCGAACGCCTGCGATGGGGCCGCGGCCATGTATCGGTCTCCGTCCAGCTCTTTATGCGTCGCTGCTATGCGTCCAGGTGGGCCACGAGGCTGCGTGGTCGGATATCGGTCCAGTTCTGCTTGACGTATTCCAGGCAGGTGCCGCGATCGGCCGGGCCGTGCACAATGGCCCAGCCGGCCGGCGCATCGATGTCGGCGGGCCACAGCGAATGTTGGCCATCGACATTGGTCAGCACGGTGTAGCTGCCGTTCTGGTCGTCGAAGGGATTCGTCATTCCCGGTCTCCAATTGAGGGCGGGGCCTGTCGGGTGCCGGCCTGAGTGCGCGATCAGGCCGAAAGCCGGGAGCCACCGCCGGCCTGCTTGACCAGATCGGCGAGCTGGATCGGCGTCGGGGCGTCGAACAGCTCGGCGATCGGTACCCGGACGCCGAGCTCGGCCTCCACCCGCAGGGTCAGCCGCATGGCCAGCAGCGACTGGCCGCCGAGGTCGAAGAAGCTGTCGTCGATGCCCACCTGCGGCACGCCGAGCACGTCGGCGAAGATCCGGCACAGGGTCTCCTCGGTGGCATCGCGCGGCGCCCGGTAGGTCGAGACGTTCTCGAAGTCCGGCGCCGGCAGCGCGTCCCGGTCCACCTTGCCGTTGGGCGTCAGCGGCAGCGTCTCCAGCACGGTGAACGCCGCCGGCACCATGTATTCCGGCAGCGCATCGGCGACGTGCGCGCGCAGGCCGGGGACGTCCACCTCGCCGGCGGGGCCGTCCGGGACGACATACGCGGCCAGCCGCTTGTCGCCCTGCTCGTTGTCGCGGGCGACGACCACGGCGTGCGCGACGCCCGCGTACCTCGCCAGCACCGATTCCACCTCGGCCAGCTCCACCCGGAAGCCGCGGATCTTCACCTGATCGTCGGCACGGCCGACGAAGTCGACGAGGCCGTCCGCCGTCCACCTGGCGAGGTCGCCGGTGCGGTACATGCGCTCGCCGGTGGCGTCCGCGGCGAAGGGGTCGGCGACGAAGCGCTCTGCGGTCAGGTCGGGCCGGCCGGCGTACCCGCGGGCCACGCCGGCGCCGGTCACGTACAGCTCGCCGACCACACCGGCCTCGACCCTGCGCAGCCGATCGTCGAGCACGTACACCCGCATCCCGTCCATCGGCCGGCCGATCGGCACGGTGCTGCCCGGCCGGTACGGCGCGGTGATCGGCGAGTTCGTCGCGAACAGAGTGGTCTCGGTCGGCCCGTACAGGGCGCGCACGGTGATGCCAGGGCAGGCGTCGAGCACGCGCTGCACGGCGCCGGGGGCCACCACATCGCCGCCGGTCATCACCTCGCGCACGATGGCGAGCGACTCCGGCGCCTCCTCGGCCACGACGCGGAACAGGCCAGCGGTGAGGTGCACGCAGCTGATCTCGTTGTCGACCAGGAGCCGCCGCAGGGTGCCGACGTCGAGGTCGCCGTGCGGCGCGACCACCACGGTGCCGCCGTGCAGCAGCGGCACCCACACCTCGTAGGTCGACACGTCGAAGGCGTACTCGGCGACCATGAGCACGCGCTGGTGCCGGCCGCTGTCCCAGATCCGGTCGGTGGCCAGGGTCACCACGTCGCGCTGGGTGACCGCGACGCCCTTCGGCTGGCCGGTCGAGCCGGAGGTGTACATGACATAGGCGAGCTGGTCGGGGTGCGCCGCCGGGCCGGGATCCGACGCCGGCCGGGTCGAGAGCTCCTGGTCGGCGGTGTCGAGCACGATCGTTGCGCGCGCGGCCGGCACGCCGCGGGCCAGCATCGCGGTGTCGGTGAGCAGTACCGGCCCGCCGGACTGGTTCATGATCCATTGCTGACGTTCGGGCGGGTAGGCGCTGTGCAGCGGCAGGTAGTAGCCGCCGGCCTTGACGATGGCCAGGAACGCCGTGATCACCGCGGCCGAGCGCTCCACCAGCACCGCGACCGGCACCTCCGGCCCGACGCCGAGCTCCCGCAGCCGGTGCGCCAGCCGGTTGGCCCGCTCGTCCAGTTCCCGGTAGGTCAGGCGGACCCCGGCCGAGGACACCGCCACCGCATCCGGCGCCCGCACCACCTGGTCGGCGAAGCGGCTCTGGATGGAGGAGAAAGCCATCATTACTCCTATCCGCTTATTACCGCCGGCACGAACCCGTGCAGCCAGGCTGGCATCGGCAGGCTGATATCCGCATCTCCGCGATTGCCGTGCTAGCGGATTGCGAGTGTCAGCCGAGTGGCGCCGGCGTCACTCGGGTCGATCGGGTGGCATGAATTGGGCAAGCGAGAAGATGCCGGTGTGACGCCGGAGCGACACGATGCAGCGGAGGGAGAGCTCGATGAAATAGGTATCTACCCGGGCTGCGCGGGGATTTTTCCGCGCCGGCATGACGACGTGGAGCGATCGGAGCACGCATGCAACCCTTCCGCATTGAGATCCCGCAGGCCGACCTGGACGACCTGAACCACCGGCTGGCCAACACCCGCTGGCCGGACGAGCTTCCCGACGTCGGCTGGCAGCGCGGGGTGCCGCTGGGGTACCTGCGGGAGCTCGCGGAGTACTGGCGCACGGACTACGACTGGCGCGCCGCCGAGACAGCGCTGAACGCGTTCCCGCAGTTCGTCACCGAGATCGGCGGCGCGACCGTTCACTTCCTGCACGTCCGCTCGCCCGAGCCGGACGCCGTGCCGCTGCTCCTCACGCACGGCTGGCCGGGCTCGGTGGCCGAGTTCCTCGACGTGATCGGCCCGCTGTCCGACCCGCGCTCTCACGGCGGTGACCCGGCCGACGCGTTCCACCTGGTGATCCCGTCCATCCCTGGCTACGGATTCTCCCGGCCGCTGCCCGGCCCCGGCTGGGACGTGCCCCGGATCGCCAACGCCTGGGCCGAGCTGATGAGCCGCCTCGGCTACGAGCGGTTCGGCGCGCAGGGCGGCGACGCCGGCTCGCCGATCTCCCTGGCGCTGGGCACCATCCACCCACAGCGGGTGATCGGCGTGCACGTCAACATGCTGATGACGTTCCCATCCGGCGACCCAGCCGACTTCGCCACCCTGAGCGAGTCGGACCAGCAGCGGCTCGGCAAGCTGGCACTCTTCGACCAGGACCTGTCCGGCTACATGAAGATCCAGCAGACCCGGCCGCAGACCCTGGCGTACGGGCTCACCGACTCGCCGGTCGGCCAGCTGGCCTGGATCGTCGAGAAGTTCCGCGAGTGGACCGACTCCGAGAAGCTGCCGGAGGACGCCGTCGACCGGGACAAGCTGCTCACCATCGTGTCCATCTACTGGCTCACCGCCACGGCCGGCTCGTCCGCCCAGTTCTACTACGAGGGCGCCGAGGCCGTCCGAGCCGCGGCAAGCGGGGTCAAGCCGCCGCCGGTGCCCGTGCCGGTCGGCGTGGCGGTGTTCCCGCGCGACATCTTCCTGCCCATCCGCAGCTGGGCGGACCGCGATCTGCCGAACATCACGCGCTGGACCGAGTTCGACCGTGGCGGCCACTTCGCCGCCCTCGAGCAGCCCGACCTGCTCGTCGGCGACGTCCGCGCCTTCTTCCGCACCCTCCGGTAGCCGCCCACCTGGCGGCCCGGTCGCGCGTGTTCGCCGGTTGGGTCGCGCGTGTTCGCCGGTTGGGTCGCGCGTGTTCGCCGGTTGGGGCGATTGTCTTGGGCGGTTGGGTCGCGCGTGTTCGCCGGTTGGGGCGGTTGTCTTGGGCGGTTGGGTCGCGCGTGTTCGCCGGATGGGTCGCGCGTGTTCGCCGGTTGGGGCGGTTGTCTTGGGCGGTTCGGTGTTGCTTCGGACCTAGGGTGGGCCGGGTGAACCCCGTGCGGATCGGGCTACTGCATCCCGGCCAGATGGGCGCCGCGGTGGGGGCGCAGCTCGTGGCGGCGGGGCACGGCGTGCGCTGGTTGCGTACCGGGCGCAAGCCCGAGTCGGTGCGCCGGGCCGCCGACGCGGGGCTGCGCGGCGTGGACACCATGGGCGAGCTGCTGTCGGCGTGCAACGTCGTGCTGTCGATCTGCCCGCCGGCGGCTGCTGGCGACGTCGCGGCCGAGGTCGCGAGCGCGGCGCCGGCGGCCGGCTTCACCGGCGTATTCGTGGATGCCAACGCGATCAGCCCGAACCGGATGGCCCGCATCGCCGACCTCTTCGCCGGCACCGGCGTCGCCGTGTTGGACGGCGCGATCATCGGCGGGCCGCCGGCCGGTAGCAGCTCCGCGCGGGTGTACCTGTCCGGTCCGGCCGAGGCGGTCTCCCTGGTGTCCGGCCTGCTCGCCGGCACCCGCGCCGCGCCGGTCGACCTCGACCGGCGGCTCGGCACCGCCAGCGCCCTGAAGATGGCCTTCGGTTGCTTTCAGAAGGCCAGCCGCGCGCTGGCCGCGGTCAGCCATGCCCTCGCCGACGACTACGGCGTCACCCCAGCGCTGCTCGCCGAGGCCACCGCGCTCGGCCGCAATGCACTCACCGACCGCGATCATCTCGCCAGTGTCGCCGCCCGCGCCTGGCGGTGGGGGCCCGAGATGCACGAGGCGGCCGCCGCGTTCGCGGAGCGCGGCCTGCCCACTGACCTCGCCACCGCCGCCGCCGCTGTGTTCGGCCGCTGGAACGCCGACCGGGACGCCTGGGACCTCGGCGTCACCGCAGCGCTGGACCACCTCCGTGCCTCCGCCACCGTCCCAATTCCGCCGCCGGCCTCCGTCGCAACTCCGCCGCCGGCCTCTGTACCAGGTCGACCGCCGGCCTCGGTCCCAAGTCCACCGGCCGTCCCCACGGCGCCGCCGGCCGCGGAGCCAGCCTCGGGCGATCGCAGACCCGTGTCTTGATCGCCAGTTCTGTCGACGGAGATTGCACCAGACGCAACCTGCGCCGACAGTTCCGGAGATCATGGACTGGGCGGCCGCCGGCCTCTGTCCCAGCCCGCCGCCGGCCTCCGTAGCAACTCCGCCGGCCTCCGTCGCAACTCCGCCGCCGGCCTCTGTACCAGGTCGACCGCCGGCCTCGGTCGCAAGTCCACCGGCCGCCGTCCCCACGGCGCCGCCGGCCGCGGAGCCAGCCTCGGGCGATCGCAGACCCGTGAATTGATCGCCAGTTCCGTCGACGACAGATTGCACCAGACGCAACCTGCATCGACAGTTCCGGTGATCGCGGAAGAGCCGCCCGCCGGCCGGCAGCGTTCGCCCGGCGGACGACGGAACCGCGGGCAGCATGCCGAGAGGGTTGCGGCATGCCGCCCGCGGCGATCCACCAAGCCG
>DASXTS010000336.1:0-2962 GCA_036505275.1 Pseudonocardiaceae bacterium
GGCGGCCACCAGGTGACCACGAAGCGGTGGAACTCGATGCGCTCGCCGATCTCGGTGATCAGCTCGTCGCGCTCGGGCCGGAACCGGTCGTCGGAGGACTCGGCGTAGCGCTGCGCCTTGCGCCACAGCGCCTCCAGCAGCTCCTCGGCGGCGCGCACCCTGATCCGGTTGGCCACCCCGCCGCGCCCGTGCACGGTGCGCCGCACTCTGGCCAGCTCGTCGGCGTCCAGGGTGAGCACCTCGCCGCGGTAGGGCACGCGCAGGCTGGTCGGGGCGTCCGGCGGCCTGGCCCGCACCGCCCGGCGGAGCAGCCGCACCATTCGCAGCGACCCCTTGACGGCCGCCACCGGCGACGGGTCGATCCGGGTGGCGACCACGCCGTCGAGCACCTCGCCCAGCGCGCGCAGCTGCGCGGTGTCCTCGCCCATCGAGGGCAGCACCCGCGCGATGTAGGTCATGAACACCGGCGACGGGCCGATCACCAGCACGCCCGCGCCACCGAGCCGGCGGCGTTCGGCGTACAGCAGGTAGGCCACCCGGTGCAGCGCCACCGCGGTCTTGCCGGTGCCTGGGCCGCCGACCAGCTCGGTGACACCGGCGGACGGGGCCCTGATCACCTCGTCCTGCTCGCGCTGGATGGTGGCGACGATGTCGTGCATGGTGTCGCCGCGGGCCCGGCCCAACGCGGCCATCAGCGCGCCCTCGCCGACAATGCGGATGTGCTCCGGCAGCGGGCCGGTGGTGAGCAGGTCGTCATCGACGTCCAGCACCCGCTCGCCGGAGCAGCGGATCACCCGCCGGCGCAGCACGCCCATCGGCTCCTGCGCGGTGGCCTGGTAGAACGCGCCGGCCGCCGGCGCTCGCCAGTCGGTGATCAGGGTGCGGAAGTCGATGTCTCGGATGCCAAGCCGCCCGATGTAGAGCGGGTTGGCGTCCTCCAGGTCGGCGCCGTCGCCGCCGGCCGGCGTGGCCGGTCCCGGCACGCCGTGCGCCAGGTCGAGGCGGCCGAACACCAGGCCCTCGTGCTCGGCGTCCAGCGCGGCCAGCAGCCTGTTGTTGTGCTGTACCAGGATGTCCCGCTCGTGCAGCATCGCGGCCTGCTCGAAGATCGCCTCACGGGCCGCGCCGCGGGCCAGCTCGTACGCCCGGTCGCGCATGGCCAGCGTCTCGGCGCGGATCTCGGCGACCCTCGCGTAAACCCGATCGACCTGCGCCTGCTCGGCGGCGATCTCCTGGGCGACATCGGCCTGTCGCACTCCGGGCTCTGGCACATGTTCTCCCGCGGGCTGATCTGTGGGCGAACCGCGACAGTACGCCGTCGCGGAACGCAATGTGGATGACAATGGGCCCGTGACCCGGATCGTGGCCGGCAGCCTCGGCGGACGGCGGATCGCGGTGCCACCGCGGGGCACCCGGCCCACCTCGGAACGGGTCCGCGAGGCCATGTTCAGCGCCATCTCGGCCCGGATCGACCTGGCCGGCGCGCGGGTGCTCGACTGCTATGCCGGCTCCGGCGCCCTCGGCATCGAGGCGCTGTCCCGCGGCGCGTCATTTGCGCTGTTCGTGGAGTCCGACCGGCGCGCCGCCGCGGTACTGGCGGAAAATCTGGCCGTGCTCGGCCTGTCGGGCTTTGCCGAGGTGCGAACGTCCTCCGTGGAGGCTCTCGCCGGCAGCCGGCCGGCCTGGGATCCGTTTGACCTGCTGGTCGCCGACCCGCCGTATGCGGTATCCGGCGCGGCGCTCTCGTCGGTGCTGGCCTCCCTGGCCGGCCATGGCTGGCTGGCCCCCGGCGCCCTGCTGACGATCGAACGGCCAGCCCGCACCGCCGAGCTCGCGTGGCCGAATGATGTGGAACAGATCACTACAAGGCGTTATGGGGACACCCTTGTTTGCTACGGTCGCCGGCCATGAGGCGCGCCGTCTGCCCCGGTTCCTTCGACCCGCCGACCAACGGCCATCTGGACGTCTTCGAGCGCGCAGCAAGCCAGTTCGACGAGGTCATCGTCGGCGTCCTCGTCAACATGAGCAAGCGCAGCCTGTTCACCGTCGAGGAGCGCATGGACATGCTGCGGGAGATCACCGCGGACATCCCCAACATCCGCATCGACTCCTTCCACGGCCTGCTCGTGGACTACTGCCGAACACACGGCATCGGCGCCATCGTCAAGGGGCTGCGCGCGGTCAGTGACTTCGACTACGAGCTGCAGATGGCCCAGATGAACTACCGGCTCTCCGGAGTGGACACGCTCTTCATCGCCACGAATCCGCTGTACAGCTTCCTGTCCAGCTCACTGGTCAAGGAGGTGGCGATGTACGGGGGTGACGTGTCGCATTTGCTGCCGCGTGCGGTGGAGGAGCGCATGAAGGTGCGGCTTGCGGATGTTGCCGGAAACGGCGGTTGAGGCTGGACGTCACGCCGGGACGCGGCATATTGATGTCCGTTCCTCATCCGCAGCACATAGCAGCTTGCGTGTGTCGCCACCGCCGGCCATAGTTTCCAAAGCAAGTATTCCCACCCACGGCACAACCCGAGAATCGAACTCGCCCACTGTGTCGGGGAATTCGGCACCGCCCAGGGCTACGAACTCGACGCGTACCGGTCCACCCATGGTCCACCCAGGCCTGGCTGCGCCACGAGCTGCGCACGCATACGCGACGCCTCCCAATTGGTTGGCATGGCGCGGCAGTTGCGCCAGTTGCCGGCGGTGGACGAGGCGTTCAGCGCCGGGCGGATCTCGCATGCCCATGTCGCGGTGATCGCCCGCACCGCCCGGCAGGTTGGTACCGAGCAGGTCGCCGCCTCCGAGCAGACCTTGGTGGACGTGGCCAGCACCCACGATCCGGACAAGCTGCGCATCGCCACCCAACACCTGCGGTACTGCCTGGACCCGGACGCCGCCGGCCGGGATGCGGTCAAGGCCTACGAGAAGCGGGAACTGTCCGTCGAGACCACGATCTACGG
>DASXTS010000337.1:0-4123 GCA_036505275.1 Pseudonocardiaceae bacterium
ACCGAAACGGCGGACACGCCCGGAAGAGTTGGACGTCCTACTAAAATCGGTGCCATGACCGCGCCTGTCATCGAACGCCAACTGCCCAGCGAGGACGCCGAGGCCCTGCTGGGACTCACCCGCGAGCTGGCCGACCGTGAGCTACGGCCACGGGTCGCGCAGGCCGAGGCCAGCGGCGAGTTCCCGCGGGAGACGTTCCGCACGATCGGGCGCAGCGGCCTGCTCGGACTGCCTTATCCGGAGGAGTACGGCGGCGGCGGGCAGCCGTACGAGGTGTACCTGCAGGTCGTCGAGGAGCTGGCCAGGGCGTGGCTGACGGTCGGGCTCGGCGTCTCGGTACACACGCTGGCCGCCCACGGACTGGCCTTCCACGGCACCGACCAGCAGAAGAAGCGCTGGCTGCCGGACATCCTCGGTGGCGAACTGCTCGGCGCGTACTGCCTGTCCGAGCCGCACTGCGGCTCGGACACCGCCGCGCTCAGGACGCGGGCCGTCCGCGACGCCGTTGGCGACGGCCGGGGCTACCGCGTCACCGGCACCAAGGCGTGGATCACCCACGGCGGTCGGGCCGACTTCTATCTGCTGCTGGCCCGCACCGGCGATCACCCGACCCGCGGCATCAGCGGGTTTCTGGTCGGCGCCGACACGCCGGGCCTGGCTGCGGCACCGCCGGAGCGGAAGATGGGCATGAAGGCGTCGCCGACGTCGCAGCTGCAGTTCGACAACGCACCGCTGGACGGCGACCGGCTGCTCGGCGAGGAGGGTGACGGCTTCCGGATGGCGATGGCGGCGCTGGACGCCGGCCGGCTCGGTATCGCGGCGTGCGCTGTCGGGGTCGCCCAAGCGGCGCTCGACGTTGCACTGCCGTACGCGCGAGAGCGCACTTCGTTCGGCGTCCCGATCGGGGAGCACCAGGGCGTGTCGTTCATGCTGGCCGACGCCGCGGCCGGCATCGCGGCGGCCCGCGAGCTGTACCTGGCGGCGGCGCGGCGCAAGGACGCCGGCCGGCCGTACTCCACCCAGGCCGCCATGGCCAAGTTGGTGGCCAGCGACACGTGCATGCGGGTCACGACCGACATGGTGCAGGTCCTCGGTGGTGCCGGCTACGTCGCCGACTATCCCGTCGAGCGGTATATGCGCGAGGCCAAGGTGCTGCAGATCGTCGAGGGCACCAACCAGATCCAACGGCTGGTGATCGGCCGCGCGCTGCTGCGTGACAAGCCGTGACGGGCCGACCGTGACCGCGAGTCATTGGGTGACTCTCATGTCGCGGGCGAACTGCCCGGCCTGCGATACGGCGCGACGCGACGTGGCGCGGATCTGCGCTGACATCGGCGTGCCGTGGTCCGAGCGGGACGTGGACGCCCAACCCGAGCTGCGCGCCGAGTACGGCGACCGGGTCCCGGTGATCCTCGTCGACGACGTCGAGCACGGCTTCTGGCAGGTCGAGGAGGAGCGGCTGCGCCAGGCGCTGATTACTTCTTCCTGACGACGCGCCGCCGGCACTGGCCGGCCGCGGCCTCGACGGCGTCGAATGGACGGCATGGACACTGCGACGCCCGGCCTGGTCCGCCCGCCGGAGCGGGACGATCCGTCGCCTGCGTTGGACCGCCCGACCGCCGCCCTGGTCGGCCTGCTGGCCGGGCTCTTCGGGCTGGCGGTCGGCCACCTGGCGGCCGGACTCGTGGAGCCGGGCGCGTCGCCATACCTCGCGGTCGGCAGCACGGCGATCGACCTCACGCCGCATCCGGTGAAGGACTTCGCGGTCCGAACCTTCGGCAGCTACGACAAGCTGGTGCTGCTCGGCGGAATGGCCATGGTGATCGCGCTGCTCACCATCGTTGCCGGGCTGGTGTCGCGACGGCGGCCGATGCCGGGCGCGGTGCTGATCGGCGGGCTGGGTGTGCTTGGCATCCTCGCTGTGCTCCGGCGACCCGATGTCGGCCAGCTCGCGCCGCTGGTCCCGGCGGTCGCGCTCGTGGCCGGCGTGCTGGCGTTCACCGGGCTGCATGCCCGTGCCGCCGCTGCCGCCCGTGCCGCCGCTGCTGCCCGTGCCGCCGCTGCCGCCGCCACCACCAGTGCCGCCGCTGCCGCCAGTGCCGCCGCCACCACTAGCGCCGCCGCCACCGCTAGTGCCACCCCCAGTGCCACCCTCGGTGCTACCGCCGGTGCTACCACCAGTGCCACCGCTTCCGACCGTGCCACAACTGCCGCCCGTGCCACGCCGGCCGCCGGGTCCGACGATCGCCCGGATCGCCCGGATCGCCCGGATCGCCCAACACAAGCGCCCCAACCGGCGAACACGCCCATCCCAACCGGCGAACACGCCGGGGGCATCGGGATGGCGGGGCGGCGGGGATTTCTGGTGGCGGCCGGGGTGACGGCGGCGGCGGCCGGGGTGGCCGGGCTCAGCGGGCAGCTGCTGGGCAGTCGGGTGGACGTGCAGGCCTCCCGGCGGGCGGTCGGCCCCCTCGCGCCGGCCGCTCCGGCACGAGCCATCCCGGCCGGTGCCGATTTCGCAGCCGATGGCACCCCGACCTTCCTCACGAGCAACGCCGAGTTCTACCGCGTGGACACCGCGCTCGTGGTGCCGCGGGTGCGCGCCGAGGACTGGTCGCTGCGGGTGCACGGCATGGTCGACCGGGAACTGACGCTGCGCTACGACGACCTCCGCGGCCGCGAGCTCGTCGAGCGCACGGTCACCCTGACGTGCGTATCCAACGAGGTCGGCGGGCCGTACATCTCGACAGCGACGTTCGTCGGCGTGCCGCTGCGCGATGTGCTCGCCGAGGCCGCGGTCCGCGCTGGCGCCGACCAGCTCGCCAGCCGCAGCGTGGACGGCTGGACCTGTGGCACGCCCACCGAGGTGGTGCTCGAGCCGGACCGCGGTGCGCTGCTGGCGCTCGCCATGAACGGCGAGCCGCTGCCGGCCGAGCACGGTTTCCCGGTGCGCATGGTCGTGCCCGGGTTGTACGGCTACGTCTCGGCGACCAAATGGCTCGCCGACCTGGAGCTGACCACGTTCGGCGAATTCGACGCGTACTGGGCGCGCCGCGGCTGGGCGAAGCAGGCACCGATCAAGACCATGTCCCGGATCGACCGTCCGGCCGGCTTCCAGCGGGTGCCCGCCGGCAAGGTGGTCGTCGCCGGCATCGCGTGGGCCCAGCACCGCGGCGTCGAGGCCGTCGAGGTCCGGCTCGACCGCGGGCCGTGGACCGCGGCCACCCTAGCCACCGAGGTCAACCTGGACACCTGGCGGATGTGGCGCATCGAGCTGGACGTGCCGCCGGGTGGCCACACCGTCGAGGTCCGCGCCACGGACAAGATCGGCTATACCCAGACCGAGCGGCGCGCCGAACCCATCCCGGACGGCGCCACCGGCTGGCACTCCGTCTCCTTCACCGCCACCTGACCGCCCACCATCAGCGGGGTCAGCGGCCGCACTCCTTGTTGACAGGCTGTCAGCGACTTTGTGCGTGCGTTCACAAGCGGCTACCGTGTGGGGGTCACGCCGCAGGGCATGCCTCGAACGACCTCGACAGCGTCGTCGACGCTCTGCCCGCTCGCGGCCAAGCGGAGTTCGAGGAGGCGCCGCGTGACGGCCCAGCCCGAGGGGGTCGAGCCGACGCAGGGCGAGGCTGCGACGCCGGCCAGGCCGAGCAGTCCGACCGCGGAGACCGCGGCGACTGTGGAGACCGCCGGGCAGCCCGCGGCATCGGTGGATGTGCCGGCGGCACGCGAGCGCGCACGTGCGATCCCGGAGGCAACGGTGGCCCGTCTTGCGGTCTACCTGCGGGTGCTGATCGGCCGCGCCGAGGACGGGGTGCCGACGCTGTCCAGCGAGGAGCTGGCGCACGCGGCCGGTGTGAACTCCGCGAAGTTGCGCAAGGACCTGTCCTACCTCGGCTCCTACGGCACCAGGGGCGTCGGCTACGACGTGGAGATCCTAATCGGCGAGATCGAGCGGACCCTCGGGCTCACCCGCAAGCATTCGGTCGCCGTGGTCGGCATCGGCAACCTTGGACACGCGCTGGCCGGCTACAGCGGCTTCGCCAGCCGTGGGTTCCCGGTCGCCGCCCTGTTCGACGTGGACGAGGACCTGATCGGCATCAGGATCGCCGGC
>DASXTS010000338.1:0-26412 GCA_036505275.1 Pseudonocardiaceae bacterium
CGTGCCGTTGAGCACGCCGGGCATCAGCTGCTCGATGTAGGCCCGCGCCAGCGACGCGCCGCCGGCGAGCGATGTTGCGCATGAGCATCTCGAAGCCGATCGGCCGCTCGGTGTACTGCGGCACGCCGACCCGACCGGTACCGTCGCGCACCACACCGAACGCCGTCTCCAACGCCTGCGCGTGCCGACGCACTCCAGCACCGTGTGCGTGCCGTCGCCGGTGATTCTTTTGCCCGTTCGATACCTTCGTCGCCGCGCTCGGCGATCACCTCGAGATCACCTCGGTAGCGCCGAACTCGCGGCCGAGGTCGGTGCGATCTTTGTGCCGGCCCATCGGCAGAATCCGCTCGGCGCCGAGCCGCTTGGCGGCCAGCACCGCGGACAGGCCGACGGCGCCGTCGCCGATCAACCGTCACATGGGGCATCGGGACCGCTACTGATCCACAGTTTATGTTGGCAGCGCCCGTCCGAACGATTCCTCGTTGGTCATCCCCACCGAGGCATGCCATTGCACAAGGCGCCAGTTGCCACTCTCACGCCGCGCGACCGCTGTCACGCGCATCGGCACTTCGGCACCGTCCGGCATGCGTATGGAGGCCTGATCTGCGACCCACCCAACGTCACCTTCACCGTAGGCGTGTGGATCTCCGCCAACAATGTCGAAACCGCCGGTCGCTTCCAGTTGTTCACGTAACACCCTGGTGGCTGAGTCGCGGTCGACGTACCACTCCTCTGGATCAGTGCCAATCAGAACGAAATGCCGATCAGATGACAGGAGTCCTACGACGAGGTCCGCGTCCCCGCGCCGCATCCCGTCATACACGCGCCGAATGAGGTCTTCGACCTCCGGGGATCGGTCCACGTGGCCTCCCTGGTCCGATGAGCGAAGTTGATATTACGTAGGGATGGGAGGCGCGGCAGCCGTTGGTCGGCAAGATCGCCCATCCGGCTGGAGCGCCGGCGCAGGAGCGGCCTTCGCCGCCGTGAACAGCTCCCCCCGCTGCCCCGAACAGACACGACCAGAGCTGCCGCCAGACGTGGTGCTCTCCCGATGAGCACGTGCGGCTGACGGCGCCCGCGATCCATCCCCGACGAACCCAGCCACGCTGCCAGCTCATTCGGCCGCCAAGGAGACCCGCCCGGAACAGCCGTCCGGAGACAGGGCATGCCGGCCACCGGTGTGCCGGAGTGGGTGCTACTGGATCCGTTCGACGACGCCACAGGCGTAGCGGCCGCCGGTGTCTCCGGTGCCGAGCGTGGCTGCGTCGGGGCCAGCGGCCATAGAGGTGAGGGTGCTGTCGGGGATGCTGTATCGGGTGGGGATGTTGGCGACGTTGTCCGGCCCGACGTGCAGCACTCAGCCGAGCCATCGGCATCGAACTTCGCCGCGACGTCGATGCGGGCGGTCTCGAACTCGGCGTACATCTCGCCCTTGGGGCTGAGGAGCACGCTGGGGAGGTCGCCGATGTGGAAGCCGTGGGAGACGCCGGTCGGGTTCCAGTGGCCGCCGGCGGAGCCAAAGGGCACGACAGTGGCGCCGGAAGGCTCAGGTGCCCCAGTACGAGGTCTGCGTCGCCTCGCCGCATCCCCGTCATGTACGCGCCGAGTGGGTTCGATCGGGCACCCTTCGATACGGCGCGACCAGATACGCCGTGCTGGTGGTGCCGGTGTGGTCGAGGTGTAGCCGGCGGGGGTTACCGGATCGGCTCCAGGACGCCACAGGCGTAGCGACCGCCGGCGTCGCCGGTGGCGAGGGTGGCTGCGTCCGGGCCGGGGACTCCGGTGGCGAGGGGGTCGGCCGGGGCGCCGATGTATCGGCTGGGGACATTGGCGAAGTTGTCCGGGCCGGCGTGCAGCACCACGGCCGAGCCGTCGCCCGCGAGCATCGCGGCGACGTCGACGCGGGCGGTCTCGAACTCGGCGTACACCTCGCCGTTGGGGGTGAGAAGCACGCTCGGGAGGTCGCCCACGTGGTTACCGTGCGCCGCCCCGGTCGGGTTCCAGTGGCCGCCGGCGGAGCCGAAGGGCACGAGGGTGGTGCCGGAGGGCGCCGGGTCGCACACGCCGGTGGTGTGGACGTGCAGGGCGTGGAAGGCGCCGAGGTTCGGGGCGTTCGGGGCGACGAGCTCTACCCGGATCCGCTCGGCGTACTTGCCGGTGCCCTTGAACATGACCTTGCCGATCTCGACGCCGTTGGCGTCCAGCAGCGTCGCTCTGGCCATCGGCTCGGCCGCGCCGGCCGGCGAACTCAGGGCGACGATGGCGAGTCCGGTGACCGCCAGGCTGAGGACCGCGGTGGCGACGCGCCACATGCGGACCGTGCCTCCGGCTGGCTGTCGATCGGCGGCCGCCTCGTGCCGGCGCCGACCGCCCCGGTGACGACCATGCGCGACCATCTGTCACACCTCCGGGTGAAGATCGGTGCCGCACCCTAGCGCACGGGTGCGGGTGGCCGACCACCGGAGCTATCGATCGTTACCGGACCACCGCGGCCGGTCGGTCAGGACGGCACGACGCCACGGCGAGCTGAACGCGGGGCACCGTGGCGACCGGATACGCCGTGCCGATGCTGCCGGTGTGGTCGAGGAGTAGCCGGCCGTTACTGGATCAGTTCCACGATGCCACAGGCGTAGCGACCGCCAGCGTCGCCGGTGGCGAGGGTGGCCGCGTCCGCGCCGTCGATCCCGGCGGAGATGTATCGGCTGGGGATGTTGGCGAAGTTGTCCGGGCCGGCGTGCAGTACCACGGCCGAACCGTCGCCCTCGAGCAGCGCGTCAAGGTCGACGCGGGCGGTCTCGAACTCGGAGTACACCTCGCCATTGGGGGTGAGGAGCACGCTGGGGAGGTCGCCCAGGTGGTTACCGTGCGCCGCCCCGGTCGGGTTCCAGTGGCCGCCGGCGGAGCCGAAGGGCACGAGGGTGGTGCCGGAGGGCGCCGGGTCGCACACGCCGGTGGTGTGGATGTGCAGGGCGTGGAAGGCGCCGAGGTTCGGGGCGTTCGGGGCGACGATGTCCGCCCGCATCCGCTCGGCGTACTTGCCGGGACCCTTGAACACCACCGCGCCGATCTCGACGCCGTTGGCGTCGTACAGGGTCGCTCTGGCCATCGGCACGTACGCGCCGGCCGGCGAGCTGAGGGCGACGATGGCGAGTCCGGTGACCGCCAGGCTGACGACCGCGGTGGCGACGCGCCACATCCGGGCCGTGCCCCTGGCTGGCCGTCGATCGGCGACCGACTCGTGCCGGCGCTGAGCATTCCGATGACGACCATGCGTGACCATGTGCGACACCTCCGGGTGAAGATCGGTGCCGCACCCTAGCGCACGGGGGAACCGCCGGTCACCGGGGCCACCAGACGTATCGATCGTTACCGAACCGCGGCTGCCGGTCTGCTCAGGACGGCACGATGCCGTACCTGTCCATGATCTTCCTGACCTCGGCCGAACCGGCACTGGTGTCCAGGGCCGCGTGCAGCTCGGCGAAATACTCGTCCAGCCCGCCCGGAGTGATGATCAATAGGACGGTGGCTGGCCCGCCAACCGTCCGGAAGGCGTGCGGCAGGTTGCGGGGCAGGAATACGAAGGACCCTGGCCCGGCCTCGAACCGATCGCCGCCGCACTCCACGTCCAACGCCCCGGCGAAGACATAACAGCTTTCGTCCTCGCGCGTGTGCATGTGCCGCGGCGGGCCGCCGTCGATGGTCTGCTGGATCACCGTGAGGCTGCCGCCGGTGGAGCGGCCGGACGCCTTGATTTCGGGTGGCCGGTCGAGTACCGCCTCACCCGGCCGCAGGACGTAGCCGCGGATGGCTGGCTGGTTGGCCATCGGTGCCTCCCTGGCTCATGTCATCACCTGACCGCCGGCGATGTCCAGGGTGACGCCGGTGATCCAGGACGACGCGTCGGAGGCGAGGAACAGCGCCGCCTTGGCCACGTCGTCGGGGACACCGAGCCTGCCGAGCGGGTACCTGGCGGCGCCATCTCGCGCCGCTGCTCGGCCGGGATGGCCCGCGCCATGCGCTCGTTGACCACGGTGGCGGGCGACCACGGCCACCGGAGCGCTCAGCGCCCTGGCAGCGGGATGGCCGGGCACTCGAACTGCTTTACGACGCCAGCGTCGACCGCGGTGCCGGCGGCCAGGGCCGCCTGTACCTCTTCGGCCGAGTCGAGCACGCCGTCACCGTCGAGGTCGCCGGTGGCGACGGCGGCGTCATAACCGCTGGGGAAGGTCAGGGCGTGCACCTGCCAGCGGCCGCCGTTGTAGTCGGTGTCGCCCGGGGCCGCCTCGGCGACGTTGAGCTGCTCGCCGCCGAAGTCGTAGATGACGTCCCAGGACGACGCCGGCGCGCCGGTACCGGACAGGTCGGTGGGGGTGCCGACGGTGCGGTAGAGCTGGCCGTCGATGTAGAAGGCCGGCCCGCCCACCCCGGCCGACGCCGGCATGCCAAGGGCGATCAGCAGCCCGGCGACGCCGGTCAGCACGGCACCGACCAGGCGGGTGTGCCGTCCGTTCAGCCTGTTCATCGTCGTTCCTCCTGAATTGGCTGCGGTGTTCTTGCAAACCTGCGGCCTACCCAGCCAATACCAGGAGATCGCCATACGACCCTTACGGATTGATGACCGATGCCGGAGGTCGACAGTCCCGTCACGGTACGGATTTGATGCGGTGACCAGGATCGAGCCGGCGACGCCGATGGCGGCAGAGGTGCCGTACAGCGCGGGGTAGCCACCGGCGGAGGTGACGATCGGCGCGGCGATCACCGGCGCGAGCACCTGCGGCAACGCATTGGCGATGTTGAGGATGCCGAGATCCTTGCCGCGGTCGGTGGCCTGCGGCAGCACCTGGGTGAGCAGCGCGAAGTCGACCGAGGTGTAGACGCCGAAGCCGACGCCGAGGACGGCCGCGGCGACGACGGCGCCCTGCCCGGTCGGCCACGCGGCGAGCAGGGCCGCGGCCGCGCAGATGATCAGACCGGAGCAGCAGACGAAGATCCGGCGCCGGCCTACGCGGTCCGACCAGATGCCGCTCACCACGACCGTGGCCAGCATGGCCACCGCGGCTCGGCCATTGCGTCGGTGAGCCGTGCCGCGACCGTCACCGCTCGCCCTCGGGACTCAGAACCGCGTACAGCGGCCGGGCGGCTCCCCGCACCGGGTCCGGATGTCGTCGATCACCGCGGTCTTCGCGTCTGCATAGTTCTGCATGTACTTCCAGACTCGGGCGGCGAGCTCGCGCTTGGTGCCTTCGTAGCGCTCACGGTCCTCGTCATGGCCGCGCAGCCAGTCCCGGAAGCGGACGTCCCGCTGCGGTGCCGTGCACCCGTCGGTGAAGACGTGCAGGTTGACGCTCTCGTCGTCGCCGTCCTCCCGGCGTTTCATCAGCATCCGGTGCTGGTGCCATCCAGGCTCGCGGATGAGCAGCCGGAAGCCGGCCCCTTCCAGGGCCGGCACGTAGCTCGGCTCGTCGGAGGAGTCCGGCACGACGAGCACGATGTCGATCACCGGCTTGGCGGCAAGGCCGGGCACCGAGGTGGAACCGATGTGCTCCACACTCACCGCGGTGTCACCGAGCGCGGCCCTGACGGCTTCGGCCTGGGCCACAAAGCACGCCGGCCAGCGCGGGTCGTACTCGTGCAGGGCGACCGTGCCGTCCAGGCGCCGCGGGGTGCCCACGGTGTACGCCTCGATCTGCTCATCGGTGGCCGGCGGCGGGCGTTCGTCGGTGGCCGGCGGGCTTTCCGGTGCTGACACGGCCGCGTCAGCGCGGCAGGTTGGCGGCCAGCTCGTGCTTGGGCTGGTAGAGGCCGAGGCTGTCGCCGCCCGGCAGCCTGATCGCGGTCTCCCGGCCCCAGTCCTGATCGTGCACCTCGCCGGTGAACTCGACGCCCTTGGCGGCGAGCTCCGCCATCGTCTGCTCCAGGTCGTCGCACATGAGGTACAGCTCGTGCTTGCCGGCGCCGTCGGTCGGGTGCACGCCCACCTCGGCCGGTGGCAGCGCGAAGATCAGCCAGCCACCGCCGGAGTCGATGTACGGCAGGTCCAGCTTGTCGCGGAGGAAGTCGCGAACCTCGTCGGCCTGCCTGCTGTAGATCAACGCGTGCACTGCAGTGATCATGTCCTCGGCCCCTGCCCATCGGTATTGCTGGCTGCTGGCACGGTACGCGCCGATACCGACACGTTGCTCCGAGGGCCACGTGGCAACGAGGCTGACCTGCCAAAACGCGATCCAGCCCAGTGGATTTGAGTTTCGCTGGTGGCGGCACGTCGAATGGCTTCGCCGCGGGTAGGACAGAATCGGTGGCGTGACCGAGCACCCTGTCGCTGAGGTTCCGGACCGGCTGTTTGACGACGACGCCGCGGAGGCCCGCTGGCGCGCGAGGTTCAGCGCGCCGCGGGTGTCGCTGCCGCACTCGGCGCGGGATGCCCAGCACCGCAGCGTGTACCTGTCGAACGCGTCGGGGGTGTGGGAGATCTACGCCTGGGACCGCGCCACCGACACCCATCGGCAGGTCACCGAGCGGCCGAACGGAACGCACAATTCGGCGCTGCCGCCCGACGGCGAGCGGGTCTGGTGGTTTGCGGACACCGATGGCGACGAGTTCGGGCACTGGGTGAGTGAGCCGTTCCACGCCGAGCAGGCGTCGTCCGTGGAGCAGGTGTCCTCCGCCGAGCAGGCGTCCTCGGCCGAACCGGCGGTGCCGGGCGTCCCGGACGGCTACCCCGCCGGGCTGGAGATCGGCCGCACCGTGGTGGCCGTCGGCACGGCGACCGACGACGGCAGCACGATCTGGGTGAGTCCGGACGGCGACCAGCCCCGGGTCGTGTACCAGCACAAGGAGGACGCGCACCTGGCGGCGATGTCACGCGACCAGGAGCTGCTGGCGATCTCGCACTCGGAGCACGGGGACTCGCGGCACCCGGCCGTCCGTGTGGTCAGGGTGGCCGACGGCGCACCGGTGGCCGACAAGTGGGACGGCGAAGGTCGCGGGCTGCACCCGCTGGAGTTGTCCCCGGTGGCCGGCGACCAGCGGCTGTTGCTGACCCATGAACGGCGCGGCCGCGAGGAGCTGATGATCTGGGACCTGACCACCGACACCGAGGCCGAGCTGCTGCTCGACCTGCCGGGCGAGGTGAGCGCCAGCTGGTACCCGGACGGCTCGGCGCTGCTCATCGGCCACACCTATTCGGCGCGAACGACATTGCACCGCTACGACATCGCGACCGGCGAGCTGACCACCGTGAACACTGCGAGGGGCACGGTTGCCGGCGCCGAGGCGCGCGAGAACGGCTCGATCGAGTACGCCTGGTCGTCCGCGGCGCGGCTGCCGCAGGTGCGGGTGCTCGAACCGGACGGCACCGACCGGGTGCTGTTCACCCCGCCGGGGGCGGCCGCGGAAGGCTCGGTGGAGCTGACCGACGCATGGGTGGACGGGCCAGGCGGCGCCGTGCATGCCCTGGTGGCCAGGCCAGTGGCGGCACCGTCGACCGGCGACGGGCAGCCGCTGCCGACCCTGTTCTTCATCCACGGTGGCCCGGAGGCCGCCGACGAGGACCGGTTCGCACCGACCAGGGCGGCCTGGGTGGACGCGGGGTTCGCCGTGGTGCACGTGAACTATCGAGGGTCGGCGGGATACGGCTCGGCCTGGCGGGACGCCATCGAGGGCCGGCCGGGCCTGACCGAGCTGGAGGACATCGCCGCCGTGCACGACTGGGCGGTGGACACTGGGCTGGCCGACCCAGCCAGGACCGCGATCCTCGGCTACTCATGGGGTGGCTACCTGACCCTGCTCGCGCTAGGCACCCAGCCCAAGCGCTGGGCGGCCGGGGTGGCCGGCGTGCCGGTCGCGGACTATGTCGGCGCGTACGCCGACGAGATGGAGCCGCTGCGAGCGTTCGACCGGGCGCTCTTCGGCGGCTCTCCCGACGAACTGCCCGAGCTGTACGAGCGCAGCTCGCCGCTGACCTACGTGGACGCGGTGTCCGCGCCGGTGCTGGTGCTGGCCGGCGAGAACGACCCGCGCTGCCCGATCCGCCAGGTGGACAACTACCTCGACGCGCTGGCCGCAGCCGGCAAGAGGTACGCGGTCTACCGCTACGACGCCGGCCACGGCTCGCTGGTGGTCGCCGAGACACTGCGTCAGGTCGCCGGCGAGATCAACTTCGTACGCCGGGTCCTAACCTCGGGATAGCGCGAACTCGACCACCTGCTCGCCGATGGTGCGCAGCGTCTTCTCGACCTGGGCGTCTGAGCAGCCGTCGTCGTCGAAGGTGACCTCGGAGACGTTCACCGCGGCGCCCAGCGGCGTTGGCCAACCGCGCAGCGCGTGCACGATCGAGCGCAGGGCGGTGAGCGTGGTGACCGCGGCCTGCCAGCCCTGCGCCAGTGCGACGCAGCCGACGGCCCGCCCTTCCAGGTACGGTCGCGGCTCGTCGCGCAGGTCCTCGATGTAGTCCAGCGCGTTCTTCACCAGGCCGGAGACCGTGCCGTGGTATCCGGGCGAGACGAGCACAACGCCGTCCGCATCGCGCAGCGCGTCGACCAGGTTGGTGGCGAGCCCCGGCTGCGGCTCGATGGCCGGGTCGTAGAACGGCAGCACCAGGTCCATGCCGGTGATCGAGACGGTGCGGGCCCCGGCCGACTCCGCGCCGGTCAGCGCGATCCGTAGCGCGCGCTCCGACTGTGAATCGGCTCGGATCGAGCCGCCGATGCCCACCACGGTCACCGCCACGCCGCCAACCCTAGGTGCTGCTGCCGGACACTGGACGAATGCGCGGAACCATCGTCTTCGACGGCCGGTGCGGGTTCTGCACCCGCTTGATCGGCTGGCTGAGTCGGCTCGATCGGCGGCGACAGGTGACCGTGCGGCCCTACCAGGGGCACGGCGTGCTAGCCGCCACCGGCGTGCGCCGGGAGCAGGCGTCGTCCTCGGTGTGGTGGCTCGGCGCCGACGGCCGGCTGGCGCGCGGGGCCGAGGCGGTCAACGCGGCGCTCTCGGCCGCGCTGGGCACTCGGCTACCACTGGCCGTGTACCGGCCCACCCGCTGGTTGCAGGAGCGGGCGTACGGCTGGGTCGCGGCCAACCGGCACCGGCTGCCCGGTGTGACGCCGTACTGCACCGCCCACCCCGAGGAGTGCGAGGCGCCGCGTCCAGTGAATGAGGGGGGTGACGACGCTGTAACGGCGACGATGTGACATTTGCCCGGTCCTATCCGGGCCCGGTCTTATCGGGGCCCGGTCCTATCCGGGCCCGGTCTTATCGGGGCAATGTCACATCGTCGCAAAAACCGGTCGGAGAATGTCGGTGCCTCGGGCCACCATCGTGCTATGAACGTGCGTCCCTACCGCGCCGTGCTGGCGATTCCGGGCGTCACCCGCCTGACCGTGGTGGCGCTGCTGGCCCGCATCCCGGTCACCTCGGCCGGCGTGGTGCTGACCCTGCACGTGGTGCTCACGCTGGGGCACGGGTACGCCGCGGCCGGGCTGGTGGGTACGGCGTCCACCATCGGCGCCGCGTTCGGCGCGCCTCTCCTCGGCCGGTTGGTGGACCGGCACGGGTTGCGCCGGGTGCTGGTGCTGGCGACCGTCGCGGAGGCGTTGTTCTGGGGCGTGGCGCCGTGGCTGCCGTACCCCGCGCTGCTGGTCGCGGCCTTCGCCGGCGGTGTGCTCGCGCTGCCGGTGTTCACCGTCGTACGCCAGGCGCTGGCCGCTCTGGTGCCGGCGGAGCAGCGGCGCACCGCGTACTCCGTGGACTCCATGTCGGTCGAGGTGTCCTTCATGATCGGGCCGGTGCTCGGCGTGCTGGCCGCCACCCAGGTGTCCACCACGGCCGCAATGCTCGGGATCGGCATCTACCTGTTGGCCTCGGGCGCCTCGCTGTACTTGCTGAACCCACCGATGCGCGGCGAGGCGACCGACGGCACTGCCCGGCTGGCGGTGCGCAGCTGGCTGCGGCCGGCGCTGGTCTCTGTGCTGGTCGCCACCGCTGCCTGCACGATCGTGCTGGCCGGCACCGACGTGGCCATCGTGGCGGCGCTGCGCAGCACCGGCGCGGTGTCGCTGACCGGGCTGGTGTTCGCGCTGTGGGGACTGGCGTCGGTGATCGGCGGCTTCATCTACGGCGCGCTGCACCGTGGGATCAACGGGCTGGTGCTGGCGGTGGCCCTCGGTGTGTGCACCATCCCGGTCGGGCTGTTCGGCAGTGCCTGGTGGGTGCTGTGTGTTGCCCTGCTGCCGGCCGGGATGCTGTGCGCGCCCACGCTGGCCGCGCTCGCGGACACCGTGAGCCGGCTCGCTCCAGAGACGGTGCGCGGGCTGGTGATGGGTTTGCACAGCTCGGCGTTGACCGTCGGCCTCGCGGTTGGCGCGCCACTGTCCGGCGCCGTGGTGGACGCCAGCTCGTACCCGTGGGCGTTCGCGGCCACCGGTGGGGCCGGTGCGCTGCTCGCCCTCGGCGCGCTGCTGGTGCAGCGTCGTGCGGAGCCGGCGGCTCCGATGGCACCGCCGGAGGCGGAACCGGCGGTGCCCTCGGGCCCAGAGCCCGCCGAGCCGCCGTTTCGCGCTCAGCCGGTGGCGAGCTCGGCGGCGACCGCCTCCGCGATCTCATAGGTGTTCAGCGCCGCGCCCTTGCGCAGGTTGTCGCCGCAGACGAAGAAGTCCAGCGTGTTCGGGAAGTCCATGGCCTGCCGCACCCGGCCGACGTAGGTCGGATCGCCACCGACCACATCGGCCGGGGTCGGGAAAAGGCCGACCCCGGCATCGTCAACCAGCACGACGGACGGCTGCGCGGCGAAGGTGTCGCGCGCCTGGGCCACGGTGACCGGTCGGGCGAACGTCGCGTGCACGGCCAGCGAGTGCGTGGTGACCACGGGCACCCGCACGCAGGTCGCGGACACCCGCAGATCCGGGATACCCAGGATCTTGCGGGACTCGTTTCGGACCTTCAGCTCCTCCGACGACCAGCCGTCGGGCTTCAGCGAGCCGGCCCAGGGCACCACGTTGAGCGCCAGCGGTGCGGGGAACGGCGAGTCCACACCGGACAGCCCGGCGGCCATCAAGGCCTCGCGCACGTCGCCGGCCCGCACCCCGACGCCCTTGCCGGCCACCGCGGCCAGCTCGGCCTGCAGCCGCTCGACGCCGGCCTGGCCGGCGCCCGAGGCGGCCTGGTAGGACGCGACCACCAGCTCCCGGAGGTCGAAGCGGCGATGCAGGGCGCCCAACGCGGCCATCATGGACAGCGTCGTGCAGTTGGGGTTGGCGACGATCCCGCGGGGCCGGTTGGCCACCTCGGCCGCGTTGCACTCGGGCACCACCAGCGGTACGTCCGGGTCCATCCGGAACGCGCCGGAGTTGTCAACCACGACGGCGCCCCCGGCCGCGGCGATCGGCGCCCAGTGCGCGGACACCTCGTCCGGCACGTCGAACATCGCCACGTCCACGCCGTCGAACACCTCTGGCGCGAGCGCCTGCACGGTCAGCTCGGCGCCCCGCACCGTGATGCGGCGGCCGGCCGACCGGGGCGAGGCCACCAGCCGGATCTCCCCCCACGGCACCGCATCCCGGCCGTTCAGGATGTCGATCATTACCGTGCCCACCGCGCCGGAGGCGCCGACCAGGGCCAGGGTGGGGCGCGCCGTCACCGGCCGGTCCCCGCGTACACGATGGCCTCGGTCTCCCCCCCGAGCTCGAACGCGTCGTGCAGGGCGCGCACCGCGTCGTCCAACTGGTTGTCGCGGCACAGCACCGAGATCCGGATCTCGGACGTGGAGATCAGCTCAATGTTCACGTTGGCCTTGGCGAGCGCCTCGCAGAAGGTCGCGGTGACGCCGGGATGCCGGCGCATCCCGGCGCCGATCAGCGACACCTTGCCGACGTGGTCGTCATAGATCACCTGCTGCAGTCCGATCGTCTCCCGCCCGTCCTGCAGTGCGGCGACCGCGGTCGGTCCGTCGGCCTTCGGCAGGGTGAAGGTGATGTCGGTGCGGCCGGTGGCCGCCGAGGACACGTTCTGCACCACCATGTCAATGTTGATCTCGGCATCGGCCAGCGTGCGGAAGATGAGCGCCGCGATGCCGGGGTGGTCGGGCACGCCGATCACGGTGACCTTGGCCTCGGACCGGTCGTGCGCGACACCGGTGATGATGGGCTGTTCCACGGGCAGGTCCTTCATCGAGCCGGCGACATAGGTGCCGGGGTGGTTGCTGTACGAAGAGCGGACACGCACGACCACGCCGTTGCGCCGGGCGTATTCGACGCAGCGCAGCATGAGCACCTTGGCGCCGCACGCCGCCATCTCCAGCATCTCCTCGTAGCTGATGCGGTCCAGGCAGCGGGCCATCGGCACGATCCGGGGGTCGGCGGTGAACACTCCGTCGACGTCGGTGTAGATCTCGCACACGTCCGCGTCCAGCGCGGCGGCCAGCGCCACAGCGGTGGTGTCGGAGCCCCCGCGGCCCAGCGTGGTGACGTCCTTGGTGTCCTGGCTGACCCCCTGGAACCCGGCGACCAGCACTATGAGCCCGTTGTCCAGCGCGGCCCGCACCCGCCCCGGGGTGACGTCGATGATCTGGGCCTTGCCGTGCACGCTGTCAGTGATCACGCCGGCCTGCGAGCCGGAGAAGCTGCGCGCCTCGGCGCCGAGCGCCTCGATGGCCATCGCGACGAGCGCATTCGAGATCCGCTCACCCGCGGTGAGCAGCATGTCCAGCTCGCGCGCCGGTGGCGCCGGCGACACCCGCAGGGCCAGGTCCATCAGCTCGTCGGTGGTGTCACCCATCGCCGACACCACGACAACGACGTCGTTGCCGGCCTTGCGGGTGTTGACGATGCGCTCGGCGACCCGCTTGATGCGGTCGGCATTCTGAACCGACGAGCCGCCGTACTTCTGGACGACGAGCGCCACCTCGAAACCTCCAGCTCGTGCGTCGCACCCAGTCGGCCAGCCTACCGGCCGCGTTGCGGGCGCCTAGATGTGACAGCGGACGCCGCTCAGCTTGCCGGGACCACGGTGCCGGTGGACCCGCTCATCGCCGCGCGGAACGCCCGCGGGCTCGACCCAGGTGTGTCCGCGCGTTCGCACAGGTGTGTCCGCGCGTACGCACAGGTGTGTCCGCGCGTTCGGCTACATGAAACCAACGCCTTGGACCCAGTGGCAATGTGCTCGACGCGCACGTTCATGTGTTCGGACACGCGGACACGCGGGTTCGGGGCCGCGGGCGGAGGGGGCTGGGGGGTGAGGTGGGTTGTCAGCTGATCAGGTAGGGGGAGCTGAGGCGGCGCAGGAGGCGAGTGACGACGCCCGTGATTATCAGCCAGAACAGCGCGGCGAGTCCGTAGTTCACGACCACCCGGAGAGCGTCGTCGGCCGGCGTGAACAGGTCGCGGAAGCCAAACGCAAGGGTGTCGGCCCAACTCGCGACAAACTTCGTGATGCCGTTGTCCGGGTTGGCGCCACCGAGGGTCAGCACGATGTAGGCGACCAGAATGAGCGCGGCCGCGCCGCCAATGGTGCGGACGACGGTGGTCAGGACGCCGAACGCGCGGGCCCGTTGCAGCCGGAGGCGCTCGTCGCGCTGCCGTTCCTCTTCGACCTCCCGGTCGTCGTCGCGCATCGCCCCCTCCTACGGCGCCCCTCCGGTGGCGCCTTTGCCGGCAGTGTCGCACGCACCGCAGCGGTGCGACACCCCGGCGTGATCAGCGTGGCGGAGGCTCGCCGCGTGCCGGAGGGCGCGCGGCGTCCCGGATGGTGGGAGTGATTTTCCACGTCGCGCAGCGCCGGGCTACCCTCCGTCCTCGTGGCGTGCGCCTTCCTGCTTGGCCGCCGCGACGGGGTCTGACCGGCCGGCCCCCCGTCGCGGAGTTGGCGTGTTGCCGGTCGACCCGAAGCCAGCCATGGCACCGGCCACCCACTCAGCAGGAGTCACCCGATGACCACCGACTTTTTTGGCAGTCAGCCGAACACCCGGATCCATATGCCGGCCCGCCCGGCACCCGCCGACCAGCCCGCGTGGAATAACCAGCGCGGCAGCTCGATGCCGTACCACCGGTACCGCCCGTTCCACGAGGAAGTCGAGCCGATCAGCCTGCCGGACCGCACCTGGCCGGAGCGGCGGATCACTCGGGCCCCGGCCTGGTGCGCCGTCGACCTGCGCGACGGCAATCAGGCCCTGATCGACCCGATGTCGCCGGCCCGCAAGCACCGGATGTTCGACCTGCTCGTACGGATGGGCTTCAAGGAGATCGAGGTCGGCTTCCCGGCCGCCAGTCAGGCGGACTTCGACTTCATCCGCGAGATCATTATCGACGGCGCGGTGCCGGACGACGTGACCATCCAGGTGCTCAGCCAGTGCCGGCCGGAGCTCATCGAGCGCACGTTCGCCTCTGTCGAGGGCGCGCACAAGGCAATCGTGCACATCTACAACTCGACGTCGATCCTGCAGCGGCGGGTGGTGTTCGGCGCGGACCGGCCGGCGATCAAGAAGATCGCCACCGACGCCGCGTCACTGCTGCTGTCGCTGGCTGACCGTTATCCGGACACCGATTTTCGGTGGGAGTACTCGCCGGAGTCTTACACCGGTACGGAACTGGAATACGCCGTTGAGGTGTGCAATGCGGTCACCGACGTCTGGCAGCCGACGCGGGAGCGGCCGGCAGTCATCAACCTGCCCGCGACCGTGGAGATGGCCACGCCGAACGTGTACGCCGACTCCATCGAGTGGATGCACCGGAACCTTTCGCGGCGCGATGCCGTGGTGCTCTCGCTACACCCGCACAACGACCGGGGAACAGCAGTGGCCGCCGCCGAGCTGGGCTACCAAGCCGGCGCCAACCGGATCGAGGGGTGCCTGTTCGGCAATGGCGAGCGCACCGGCAACGTGTGCCTGGTGACACTGGCGATGAACCTTTTCAGCCAGGGCATCGATCCGCAGCTGGACCTGTCGGACATCGACGAGATCCGGCGCACCGTGGAGTACTGCAACCAATTGCCGGTCGGGGAGCGCCACCCGTACGGCGGCGATCTGGTCTACACCGCGTTCTCCGGCAGCCACCAGGACGCGATCAAGAAGGGCCTCGACGCGCTCGAGGTCGACGCGAAGACGGCCGCGATACCGATCGACGACTTCGAGTGGGCGGTGCCGTACCTGCCGATCGACCCCAAGGACGTCGGCCGCTCGTACGAGGCGGTCATCCGGGTCAACTCGCAGTCCGGCAAAGGCGGCGTGGCCTACATCATGCGCTCGGAGCACCACCTCGACCTGCCGCGCCGGCTGCAGATCGAGTTCTCCCGCGTCATCCAGGCCGTCACCGACACGGCGGGCGGTGAGATCATGCCCAAGGAGATGTGGGACATCTTCGCGACCGAGTACCTCGAGTCGATGTCGCCGCTGCGTCTGGCGCGCCACCGCGTGGCCGACGACGGCGAGGGGCACGAGGAGATCACCGCGACGGTGCGCATCGAGGACACCGAGCACGAGATCACCGGCACGGGCAACGGCCCGATCGCCGCGTTCGTCGACGCCCTTGCCTCGGTCGGGGTGGACGTGCGTGTGCTCGACTACGCCGAGCACGCACTGTCGGCCGGTGACGACGCCCGCGCCGCGGCCTACCTCGAGTGCGCGGTGGCGGACCGGGTGCTCTGGGGCGTCGGAATCGATGGTTCCATCGTCGCCGCCTCGCTCAAAGCCGTCGTCTCGGCCGTCAACCGTGCCTCCCGCTGAGGACGCCGTCCGGGTTCCGCAGCCATCCGTTGTGGCGAGGATGTGGCATCGTCCCGTCCGGTTGGGGAGATTCCACATCCTCGCCGTTGCCACCGCCGTCACCGCTTCCCGTCACCGCTTGCGTCATCGCGGCCGCCACCCCCGGCTCCCGGCCCTTGATCGGCAAAATGGGGCAGCGGGCCGGGCTTAGCGGCCGCTGATGGCCCGGCGGCGGTTGGCGTTGCTGACCACCGCGACGCCGCCACCGGCGAGGCCGATCTGCAGGAAGAGCTCGATCCAGTCGACGCCGCTGGTGTCGGCGACGCCGAGGACGGTGGCCACGCCGGTGCCGAGCAGGGCGGCCGCGATGCCGACCAAGACCGTCATGAGCAGCGAGATCCGATGCCTACCGGGCACGACCGCGCGGCCGAGGCCGCCGATGATCGCACCAATGATCAGGGCCGTGATCAGGCCAGTGATCTCCACGGGGATTTCCCTTCGTTCCGTGACTCGACTCGCCGTCCAGGCTGCCCGGACGGCGGGTGTGGCGGGATCGGGCGTCTCCCCGAGATCACCCTGAGTTGGTGCCGGCAGCGACCACTACGGGGCCGTCAGCCGGCCGGCGGCTCCGGCCGATAGGTGCCGAAGCTCCAGAGGTTGCCCTCCGGGTCGCGGGCGGTGTAGCCGCGGGAACCGTAGTCCTCGTCCTTGAGCGGCAGCACGATCTCGGCGCCGGCCGCGACGGCCCGCTCGTGGTGCGCGTCCGGGTCGTCGACGATGACGTAGACCGAGCCAGCACCCGAGGGCCACGAGAGCCGGCCGGGCTCGTCCGCCTGCGGCTCGGACCCAAGCATGACCATACCGTTGTCCCAGGTCAGCTCGGCGTGGTTGATGACGCCGTCGGGGCCCTCCGCGACCATCGCCTCAATCAGCCCGAAGGCCTCAACGAGCCAATCGATGGCGGCCCTCGCGTCCCGATAGCGCAGGCACGGGATCACCGAGCTGATCTTCGTGAGCTGTGTGGTAACCATGCGGGAGACGGTAGACCGGGGCACCGACAGCGTCTTGTACAAGACGGCCGCCGGGAGGTCACCAGCCGGCGCCGAAGCACACCAGCGGCGCGGGGGTGGCCGGGTCCAAGCCGGCCAGGGCGTCGGCGAGCGCGACCGCCGGCCGGCTGCCGGTCGTGAGGGCGGCGTGGTAAGCGACCATGGCGGTGCCGGCAACGTCGTCGCCGACCCGGGCGACCCCGGCCACCACGGACGCGACGCCGCCGTGCAGCAACGCCGATGTCATGCCGAGCGCCTCGTCGCCGGGGCGGACCTCGGCCAGCCCGAGGTCGCAGGCGGAGAGTACGACGTGCGACGGGAGGGCCGCGGCGCGCGGCAGGTCGTAGCCGAAGAAGGGCCCGTCGGCCAGCTGGATGGAGGAGAACAGCGGGTTGTCCGGCTCGTGCACGCCGTGTGCCGCCACGTGCAACAGGCGCGCCCTGCCGGCCGCGGCCATCACCGCACCGCCGGTCGCGTCGCCGCCCGTGAGCACGATCGGCTCCTGGTCGCGTCCGGCACCGGATCGCGCCAAGACGCCCGAACCGCCGAAAACGCCCGAACCGCCGAAAACGCCCGAACCGCCCAACACTGGCGACCCAACCGGCGAACACGCCGGGGGCAGGGGGGCGCGCTGGGAGCTTCCGAGGGGCGAGGTGGCCCCCCGCCAGGCCGCGGCCGCGGCGCGGACCTCGGCCTCACCGCGGGGGACACCGGGGCCGACGGCAAACACCGGGGGGCCGTCGCCGGTGGGGCGGGCTCTGGCGGCGAGCCACCAGGTGGCCGACGGCACCACGGCGAGCGGGCGGCCGCGCAGGCCGGGCAGCAGGGTCCAGGGCACGGCGCCGAGCGTCGACGTGGGCACGACGACGACCGGACCGGTGCCGGCAAGGCCGGCGAGGGGACGCCACAGCGCAGAGTCCAGCCGGCCGAGACCGGCGGCCAGGGACCGGTTGACCACGGACCGCATCGGCGCCGGCAGCATGGCCAGGGCGGCGGCGTCGAGGTCGGCCCGGACCCGTTGCAACGCGGCGGTGGGCGCGGCGAGCTGGCCGAGCGGCATCAGCCGCGCCAACGAGCGCCGCACGACCAGCGCGTGCAGCAGGCCGCGCACGGCGAGATAGGCGACCAGCACGCCGTCGTCGGAGGCCAGCGCCGAACGGGCCGCGGACAGCCCGACCGGCCGGGACACGTCGGCCGGCCCGGCGGTGAACCAGGCGCGCTGCCGCACCTGACGTTCCAGCGCCGCCCGGCGTCTGCGCAGCTCGGACACCCGCTGCCCGGCCCGCTCGGGAACCTGCCGCCCGGCCAGCTCGGCGGCCCGCAGTGCGGTCCGCACCCCGCGCAGGTCGGCCAGCAGCTCGGCGGCGTGCGGGTCATCCGGGGGGCGCACCGGCGGCAGCCGTGCGGTGAGCGCCCGCGCCCGCTCCGACCAGGCGAACACCACGGCCGGCCGGCCGTCCGCGACGGCGTCGGCCAGGCCCATCTCCGCGAGCCGCCGGCCGTGCAGTGCACTGGCCGTCTGCAGGTCCAGGCTGCCGAATCTGGACTGGTAGCGGTGCACGTCGGCCAACCCGCCACGCAGCTCGGCCTGCCGCCCGGCGCGGTCGCCGCTGGCGCCGGCAAGCTCGGCGCGCACCAGCCGGGCCAGCAACCGGGTACCGATCCGGTCTCCCGGCCACAGCCGGATCGCCGCATCCGCGGCACCAACGACACCGCCCGCACCCACCGCCGCCGCGGCACCGGCGGGATCACCGGATGCCAGCAGTGCACGCGCGGCGACCAGGGCGGCGACCCGGCCGTCCTCGCCGAGGCCACTGGCGTGCAGGCGGCCGGCCAGCTCACCCGCGGCCGCCCCGACGAGACGCAACCGCCGGCCCTGGCCGAGCTGCGCCTGCAGGGCGAGCAGCTCGGCCAGGTCACCCCAGGCCGCGTTGCCGCGCCGGACGAACTGGCGGCGGGCCGAGCGGGCCAGCCGCAGCGCATCCGTCCACCGCGCATCGAGCAACGCCACCTGGGCGCGGGCCAGCAGGGCCTCGGCGAGATCATGGGTGAGCCGCTCGCGGCGCAGGATCTCGACGGCCTCGGCCAGGTCGGCGTCCGCCTCGCGGGTCAGGCCGGCGGCGTGCAGCGCCTCCGCCCGGCCGCCCATGAACACCGCGCGATGTGCGCTGGTCAGCAGCGCGGGGTCGCCCAGCGCCGCATCCGCCTCGCGCAGCGCGGCTGGTAGGTCGCCACGCAGGTAGGCCAGGTAGCCGAGATTGCCCCGCGCCTTGGCGCGCAGCACGACCAGCCCGTTGCGGGTGGCGATGTCGATGCACTGCTGCAGATCGGCGTCGGCGGCTCGTAGATTGCCCGAGTACAGGTGCAGCGCGCTGCGATTGAGCAGGGTGGCGCACTGGTCCTCCGACGAGCCGTCGAGCAGCCGCACCGCCTGGTCGAGGTGATCCAGGGCGAGCTCCATTGCGCCCCGCCGCACCAGGATCGAGCCCCGCTGCACGTGCAGGTTGCCGTGCAGCAAGGGGTCGTCCAGGTCGGCGGCCAACAGCCCGGCCTCGTCCAGCAGGCCGAGGCCGTGGTCGACACGGCCCTGCTCGGCCTCGAAGTAGGCCAGGCTGGCGAGGATCCGGGCCCGCACGGCGCGCACCACTGACGCTGACGAGTCCGGCAGCAGGTCAAGCGCTCGGTTCAGCATCCGCGCGGCGCGCACCGGCTGGCCGGCCGCGCCGGTGGCCACCGCCCTGCGACGCAGCGAGACCGCTCGATCGACGGCGCTCGACAGCCTGGCTAGCCCGCCGTCACTGCGACCGACGACGCGCTCCACGGCAGAACTGTAGGGCGCCGGCCGGCTACAACTCCATGGCCGGCGTCACCACCGGCGAGGCGAGCTGAAGGTCGCTGCCGGCGGTCGGATGGATGACGAGCTGCACCAGGCCGCCCCGCACCTCGATGAATTCGAAACGTCCGTCCAGGTCCGCCGTGGTGCGCAGGCTGCCGCGGTCGGTGCGCAGCTCGACGGCCAGCGCGGCACCCGGCGCGAGCCACCCGTCGATCCGGAACTGCCCGATGTCCTGCGGGGTGATCGTGACCATGGTGGTCAGGCTCTCGCTGGAGAAAGTCACGGTCCTGGCCCGCTCCTCGCCACGGGCGCCGATCGGCTCGCGGGTCTCGTTGATCAGTCTGGCCAGCTCGATCTCCAGATCGGCCAGTGTGAGGGTGAACCCGATCCGCTCGACCAGGCCCTCGGGCACCGGGTCGATCTGCTCGTAGATCCTGGCCAGCTCGGCCAGCAGCTCGGCGTCGGTCTGGTCGAACAGCTGCGCGGCCAGCTGGTCCTCGCGGGACCTCGCGTCGTTGTCGGTCATGACGCTCCCCACTCCGGGTCGGATGCCAGCAGCATCCTCAGCTTGGCAAGGCAGCGGCCGCGGGTCGGGCCGATGCTGCCGACCGGCATGCCGAGCGCGGTGGACAGGGTCGCGTAGTCGGGCCGTTCGGCGAAGGCGATCACGCGCAGCAGCTGGCGGCAGCGCTCGGAGAGCCGGCCGACATTGCGCCACAGCACCCGCTGGGCCGCGGTGGCCAGCGCCACCGGCTCGGGTTCGTCGGTTTCCGGGGCCGGCACGGTGCGGGCCGCGTCGTCCACCAGTTCGGTCCGGTCCCGTTGGGTCACCGCCCGCATCGCCTCACGGCGCGCCGTGACGATGAGCCAGCGCAGCGCGGCGTGCGGCTCGATGATCTCGTCGCTGTGCCGGACGAACGCCAGCAGCGTGTTCTGCGCTACGTCCTCCGCGCTGGCCGCGTCCAGCCGGAACCCGCGCGCCACGTGCCAGAGCAGCGGCGTGACCCGGCGGACCAGCAGGCCCATCGCGTGGGTGTCGCCGCTGCGGTGGGCGATCAGATCGGCGGCGATCTGGGCGGCCAGGCCGGCGCCGCTCTCCGACGCCGCATTGGCTCGACCCGCCGGCGTCGGGGCTGGATCGCGCGCCTCGGCGGTCATGGCAACTCGATCTCGTCGCGGGCGGCGATCACCGACCGGGCCCGCCGCACCGCGGCGGCCGGCTCCATGTCGTTCAGCCCCCCGGTGTCGAGCAGGTCCTGGGCCAGCCGGCCGGCCAGCACCGGCGCGGCGAACGAGGTGCCGCTCCAGGTGCCGAAGCCGTTGCGGTAGTTGTCCGGGTCGATGGTGCGGCGCGGCAGCCCGCTCGGGTCCGCGGTTTGCACCGACGCGGCGGCGCCGCCGTTGAACGTCTTGGGGAACGTGCTGACCAGCGCAGCGCCGGCATCCCAGGCCGTGACCCAGTCGCCGCTGTTGGAGAACAGTGCCACCGAGGCGTCCGGGTTGAGGCTGCCGACGCTCAGCAGCGGTACCTCGTCCTCGCAGACACGGTCGACCATGCCGCCGTCGTGCGGTGTGAACGCCGCCGGGTAGAACGGCCGGAGGGTGGCATCGTTGCCGGCGGCCGCGACAACGATCACGCCGCGCCGGCCGAGGCTGGCCAGCAGCGAGCGCAGCACCGAGTCGTCCTCCGGCAGCAGCGGGGACTCGTGGTAGTAGCCCAGCGAGAGCACGACGACGTCGAGGTGGCCGTCCTTGGCCTGGCCGGCCTGCAGCCGGGCGAGCCGGGTGTCCAGCACCGCGAGCGCCCAGTTGAGTTCCGCCTCCTCCACGATGCCGTCGGAGTGCATCACCCGGATAGCGAGCAGGTCGGCGTCCGGGCAGAGCTGGTGGATCAGGCCGCAGATGAACGTGCCGTGCCCGGAGTGCGTGTCGAGCACGCCATCCAGCGGGCCGCTGATGTCCCCGCGAATCTCGGGGTCCGGCACCGACGGCGGCAGCCCGGCGGGCTCGCCATCCAGGTCGACGTCGGTGCGCACCACTCCGTTGAACCAGGGGTGGGTACCCGCACCGGTGTCCAGCACGGCGACGACCGGACGGCGGGTACGCGGCCTGGTGCGGTGCGGCGGCGCGCCCACGTACGTGACCGGCGCTCGGCCGCCCCGGCCCGGCTGGCCGTATTCGATGATCGGTCCGGCGGGCGCTCGGCCGTCGCCCGGCAAAACCGGAGTGCCCTGCATCGACGGCCAGCCGCCGCCGAGCAGGTGGTTGAGGCCGACCCTGGTGAGGTCGGCGAGCCGTTCTGGCGGGGTCGCGGCGCGCATTGCCTGCAGCACCGGCCACGCGTCGGCGTCGACCGGGGCACTGATCGGGTGCAACCACGCCCGGACCGCGTACGGCGTGCCGTTGTCACCACTGGCCAGCAGCCGCGCCCTGCGCTGGTCGCGCTCGTCGAGCCGGGGCCGCAGCCGAAACTGCTCCGCGGCGTTCCTCAGCGGCGCGTCGAGACGATCGGCCAGTTCCGCCGGCACCAGCATGCTGTTTCCGACGTACACCGTCGGCCGCAGCCGCCGGTCATCGTCGGGGCGCCGCACCGCGGTCACCGGGTCCAGCAGGCGGCCGCCGTGCTCCTGCAGCAGGGTGTCCTGGGGAAACAGCGGGTCGACGTTCCGAATACCGGTGGGCCGCGGGTCCTGCTGGTCCTGCTGCGGTCGGTCCTGCTGGGGTCGGTCCTGCTGGGGTCGGTCCTGCTGCGGTCGGTCCTGCTGCGGTCGGCCCTGCTGCGGTCGGCCCTGCTGCGGTCGGCGCGGCTGCGGTCGATCCGGCGGGAACTGGTCGGACATCGGTCACCTTCGAGGCTGGTTAGCACGGCGATGCGCCAGTGTTGAGGAACCGATCATGGCACTGATACATGCCGATGCCCAGTGCTGAACGCTGGGTGACGAGGCAGGATGGGGCCATGGAATACACCCACCTCGGACGGACCGGCCTGCGGGTCAGCAGGCTGTGCCTCGGCACCATGAACTTCGGGCCGGTGACCGAGGAGCCGGACGCGCACGCGATCATGGATCGGGCTCACGAGCACGGCATCAACTTCTTCGACACGGCGAATGTGTACGGCTGGGGGGCCGGCCGCGGCCGCACCGAGACGATCATCGGCAACTGGTTCGCCAAGGAGTCGGCCAACCGGGACAAGACCGTGTTGGCCACCAAGTTGTACGGCGACATGGGCCTCGGCCCGACCAGCGACTGGCCGAACCACGGGCGGTTGTCGGCGTTGAACATCCGCCGGGCCTGTGAGGGCTCGCTGCGCCGGCTGCAGACCGACTACATCGACCTCTACCAGTTCCACCACGTCGATCGGCACACGCCGTGGGAGGAGATCTGGCAGGCCTGCGAGACGCTTGTCGCGCAGGGCAAGGTGATCTACTTCGGCTCGTCCAACTTCGCCGGTTGGCACATCGCGGACGCCCAGGCTGCGGCCCGCGCCCGCGGCTTCTACGGGCTGGTGTCCGAGCAGTCCATCTACAACCTGGCGCGGCGCGAGGTCGAGCTGGAGGTGCTGCCGGCCTGCCAGCACCACGGGCTCGGCGTGATCCCGTGGAGCCCGCTGCACGGTGGCCTGCTCGGCGGCGTGCTCCGCAAGGAGCGCGAGGGCGTGCGCCGTTACCAGGGCCGCGCCGCCGACGACATCAACTCGAAGCGCGAGCAGCTGCAGCGGTTCGAGGCGCTGTGCGACGAGCTCGGCCGGCCGCCCGGCACGGTGGCGCTGGCCTGGCTGCTCGCCCAGCCGGCGGTCACCGCGCCGATCGCCGGGCCGCGCACCCAGGAGCAGCTCGACACGGCGCTCGACGCGCTCTCGCTCACCCTCGACGGGGACACCCTGGCCAAGCTCGACGACATCTTCCCCGGCTACCGCACCGCGCCGGAGCACTATGCGTGGTGAGGTGCCGTGAGCAGTTCCGCGGGCCACAGCACTGCTGGCTGCTCAGGCAGTTCGTTGCTGGCACTGGTACTGGCACGGTACGTGGCGAGCTGCCGGCGCAGGTAGACCAGCATCAGGTAGCCGGCGAGGACGCCGGGCGCGGCGAAGACCAGCAGGCGCAGCGGCGAACCCGACTCGCCGAACACCGCGGCGGTGGCCGGGCCGACCCAGACGCCCACCACGGCGAAGAACACCGCCCACAGCAAGGCG
The DNA here is from genome assembly GCA_036505275.1 of Pseudonocardiaceae bacterium. GTDB lineage: Bacteria > Actinomycetota > Actinomycetes > Mycobacteriales > Pseudonocardiaceae > DASXTS01. The sequence goes on from DASXTS010000338.1 coordinate 23,769, forward strand.
CCCGGAGCGGCGAACCGCACGAAGTGCCGGTACCGCATGCCGAGCACGCCGGCCACCGTCGGCATCACAGCGTTGAGCACCGGCAGGAACTGCACCAGGGTCAGCGCCCGCGCCGCGGGGCCGGCGAGCAGCCGCTCGGCGGTGTCCCAGCGGCCGCCGCCGATCCACCGGCCGGCCTGGCTGTGCCGCAGCCGCGGCCCGACCCGGCGGCCGACGAAGAAGAACAGCGTCCAGCTGGCCAGGGTGCCGGCCACCGCGGCCGCCACAATTACCACCACGGTCAGCGCCGGCGGAATCGGGTGGCTGCTGGCCACCACGGTGACCAGCAGCATGTCCCCCGGGACCAGCAGGCCGGCCACCGGCGACGCGTCCACGAACATGGCCGCGGTCACCAGCAGCATGACGATCAGCGCCGGCATTGCGCCGATCTGGTCCAGCAGGGCCTGCACGAAAACGACGTTACGCGCAGTGGCGACACACCGGTATCACAACTGAGAGTCTGTCAGCGAACCGGGGTCCGTCAGGGGCTGAGGATCTCGGTGACCGACGCCGGACCGGCCAGCCCGATGTCGGGCGAGATGGTGTCGTCCAGCTCGATGGCCTCGGCCTGCACGGCGTGCGCCTGCAGCCGGCCGGCCAATATGTCCTCCGCGTAGTGGCACGCGACCCGGTGCTCCGGCGAGATGCCCACGGCCCTGACCGAGCGCAGCGCCGGTCGCTCGTCGTCGCAGCGCTCGGGCTGCCGCCATGGGCAGCGGGTGTGGAACCGGCAACCGGTCGGCGGCGCCGCCGGCGAGGGCAGGTCACCGGCCAGCAGGATACGTTCCCGCTCGTCCTCGACCACCGGGTCGGGCACCGGCACGGCGGACAGCAGCGCCCTGGTGTACGGGTGCAGCGGCACTTCGTACAGCTCGTCGGCGGCCGCCTCCTCGACGATGCCACCGAGGTACATCACGCCGACCCGGTCGGAAATGTGCCGTACCACCGCAAGGTCGTGCGCGATCACCAGGTAGGTCAGCCCGAACTCCTCCTGCAGGTCCTCCAGCAGGTTGATCACCTGCGCCTGCACCGAGACGTCAAGCGCCGACAACGGCTCGTCGGCCACGATCAGATCGGGTTCGACGGCCAGCGCGCGGGCCACCCCGATCCGCTGCCGCTGGCCGCCGGAGAACTCGTGCGGGTACTTGCGCAGCGCCGAGACCGGCAGCCCGACCGCCGACATCAGCTCCCGCAGCCGCTCCGCGGTTGCCTGCTTGCCCTTGTCCAGGTTGTGCGCCCGCAGGCCCTCCACCAGCAGGTTCTCCACCGACTGCCGGGGGTCCAGCGAGGACAGCGGGTCCTGGAACACCATCTGCATCCGCCGCCGCATCAGGCGAAGTGGCTCGCCCTTCATGGTGGCCAGGTCGACGCCGTCGAAGATCACCGATCCGGACGTGATCTCCTCCAGCCGCAGCATCGCCCTGCCCAGCGTCGACTTGCCGCAGCCCGACTCGCCGACCAGCCCGTAGGTCTCCCCGCGGCGCACAGTCAGCGACACCCCGTCCACCGCGTACACGTACCCGATCGTGCGGTCCAGCACGATGCCCCGCTTGATCGGGAAGTGCACCTTGAGGTCGTCGACGACGATCAGCGCGTCATCCGGTGTCGCTGGCGCCGACTCGGGCTCGGCGATGGCGGCCGTCATGGACCCGCATCATGCTCGGTCGGCGGCCCCACCACAACAAAATGGTGCGCCTCCAAGTACCGCCATTGCACCGTTGATGGGCCGTTAACTACCGCCGTTCCTGGGCGCCGACACTGTGCTGAGGATGCGCGGCCCGCCCGAATCGGCACCGCCACATGAATGAGCTTCGAGTTGGACCTGGGCCGCATACCAGAGTAGGGCCTACCACGGTAGGATGGTCGGGTGGGCGTGGAGAAGATGAGCGTGTCGTTCGACCTCGAGTTGGGCACCGCGATCAAGGCGGCGGCCCGCCGGCACTCGCAGAGCGTGTCGGCCTGGATCGCGGAAGCGGTGCGCGATCGGCTCCGCAACGAGGCGCTGGCCGACGCGGTCACCGCCTGGGAACAGACCTTCGGCGACCTCACCGAGGCCGAGGTGGCCGAGGCGGACCGGGTCCTTGATCACGCCGCGAAACGGCGAAACAGCGTCGCCTGATCATGAGCCTGGTTCTCGACACCGGCGCGCTGATCGCCTTCGACCGGGGTGACCGCCGGGTCGCCGCGCTCGTCGAAGCGGTCCGGCGTCGGCGGGAGCACCTCGTGACGTCCTCGGGATGCGTGGCGCAGGCCTGGCGCGAGGGTGGGCCGAGGCAGGCGCTGCTGGCGCGACTGCTCATCGGCGTCCACGAACGCGCCCTCGACGCGGCAGTATCCCGACGCCTCGGAACGCTGTGCTCGGTGGCCCGATCCACGGACGTCGTCGACGCCCACGTCGCCGCCTTGGCGCACGACGGGGACGTCATCCTCACCAGGGACCCCGACGACCTTCGCACGCTGCTGGCGGGAACGCAGGCCCGCGCGGAGATCGCCCGCTGCTGACACCCGTCGGGCCCCCCGAACATCCCGACGGCAGCATTCCAGCGGATGATCTGTATCAGCGGCACGCGCAGCGGCACCGGCTACACAGGACGCCGCGTACTGA
>DASXTS010000339.1:0-1610 GCA_036505275.1 Pseudonocardiaceae bacterium
CGAGACGTCCGGGCTGACGCCGGCCGTCGCCAAGCCGAAGGACCTGGTGAAGGCGGTCGGGCTGGTGCCGCAGGAGCCGGCCGATCTGTTGTACGCGGCAACCGTCGGCACCGAGTGCGCGCAGGCCGACGCCGACTTCCGGGTCGAGGCCGGGACCTGCCGCGGCTTCCTGCGCCGGCTCGCGCCGGACGTCACCGACGACACCCATCCACGCGACCTGTCCGAGGGACAACGGCTGTGCCTGGCGCTCGCCGTGGTGCTGTGCGGCGCTCCCCCGCTGCTGCTGCTCGACGAGCCGACCCGCGGCCTGGACTACGGCGCGAAGCACCGGCTGGTCGAGATCCTCGCCGAGCTCGCGGCGAACAGTCACGCCGTCGTGCTGTCCACGCACGACGTGGAGCTGGTGGCCGAGGTGGCGACGCGGGTCGCCGTACTGGCCGACGGTGAGATCGTCGCCGACGGGGCCACGACCAACGTGATCGCCGGCTCGCCGGCGTTCGCACCGCAGGTCGCGAAGATCCTCGCGCCACTGCCGTTCCTGACCGTCGGCGAGGTCGCCGCGGCGCTCGAGGAGGCGTCGTGAGTGCGCCGGTCACGCAGCCGGGGCGCGCCCGCGTGGCGGGTGCCCGGCTGGTCCGGGTGCGGCCGCGGAGCGCGGCGGCGATCGTGCTGGCGTCGGTGGCCGGGCTGTCGGCGTTCGGATGGCCGCTGCTGTGGCAGACGCAGCAGGCCGGCGCGGCGGCGATCGGGCACACGACCGACGCGCCGTGGTTGTTCGTCCTGCTGCTGCCGCTGCTGGTGGGCGTCGTACTCGCCGAGCTCGCCGAGGGCGGCATGGACGCCAAGGTGGTCGCGCTGCTCGGCATGCTCGCCGCTGTCGGTGCCGCCCTGCGCGCCCTGGGGCCCGGGACGGCGGGACTCGAGCCGGGGTTCTTCCTGCTGGTGGTGGCCGGGCGGGCGTTCGGGGCCGGGTTCGGATTCGTGCTCGGTGCGGTGTCGCTGTTGAGCGGGGCGATGATCAGTGGCGGGGTCGGGCCGTGGATGCCGTTCCAGATGTTCGCCTGCGCCTGGGTCGGCTGCCTGGCCGGCCTGTTGCCGAAGGCAACCGGCTGGGCCGAGACCGGCCTGCTGGCGGCTTATGCGGTGGTCTCCGGGATCGCCTATGGCCTGGTGATGAACCTGTGGTTCTGGCCCTACGCGACGTTCGGCAGCGACTTCTCCTTCATCCCCGGCGACACGCTGGCCGGCAACGTGCACCGCTACCTGCTCTTCTTCACCGCGACCTCGCTCGGCTGGGACGTGCCGCGCGGTGTGTTGTCCGCACTGCTCGTCGTCACCCTCGGCCGGCCGGTGCTGGCCGCGTTCCGCCGTACCGCCCGCAAGGCCGCCTTCGACACCACGGTCACCTTCGAACCCGCGGAGACCCGCCATGGCTGAGCTCGTCACCGGACCCGGCGGTGCCGTCGTCGACGGCATCCTCCACCTCGGCCGCACGACCACCCCACCCACCGGCTACCACGTCGCCGCCGTCTCCACCCCCGCCGGCATCAGGTACGACGTCACCACCCCCACCGGCGACCGCCTGTCCTGGACAGACCCGGGCGTACCGC
>DASXTS010000340.1:0-13177 GCA_036505275.1 Pseudonocardiaceae bacterium
TACCGGAGGAGCAGCGCAACACGAGATCGGCCATCGAGGACCCGGACGGGCACGGCCCACGGCTGTTCTTCCAGCAGGTGCCGGAGGACAAGGTCGCCAAGAACCGCGTCCACCTCGACGTCCGTGCGGCTCCCGGACTGCTGGGAGAGGAGCGGATGGCGGCGCTGGAGGTCGAGTGCGATCGGCTCGTCGCGCTGGGAGCGACGCGGGTACGTCGCTACGAGCCCGCTCCCCCGATGAGCGCCGGCTTCATCGTGATGACCGACCCCGAGGGCAACGAGTTCTGCCTGGACTGACACAGCTCAGGCCGACGCGACCCGATAGCGGTCGTGGCCATGTCGATGCCGCCTATGCCGCCGGAATACGTGTGCCGGGATCTCGCGGCCGGACTCTGGGAGCTCCTGCTCGTCGCAGGCCGCCGGTACAGCCTCGTCCCCACGCGGGCCAACGGTCAGCCTGCGTTCGGCGCGTAGGTCCTCGGACCCGACGGGGCTCGCCACGGGACCGGCCTGTTCGCTGTCACGCTCGCCGGCGACCGCATCTGCGCGATGACCCGCTTCGAGACCAGCGTGTTCGCGTGGTTCGGCCTGCCCCTGTCACTTCCCGGACAGTAGGCAGCCCTGGGGCCGGCCGCTCCGTTCGCGGCGTCGTTGGCGTGTAGGGCGGTGCTCGGCCACCGCCAGGAGTAGGTGACCAGCGCGAGTTTGAGTGCATACCCGGCCGATGGCGAGGACGCGTGGCAGGCAAAGGTGAGGTCACGTGAATCCGCGCCGTGAACGCGACGTCAGTCAGGTTCGCCGCCGATCACCACCGGACTGGTGTCGCGTTCACGCGGTGGCGGATGTCTACCGCGGTCGGTGACCCCGCGGATGTCCCGGCTCGGCGGCGCGTTCGGAGTCGCGCTGGCTGCCACCGTGCTCGCCACCCACGGCAGCTACCGATCACCGGACCTGTTCGCGCACGGCTACCGAGCCGCCCTATGGCTCACCGCCGGCCTGACCCTCGTCGGAATCGCCACTGCTACCGCCCTGCCGCGCCGCGAAGCCCCAACCCGCGCGACCACCGCACCCCACCTGAACCAACCGCGGCCGCAGCGCTCAATTCCACGTCAGTCCGGTGTCTACACCGGCGGCAACTGACACAACCGATCAAGGAGAACTGCAATTGGGAAGGATCGTGATCACCACAAACCTCTCGCTCGACGGAGTCGTCCAAGACCCGGACGGGCAGGAGGGCTCTGGGCGGGGCGGCTGGTTCGATCAGTTTGGCGGCCAGGACCGTGAAGCGTGGGCCAAGCTCGAGACCGACGAGGCGCTTGGTGATGTCCGCGCTGTCTGCCGGCGGCGCCTAACGCCCAGCTACTTCAGCTCGGCGCTGGTCTTGCCGAGCAGGCGGCGGGCGATGACGAGCTGCTGGATCTGCTGGGTGCCCTCGAAGATGTCCAGGATCTTGGCGTCGCGGGCCCACTTTTCCAGCAGCTCGCGCTCGCCGTAGCCGACCGCGCCGGCGAGCTCGACGCATTGCAGCGTGATGTCGGTGGCGACCCGGCCGGCCTTGGCCTTGGCCATCGAGGCCTGCAGCGAGTTGGGCCGGCCGTTGTCCGCCAGCCAGGCGGCCCGCAGGGTGAGCAGGTAGGCGGCCTCCCAGTCGGACTCCAGGGCGAGCAGCGCGGCGGCCGCGGCGTGCTGCGTGTGCGGGGGCCGCGCGTAGTCGACTTCGACGCCGGCGTCGCGCAGCAGGGCGCGGGTCAGCTCCAGCGCGGCGCGGGCCACCCCGGCGGCCATGGCGGCGACCAGGGGGCGGGTGTTGTCGAAGGTCTGCATGACGCCGGCGAAGCCCTGCTCGATCTCGTCGATCTCCGGCGTGCCGAGGAGGTTCTCCGTCGGCACTCGACAGCCGGCGAGATGCAGGGTGGCGGTGTCGGAAGCGCGGATGCCGAGCTTGTCCTCGCAGCCGACGACGGTGAGCCCCGGGGTGCCTTTCTCGACGATGAACGGCTTGATGGCCGCGCGGCCCCTGGCGCGGTCCAGGGTCGCCCACACCACGACGGCGTCGGCCCGCTGGCCGGCCGTCACAAAGATCTTCTCGCCCGTCAGCACGTAGTGGTCGCCGTCCAGGCGCGCGGTGGTGGTGATGGCCGCCGAGTCGGAGCCGCAGCTCGGTTCGGTGATCGCCATGGCCGCCCACTTGCCGGCGAATCGGTTCCGCTGCTGGGCGGTGCCCAGGGAAGCGATGGCCGCGTTGCCCAGGCCCTGCCGCGGCATGGCGAGCAGCAGTCCGACGTCGCCCCAGCTCATCTCGATGATGGACAGCACGCTGGACAGGTTGGTGCCATTACGAACCGGGTCGGCACCGGTGGTTGAGGTTGGCGCGCGCCGTGCCCCCACGACACCCGCCCCGCTGCCCCGTCCGGAGGCCCGCATACCGTCCACGATGGCTGCGAACATGTCCAGCTCACGCGGATAGCTGTGCTCGGCCAGGTCGTACTTTCGGGAGATCGGCCGGAACACCTCGGCGGCGGCCTGCTGGGCCAGCCGGACGAGCTCGGCGAACTTCCGCGGCACCTCGAGGTTGATCATCAGACCAGCATCCCGCCCTCCATCAGCCCGACGGCTCGCAGGTCGCGGTACCAGCGCTGCACCGGCTGCTCCTTGACGTACCCGTGGCCGCCGAGCAGCTGAACACCGTGGTTGCCGATCGCCATGCCGTGGTGGGAGCACAGCCGGCGCGCCAGCGCGACCTCGCGGGCGAACGGGCGGCCCTGCGCGGCGCGGGCCGCCGCGCGGTAGGTGACCAGGCGCATGCCGTCCAGCTCGATGGCCATGTCGGCCACCGCGAACGCGACCGACTGCCGGTGGCTGATCGGCTCGCCGAACGCGTGCCGCTGATTGACGTAGGGAATGACGTGGTCGAGCACGGCCTGCGCGGTGCCGACGGCGAGCGCGCACCAGCCCAGCCTGGCCAGCGCGACGCACTCGGCGTACCCGGCGCCGGAGTCATCGTCGTCGCCGAGGCGTGCGGTGGCCGGCAGGCGCAGACCGTCGAGCACCAGTCGACCCATGCCAGCGGCCCGCAGGCCCATGGCCGGCTCGGGCTCGACGGTGAGCCCGAGCGTGTCCGACTCGATCACGAACAGCGCCGGCCCCTCGTCGGGCACGGCAGCCGCCACGACGAACAGTTCAGCGTCCGCGGCGCGCGGCACCAGCGACTTGACCCCGTCGAGGGTGTAGCCGCCTCGCGCCGTGCGGCGTGCGGCGGTCCGGGGCTGTGCCGGGTCGAAGAGCGGCCGCGGTTCGAGGATGGCCAGGGCCGCGGCCGGCACGTCGTTGCCGACGAAGGGCGGCAGATAGGTGGCCTGCTGGTGCTCGTCGCCCCACAGGGTGAGCGCGGTGCTCACCGCGGCCGGCGCCAGGCACGCCACGGCCAGCCCCATGTCGCCATGCGCGAGCGCCTCGGCGACGAGCACGTTCGTCACCTGGGAGCGCTCGCTACCGGCGCCGCCCAGCCGCTCGGGCACGCCGATCATGGTCAGGCCGAGTTCCGCACTCTTCTCGAGCAGGCCGACGGGACCGTGGCAGTGCGCGTCGGCCTCGGCGGCGGCCGGGCGCAGCTGCTCGGCGGCGAACTCGGCCGCTATCTGCTGCATCATGCGCTGGTCTTCGGTCGGCGTGAGGTCGAAGAGGTCGCCACCCGGCGCTGCCGGCGGGCGGACCGGCGCGGCCAGCCGCCGCGCCATGCCGACACCGAGCGGATCACGCCGGCGGCGCCCGCCGTCCTGCCTGGTCACCACGTCGGCCCTCGCCCTACTCCCCGGTAATTAGCGTAGGTACTCATGAGTAGGGTCGCTACTGCGCCGGCCAGGTGATGGTGGCGCGGTTGTCGTAGAGCACAGCGACCCACGGGCCGGGGCGGTCGGCGGCCAGCCGCTGCATGGACGGCTGCAGCGCGAGCACCCGCCGCGCCTGCTCGGCGACCGGCAGGACGTGCCGCGGGAAGCAGAAGACCTGCAGCCGGACCGCCACGATGGCGTCCCGCTTGGCGCGCAGGAAATGGATGGAGTCGTCCGCGGTGACGGCCACCCGCCGGCGGGCGCCGGCCCAGCGGATCCAGTCGACGTCGGACCGCTCGGCGGCGCCGATGCCCCAGACGTCGGCCATGGTCGTCACCTCCAGCCCGCCGGCCCGCAACTGCTCGACGAACCGCCGACCGTGCGTGCGGTCCACCGCGAGGCGGATCATGCGGCGGCCCGCTCGGCGCCGAGCACGCGTACCGCGGCGTTCACCTCGGCGAGGCTCAGCTCGTAGTCGTACGCGATGTCCTCTTTGGTCTCTCCGGCGAGGAGCAGCCGCATGATGTCCAGCACGCGGACCTTGGTCCGGACGAACACCGGCTGGCCGTAGCCATACCGCGGGTCGAGCACCACCTCGGCGCCGTGCCGGGCGTACGACCGCAAGGTCAGCCGCTTCGGGCTGCCGTCCGGCTCCCACTCGAAGTACCGGACGTGGTCGTCCACGATGATCGGCAGCACGGCTTGGCCGTCCACGACCCGCTCCCACCTGGGCGTGCCGAGGTGCTGCGCCTCGGGCCGCGAGAGGTCGCGCAGCAGCGCCACTCCGTCGGTGGCCAGCCGCTGCGAGAGCAGCGCGAACGGCCCGAACTCCGCGCTCAGCCGGCGCACCGCACGCCGGATCTCCAGACCGTGCAGACCCCAGCCGCGCAGCCCGTGCAGCACCTGCGCCTCGGCGACGGCCACCAGTGGCATGGTCGGCTGGAACCGCCCGGTGGAGGCCACCGAATGCAGTAGCCCGGCGGCCGCCCACTCGCCGATCGTGGTGCGCGGGATGGCCAGGTGCATCGCCGCCTGGGCGGCCGTCAGCAGCGGTTCGGCAAACCGCTGGCCGTCCACATCGTCAAGTATGACCGGGTGCGCACGCCTTCCTAGGTTACTAGCTTACTAGACATGGCGAACGACCAGGCGCCGGACAAGGCGCAGTTCAACGTCTACCTGCCGCGGGAGCTGATCCGCCGGATCAAGCACGACTCCGTTGACTCCGGTCTGTCGCTGTCGGCCTATGTCGAGCGGGTCCTGCGCGCCCACCTGGACCGAGAGCATGACCGACGATGAGAGTGGATGGACAGCCCGCGATGCCCTGGGACGCCCGTCAGGATGACGGATGTGTACAGCGCGTACCCGGATTGCCACACTCCGACGTGATCAGTTGTTCACGCGCAATGGGGTGATCACGTTGCGGTCCGAAGCCACTCGTGCCGTCACGGCCGTCGCGGCCACGCTGGGCATGCTGCTCGCGGTGCCATCGGCGGCCACGACGGCCAACGCGGACCCGGCGAACACCCTGCCGTGTTCTGCGCCGGATCCGGCCGCCCCCAAGCACCAGCTGCGCGCCCAGTGGATCGCGACCTCCTTCAACATCGACTGGCCGTCCCGGGCCGGCCTGCCGGTCGCGCGGGAGCAGGCCGAGTACCTGAGGTGGTTGGACGACGTCCAGCGCCGCCGGCTGAACACGGTGATCGTCCAGGTGCGACCGACCGCGGACGCGTTCTGGCCGTCCACCGTGGAGCCTTGGTCGCAGTGGCTGACCGGGGTGCAGGGCCAGGATCCCGGCTACGACCCGCTGGCCTTCATGGTCGGGCAGGCCCATTCCCGCAACCTCGAGTTCCACGCGTGGTTCAACCCGTACCGGGTGGCAACGCACGCCGACCCGAGCCGGCTGGCGCCGAGCCACCCGGCCAGAAGGCACCCGGACTGGATCGTGACCTACGACGGCCGGCTGTACTACAACCCCGGCATCCCGGAGGTCCGCGCGCACGTCGAGAACGCGGTGATGGACGCCGTGCAGCGCTACGACATCGACGGCGTGCACCTCGACGACTATTTCTACCCGTATCCGGTCGCCGGCCAGCAGTTCGACGACGAGGCGAGCTACCGGCGTTACGGCGCCGCGCAGTTCCCGAACAAGGCCGACTGGCGGCGGGACAACAACGACCGGCTCATCCGCGATCTGGACCGGCGCATCCATGCCGCCAAGCCGTGGGTGGTGTTCGGCGTGAGCCCGTTCGCGGTGTGGCGCAACCGGGCGAAGGACCAGGCGGGCTCGGACACGACGGCCGGCGTGCAGACCTACGACGACCTGTATGCCGATACCCGCCGCTGGGTGCGCGAGGAGTGGATCGACTACGTCGTGCCGCAAGTGTACTGGACCATGGGCTTTCCGCCGGCCGACTACGCCAAGGTGGTCCGGTGGTGGTCGGCGCAGGTGGACGGCACCGACGTGCAGCTCTTCGTCGGCCAGGCCAACTACAAGGTCGGTACCTCCAGCCAGTCCCCGGCGTGGTCCGAGCCGGCCGAACTGTCGAGGCACCTGACGTTCAACCGGGCGTATCCGCAGGTGCGCGGCGACGTCTACTTCAGTGCCAAGGACGTCCGCGCGAACCGGCTCGGGCACATGGACCTGCTGGTGGCCGAGCACTATGAGCGGTCGGCCCTGGTGCCGGTGGCCAGCCCCACCCCGGGCGCCAGCCGTCAACCACCGCAGCGCCCCCGGATCGCGGACCTCGATCGCACCGCCGCGGGAGTGACGCTGCGCTGGAAGGACACCTCGGATCCGCGCGCCCGCGCCACCTCGTTCGCGGTGTACCGGTTCGACGGCGCGGTGGGCGTGCAGGCATGCCAACTCGCCGACGCGTCGCACCTGCTCGCCGCGGTGCGGGCGACCCAGGGCCGGGTGCAGACCTTTACCGACGCCACCGCCAAGTCGGGCCGTAGGTACACCTACGTACTCACCGCGCTCGACCGGCTACAGAATGAGAGCGGCCCAGGCCCGACGTGCCGAGCCGGCTAGCCGACCCGTTCGGAGCAACCGCCCGTCGACAGCGGCGACGGCCCGCGTACCCGTTGGTGTGAAGTCCGCCGACCGGTCACCGACCGGCGCGCGCCGTCGGTCGCAACCGCCCAAGCTGCCGATAGGGCAGAGGCCGGGCTACTTGGTACGCACTAATAGGCCCGAACCGATCGGCGCGACCGCCAAGCGAGTTACGTCGATCACCCAGCCTGCTGACTGGTGTGCGAGGTGACAAACGTGAGCGACCTGACTCGCGCTTCGGCGAGAGCGTCGGCAAGGGCCTCCGGGGGGGCTGCAGGGAATGCGGGGACTGCTTCAGAGGGTTCGTCGGGAACATCGGGAACGGCTCCAGGAGTGGCGGCGGGACCGGGGGCCGCGGCTACCGGGACGCCGTCCGTGGTGCCGACCGCGGCCGACCGACCACCGATGCCGCCGGTCGAGCTCCCTCCGCTGCCCGACCGCTTCGCGCCGCAGGTCGCCGTCGAGTTCGGCTGGGACGGCTGGGTGCTTGAGCCCATGACCGTGCTCGGCCGGCGCGTGATCATTGTGGCCGAGCTGCTGGCCGAGGTGCACTTCGACCGCATTCGGCGCGGTTGGGGCCCGGTCACCGACCGGCTGTCGGTGGCCATGTGGTGCTGGCCCGAACTGGCCGACACGGCGCCGGAGCCGGCGGTGCGGATCCGTGGCGTGATCGCCTCGGCGCGGCACTGGCGCACCGCGCTCATCGCGGCCACCCCGTTCGGCGGGCTGGCGCCGACCGCGCTGCTGCTGCCGCCCGGCCCGGCCCGCGATCCGGCCTGCCTGGCGCAGGCCGATTTCTACGGCGCCTCGGTGGTGGCGACCGCCGACCGCGACCGGGTCGACCTCGTCCAGCAGGGCCGGGGCGGGCGGCTGGCCACCGCCGGCTCGTCCACGATCAGCCGGTGGGTGCACGAGGTGGTCTACGACAGGCTGTTCGCCGAGGTCTGCTGACCGAGGCCGGCGCGGCCCGCTGCGGTCACCCAGACGTTCAGCGCCGGTTGCGGCGGCAGGCCGTACAGCACCGCGGCAAGCTCGGCATGGCGGCGCAAAGCGCCAGCGCAGCGCCGTCCCCACTGGTCCCGACAGAGGTTGGTTCCGGCGCCGGCGGCCAGCGCGGCCTCACGCAGCCGCAGCAGCGCCGCGATGGCGTGCGCGTCGGCCGCCTCGGGCAGCCCGCCGGTCATGCCGAACCAGCTCAGCTCGGTGCCGGCGCACACCTCGCAGTCGCAGTGCCAGAGCCCGGACTCCGGGTCGGCCAGCATCGCGGCGTCCAGCCGGTCCAGCTCCACGAACCGCAGTAACTGCGGTACCAGCACCGACAGCGGTTCCTGCCGGCCACGGCGCACCGGCCCGCGGCGCAGGTTGTGCCGCAGCCCGACCGCGGCCGCGTACCCGCCGAAGCACAGCATGCCCAGGCCGCTGACGTCGGCCCGCAGCATGATCACCGGCACGCCGGTCGACACCAGCCGCAGCAGCCCCTCGACGCTTGCCATCACGGCGAACGGGTCGCCGCCGCTCTCGATCACCGGTGCCACCGGAATCTCGACCGCGGCGACCTCGGCGCACAGCCGCTCGATGTCGTCCACCAGCCAGGAGGCGTGCAGCGGCAGCACCGCGACCACGCCGGGCCCGAGGCAGGCCGCCTGATCGAGCACCGAGTGCAGGGCCTCGCCGTCGCCGTGTGCGATGTACCCGGTGTCGGTCAGCGCCGCCGGCAACCCGGCCGCGCGTTGCCAGTCGACCCAGGACTGGCTCAGCTGGCTCTTCGGCCGCACCCTCGAGCTGCGGTAGCGCCCCGCGTCCACCAGTACGGGGCGGCTGAAGCCGTCGCCGATCAGGGCCTGCGCGGCGGACAGGCCGTCGCGGCCGGTGAGCACGAGACCGCCGCCCGGCCGGTCGGCCCACCTCGCGATGTGCGCCGCCTGGGCGGGGCCGGCCTGGATGAGCAGCGTGCCGCGCAGCCGGCGCAGCCCCGAGGCGGGCACTCCGCCGCGGTAGCCGTGCCGCCCGATGGTCATGCCGAGCCCCTGTGCCATGCCGCGATGGACCAATCACCCATTGTATGAACGTTCAAGTAACCGGTCTGTGGGCCGAATGGCGTGCAATGCGACCGCGCAGTATGTGAGAAGTATTCATGCCAACACAGGTTCGGCCACTACCGTCGACGCCGTGACCCGGCCCGCCCCCAGCGACGTACGTGGCGCGTTCGACCGCTACGACGCCGCGACAGCCGCGCTCGACCCGCCGCTGGCCGTCGTTGACCTGGACGCCTTCGACGCCAACGGCGCCGAGCTGGTGCGCCGCGCCGGTGGGCTGCCCGTGCGGCTGGCCAGCAAGTCGGTGCGGAGCCGAACGCTGATCGCGCGGGCGCTCGCCCTGCCCGGCTTTGACGGCGTGCTGGCCTACACCCTCGCCGAGGCGCTGTGGCTGGCCGGCACCGGCGTGTCCGACAACGTGCTGGTGGCCTACCCCACGACCGATCGCGGCGCGCTGCGCACCCTCGCGCGGGATGACCCGTGCCGGGTTGCCATCACCATCGTGGTCGACTCGCCGGCGCAGCTCGACCTGGTGGACGCGGTGCTGGGGCCGCACCACCCCGAGATCAGGGTGTGTCTCGAGCTGGACGCATCCTGGCGGCCGCTGCGCCGGCTCCTCGGCGGCCGGCTGCACATCGGCCCGCGGCGATCGCCGGTTTTCGAGGTGGCCGACGCGGCGGTGCTGGGCCGCCTGATCGCCGAACGGCGCGGGTTCCGGCTGGTCGGCATGATGGCCTACGAGGGGCAGATCGCCGGCATCGGTGACGCGCCGGCCCGCCAGCCGGTGCGCGGCGCCGTTCTGCGCTGGATCCAGCAGCGCTCGGCCGCCGAGCTGGCCGCGCGCCGCGCCGCCGCGGTGGCCGCGGTAGCGGACGTCGCCAAGCTGGAGTTCGTCAACGGCGGCGGCACCGGCAGCCTGGAGCGCACCGCGGCCGAGGGGGTGTGCACCGAGGCGGCCGCCGGCTCCGGCCTGTACGCGCCGACCCTGTTCGACCAGTACACGGGGTTTCGGCCGCGGGCGGCCGCCTTCTTCGCGCTGCCGGTGGTACGGCGCCCGGCCCCCGCCATGGCCACCGTCCTCGGCGGCGGGTACATCGCATCCGGACCGGCCGGCGCGGACCGGCTGCCGACCCCGGTGCACCCGCCGGGGCTGCGTTTGCTCGGCTCGGAGGGCGCCGGCGAGGTGCAGACGCCGGTCGCCGGCGCGGCCGCCGCCGCCCTGGCCGTCGGTGACCGGGTGTGGTTCCGCCACGCCAAGGCCGGCGAGCTCTGCGAGCGATTCGACGAGCTGCACCTCGTCCGTGGCGACACGGTGGTCGACTCAGTGCCCACCTACCGCGGCGAGCGCCGTACCTTCTGCTAACCCGCGTGTCCGCGCGGCCGTACACGTGAGTCGGCTGTTGGGGCACATTGCAATGTGTCGCAACCGCCGGACATACGTGTCCGTACACGCGGACACGCGGGCCACTTGGGCGTGGAGGTGTACGGGATGAGCGAGCCGCTGCCGGCGTTTCCCGCCGGCTTCCTGTGGGGTACGGCCACGGCGGCCTACCAGATCGAGGGGGCGGTGGACGAGGACGGCCGCGGCCGGTCGGTCTGGGACACGTTCTGCGCGCAGCCCGGCCGGGTCGCCAACGGGGACAACGGTGAGATCGCCTGCGACCACTACCACCGGTGGGCCGAGGACGTGGCGCTGATGGCCGAGCTGGGCGCCGGCGGGTACCGGTTCTCCATCGCGTGGCCGCGCATCCAGCCGGACGGGCGCGGGCCGGTCAACCCGCACGGCGTGGCGTTCTACGACCGGCTGGTCGACGCGCTCTGCGAGCTACGGATCGTGCCGATGGCCACGCTGTTCCACTGGGACACCCCGCAGCCGATCGAGGACGCCGGCGGGTGGCTGGCCAGGGACACCGCGGAGCGGTTCGCGGAGTACGCGGCGGTGGTCGCGGACGCGCTCAGCGACCGGGTGCAGCACTGGATCACGCTCAACGAGCCGATCGTGCACCTGCTGTGCGGCTACGCCACCGGCGTGCACGCGCCCGGCCATGCCCTGCTCACCGGCGCGCTGCCGCTGGCGCACACCCTGCTGCTCGGCCACGGGCTGGCGGTGCAGGCGCTGCGCGCCCGCGGCGCCCAGAGCGTCGGCATCACGAACAACTACAGTCCGGCCTGGCCGGCCACCGGCGCACCGGCCGACCTCGCCGCCGCGGCCGCGTTCGACGGGCTCTACAACCGGCTGTTCACCGAGCCACTGCTGCTCGGCGCCTACCCGGACGGGCTTCGGCAGGCGTTCCCGGAGACGACCGCCCTGCCCGAACTCGCCGACGCCGACCGGGAGGCGATCACCGCGCCGATCGACTTTCTCGGCGTCAACTACTACTTCCCAACCAGGCTCGCCGCGCCCGCGGAAGACGCCCCGCTGCCATTCGAGCTGACGCCCATCCAAGGCTACCCGACCACCTCGTTCGGCTGGCCGGTGGTACCGGAGGGCCTGCACCACCTGCTGGTCGGCCTCGCCGAGCGGTACGGCGAGCAGTTGCCGCCGATCCACATCACCGAGAACGGCTGCTCCTACGACGACGCGCCCGGCCCCACCGGCGCCGTCCACGACCCCGACCGCATCGCATTCCTCGACACCCACCTGCGCGCGATGCACTCCGCCATCTCGGCCGGCGTCGACGTCCGCGGCTACTTCGTCTGGTCGCTGCTGGACAACTTCGAGTGGGCCGAGGGCTACGCAAAGCGGTTCGGTCTCGTGCACGTGGATTTTGAGACCCAGGTCCGTACCCCCAAGTCCTCGTTCCACTGGTACCGCGACGTGATCACGGCCACCGGCTAACCTAAGTGACGTGGACAGCTCGCCGGCGCAGCGGCCGCGCCCCGGTTGGATCCGGGACGTCGAGCTGCCACGCACCCTGGACGAGCTGCGCGGCCCGACCACAGGCACCGTGCGCCTGCCCCTGCGCATCTACTGGAGCGGCCCCGACCCGGAGAACGTCGAGTGGGACTTCGCCGACCCCGGTCGCAGGGCGCGGTTGTACGAGATCGTGCTGCGCGAGGGAAGCCTTGACGATCAGCGGATGTTGATCAACGGCCGCGAGCTCGCGCGCATTTGGGACTCGCTCTATCTGCCACCGCACATTCGCCGCGCGTGGCAGCCGTTGATCGATGCGGGCCAGGGCGGCGCCGTGGTCAGGGACAACACCGCCGTGACAGTGACGCTGCGCTGGGGCCTGACGGGTAGTGTGCTCACCGACTCACCGACTCACCGACTCACCGATGAGCGGGTCGGGTGGCCGGTACTCCGCGACCGTCGGCCCCCATCGGTTCGGCAGGTGCTGCCGGTACACCCGGCCGGCTCGCCCTGGCCGTAGCCCGAGCCAATAAGCCGAACGAGTGACAAAAGGTAGCAACTTGGCGCAATAAACCGTCCGCTAGCCGATATGGAGGTGTGGTCCCGGGCGAGCCCGGGACCACACCACACAGCGGGAGGAGGTTAGGTTCGGGTCCGCGGGTCGACGCCGGTCGGGGGCGCAGCGCCGACCCACGGATGTCGGGGGTGGCCGGTGATCCGGATCGCCGCGGTCGGGGGCACGGGCGAGTCGGATCACCGGCCACAGGCGGGGCTCCCCTGTCGTCCGGGTGGGGGATTTCCGGAGCATGAGAGTCCGCCGGTCTGTGGAGTTGTCGTGGAGGCGGCCGCGGTCAGTGCAGCGCGGCGCGCCGGACCTGGGGAACGGGCGCTGCGACGGCCCTCGCGCGCGGCAGCCTGGCGCTCGGGTTGGCGTGCTGCTCTGGCGCGATCAGGTGCTGGTGGGCGGCCTGCCACACGGAGCACGGCGCCTTCTGGGCGCGCCACCTCGACGAACAGTTCGGGCAGTTGCCCTTGGCGTTCGGCTCGTGTGCCCGCAGCAGAGTGCGCCAGCCGTCGGTCAACCTGGGCAGCTCGGTGCGGGCCACGGAGGCCAGCGACGGGCCGTCGGCGTTGGCCGCCAGCGCGTCCAGCATGTCCAGCCGCTCCCAGACGGCTTGCCGCAGTATCTGACCAAGGATGTGGTCCACCTGATCCTCACCCTCCTGCCTGGTCAGCGGCCTGGCGCAGCGCGTCGGAAAGCTGCCCGACCTGAACGGGGGACAGCACGGCGGTCTCGCCGGGAGGGCCGACCAGTACTACCCGGTCGCGATCGATCAGAACGGTCAGGAAGCGCTCACGGTTGATGACATCGCGGCAGCTGACTCGCCACCAGTGTCGGTTACCCT
>DASXTS010000341.1:0-2797 GCA_036505275.1 Pseudonocardiaceae bacterium
AGGCCCCGGTGGCCCGGCTGCACAAGGAGGACTTCCAGGCCGTCGACATCGCCTCGATCGCCGCGCCGGTGACGAAGATGGCGATGACCGTACTGGAGCCGGCGCAGGTGCCCGGCGCGTTCGGCCAGGCGTTCCATCTGATGCGGTCGGGGCGTCCCGGTCCGGTCCTGCTCGACCTGCCGTTCGACGTGCAGCTGGCCGAGATCGACTTCGACCCGGACAGCTACGAACCGCTCCCGGTGCACAAGCCGTGGGCGACCCGGGCGCAGGCGGCGAAGGCGCTGGACCTGCTGCTGCGCGCCGAGCGCCCGGTGCTCGTGGCCGGCGGCGGCATCGTCAACGCGGACGCCTGCGCGCTGCTCGTCGAGTTCGCCGAGCTGCTCGGCGTGCCGGTCATCCCGACCCTGATGGGCTGGGGCGCGATCCCGGACGACCACCCGCTGATGGCGGGCATGGTCGGGCTGCAGACCTCGCACCGGTACGGCAACGCCACCATGCTGGCCGCCGACTTCGTGCTGGGGATCGGCAACCGGTGGGCCAACCGGCACACCGGCGGCCTGGACGTCTACCGCCGCGGCCGCACGTTCGTGCACGTCGACATCGAGCCGACCCAGATCGGGCGGGTGTTCCCGCCCGACTACGGCATCGTCTCGGACGCCGGCGCGGCGCTGGAGAGGCTCATCGAGGTGGCCCGGGACCGGAAGGCGGCCGGAGCGCTGCCCGACTGGTCCGGATGGGTCGGCGAGTGCCGGGAGCGCAAGCGGACCCTGCAGCGGCGCACCCACTTCGAGAACGTGCCGATCAAGCCGCAGCGGGTGTACGAGGAGATGAACAAGGCGTTCGGCCCGCAGACCCGGTACGTCACCACGATCGGCCTGTCCCAGATCGCCGCCGGCCAGTTCCTGCACGTGTTCCGGCCCCGGCACTGGATCAACGCCGGCCAGGCGGGCCCGCTGGGCTGGACCGTGCCGGCCGCGCTCGGCGTGTGCGTGGCCGACCCGCAGGCCCAGGTCGTCGCGCTCACCGGCGACTACGACTTCCAGTTCATGATGGAGGAGCTCGCCGTCGGCGCGCAGTTCAACCTGCCGTTCGTGCACGTGCTGGTGAACAACGCGTACCTCGGGCTGATCCGGCAGTCCCAGCGCGGCTTCGACATGGACTACTGCGTGCAGCTCTCGTTCGACAACATCAACGCGCCCGAGCTGAACGGGTACGGCGTCGACCACGTCAAGGTGGTCGAAGGGCTCGGCTGCAAGGCGTTGCGGGTGCACGACCCGGAGGAGATCCTGCCGGCGTTCCAGGAGGCCCAGAAGCTGGCCGCCGAACACCGGGTGCCGGTGGTCGTCGAGGTGATCCTGGAGCGGGTCACGAACATCTCGATGGGGACCGAGATCGACAACGTCGTCGAGTTCGAGGAGCTGGCCGTCCGGCGCCAGGACGCCCCCACCGCGATCGCTCTGCTCGACTGAGGGGGCGCTGCGGTCGTGCACGTCCTGGTTGCCCCGGACAAGTTCAAGGGGTCGCTGCGCGCCTCCGAGGTGGCCGCGCACGTCGCCGCCGGCCTGCGGGCCGCGGTGCCGGGGGTCGAGGTGGTACGGATCCCGGTCGCCGACGGCGGGGACGGCACCCTGGACGCGGCCGCCGGCGCCGGCTTCGGCCTGGTCCGGGTGCGGGTCTCGGGTCCCACCGGGGAGGCGGTCGACACCGCCTACGCGGTCCGCGGCGACCTGGCGGTGGTCGAGCTGGCCGACGCCTGCGGGCTGCACCGGCTGCCAGGCGGGCGGCTGGCCCCGCTGGCCGCATCGAGCGCCGGGGTCGGTGAGGTGCTGCGCGCTGTCCTCGACACCGGCTGCTCCCACGTCGTGCTCGGCATCGGCGGCAGCGCCAGCACCGACGGCGGCGCCGGGATGCTGACCGCGCTCGGGGCGCGGCTGCTCGACCCCGGCGGCGCGGAACTGCCGCCCGGCGGCGGGGCACTGCGCCGGCTGGACCGGGTCGACCTGACCGGCCTGCACCCCGCCCTGCGGCGAGTGGACGTGCTGCTGGCCAGCGACGTCGACAATCCACTGCTCGGCCCGAACGGGGCCGCCGCCGTGTACGGGCCGCAGAAGGGGGCGGCGCCCGCCGACATCGAGGCTCTCGACGCGGGCCTGGCCCGCTGGTCCTCCGCCGTCGCGGCCGCCCTGGGCACGCCGGCCGGACCGCACGGGCACCCGGCCGCCGACCTGCCCGGCGCCGGGGCGGCCGGCGGTGCCGGCTTCGCCGCCATGGCCGTGCTCGGCGCCCGGATGCGGCCCGGGATCGAGCTGTTCCTGGAGCTGACCGGGTTCGCCGACCGGCTGCCCGGCGCCCGGCTGGTCGTCACCGGCGAGGGCTCGCTGGACGCGCAGACCCTGCGCGGCAAGGCACCGGCCGGGGTCGCCGCCGCGGCGCGCGCTGCGGGAACGCCGGTGGTGGCGGTCGCCGGGCGCAGCCTGCTCAGCGGCGACGAGCTGGCCGCGGCCGGCATCGCAGCGGCGTACACGCTCGCCGACCTCGAGCCGGACCCCGACCGCTCGATGGCGATGGCCGGACCGCTGCTGGAGCAGGTGGCGCGCCGGCTGGCCGCGGACTGGCTGAGCGGCGATCCTCGGTCCGCGGCGGCGGCCGGCCATGAGCCCGGCCGACGCGCCCGCCGACAAGGAAAGGAGCGTGCTCATGGCCGGCGGCCAGCACACGGCGGCGCCTGACTTCACCGCCCTGCCCGATCTGGCCTCGCGCCGGCTCGGCGGCAGCGTGACGGCGGCGAACGACGAGC
>DASXTS010000342.1:0-13215 GCA_036505275.1 Pseudonocardiaceae bacterium
GTCAGCCCCCGGCCGCTGGCCGAAGTGCTGGACACCCTGCGCGCGGCCGGCTTCGCCCCGGTTGCCGAGGGCCCGGACGGCCAGGTGGTCGACCTGCGGGCCGCGGGCCGACGAGTGCCGGCCCGCCCGCGGCTGGTCCGCCAGCAGATGCCCGCCGGGCTGGACGCCGAGCGCGCGGCGTCCCTGGTCCGCCAGCTCAGGGCCGGTGACGCCGCCGCATCCGTGCGGCACGGACCGGCGGTCCGGCCGGGCACCGCCGACCTCGCCGGCACGGCGGCCACCATGGCTCTGCTGCGCGGCGCCGCGCAGCAGCGGCGCAGCGTGTGGATCGGCTACGTCGATGCCTACGGCGTGGCGACCCGCCGCATCGTCGAGCCGGTCAGCGCGAGCGGGGGCACGCTGGAGTGTTTCGACTCTGCTCACGGTGGCCTTCGCAGGGTCCCGCTGCACCGGATCACGTCGGCCGCGATGGTCGATGACTGAGGCCGACTGAGGCCGACTAGCTAACGCCGACGACAAACGGCAATCAGTGTGAGCTGCGAGCCACCGCGCTCTGCATGGCGTGCTCGACCAGTGTGATCAGGGTCTGCTTGGTGGACAGGCGCTCCCGCGCATCGCAGGTGACGATCGGGATCGCGGCGTCCAGTTCCATCGCCTCGCGGACGTCCTCGACGTGGTGCAGCAGCAGCCCGTTGAAGCAGTTCACCCCGACGATGAACGGCAGCCTGCGGTCCTCGAAGAAGTCCACGGCCGCAAAGCAGTCCGCCAGCCGCCTGGTGTCCACCAGCACCACCGCGCCGATCGCGCCGCGCACCAGGTCGTCCCACATGAACCAGAACCGGTGCTGCCCTGGCGTGCCGAACAGGTACAGGATCAGGTCCTCGTCCAGCGAGATCCGGCCGAAGTCCATCGCCACCGTTGTGGTGATCTTGTCAGGGGTCGCGGCCAGGTCGTCGACACCGAGGCTGGCGTCGGTCATGACCGCCTCCGTGGTCAGCGGCTTGATCTCCGAAACCGATCCGACGAAGGTGGTCTTCCCCACCCCGAACCCACCGGCAATGACGATCTTCGCCGAGGTGGTGGCTGCGACATTGGGCCGCGGCCGGCTAGAGACGTCGGAGTCCACTCAACACCCTTTCCAAGAACGCGACGTCCGGCAGCTCCCCGTTGCCTCCCATCGTCTGATGAACAATGACCAGGCCCATCCCCGCCATGTCGCCGACCAGCACCCTGGCCACCCCGAGTGGCAACGACAGCAAGGCGGCCACCTCGGCGACCGAGCGGGTCTGTATGCACAGACCGGCGATGGACCTGTGTTCCGGCTGCATCAGTGCCGCCTCGTTGCGGCCGAGATCGCTGGTCTCGATGAGCGCCTCGATCGCCAGGTCATACATCGGCCTGGTCCGGCCGCCGGTCCACGCGTATGGGCGGACGATTGACGCCAGCTCGTACTCGTTGTCGAAGCTCACCGTGACACCTCCCTTCGACACTATGCGCCGCCCTCCGAGGGTTCCCAATCGCCGACTTTGTTACCGCCGAAAGCCGCCACCCTGCAGCTGAGCCCGCAGCTCCGGAGTCAGCAGTTGTCCCACCCGGTCCACCAGCAACGTCATCTCGTACCCGATGAGGCCGATGTCGCAGTTCGGCGCGGCCAGCACCGCGAGGCAGGAGCCGTCGCTGATGGACATCAGCAGCAGGAAGCCGCGCTCCATCTCCACCACGGTCTGCACCACGATGCCCGCGTCGAAACAGCGCGCCGCACCGGCGGTCAGGCTGATCAGGCCGGACGCGACCGCGGCGAGCTGGTCGGCGCGGTCCCTGGGCAACCCGGTCGACGAGGTGAGCAGCAGGCCGTCGGCCGAGACGACGACGGCGTGCGCCACCCCGGGCACCCGCTCGACGAAGTTGGTCACCAACCAGCCGAACCGGCCTGGCTGCGCCAGTGCCGTCGCGGCGTCCACTGCGGTCGCCGTCGCCGTGTTGAACGCTCCGTTGGGCACCGCCGCCGTGCCGGGGGTGGCCATCCGCTTGGCGCTGTTCGGCTGAGACTGGCCTGCTGCCGTCACTGACTCTCCTCGTTCGTGGCGTGCTGGGCGGGTGGCTCCTGACCGTGCTCGCGGCTCGCGTGGGCCATGCCGCGCCGGAACTCGCGGCCCTGGCGCAGGCCCTGCTGGTAGTTGGCCAGCCGCCCGCGCACGTCGTCGGCGCTGCGGGAGCGGCGCGGCGTGCCGACGGCCGGTGGGGACGGCGGGGCGGCGGCGCCAGGCACCAGGTGCGCGCCACGCTTGCGCTTGGGCAGGCCGGCCGCGGTGAAGCCGGCGTGGGCCACCGTGGTCAGCGCGCTGGCCGCGAGCCAACCCTCATCGGCCGGGGAGTGCCAGACATCGCCGTTGCCGGTGGCCACCGGCTGTTCGGCGGCCTGGGGCTGGCCGGCCTGTGCGGTCTGGGCGGCGGGCTGGTCGGGCCGTTGATCGGCCGGCTGGTCGGCCCAGCGATCGCCCGGCGCGGCGTGCCGGCCGCGACCACCGGCGATCGCGGGCTCCGGCTGAGGCTGGCCGGCAGCGGCTGGCGAGCTGGGCTCCCCCACCGGTGGCGGCTGTGGCACCGAACCCGGCTCGGGTCGCGGCGCCACCGGTTCCGGCCGGTACGCCGGCTCGTGCCGGTAGGCCGGATACGGCTGCTCCTGCCAGGGGACCTGCGGCGGGTACACCGATCCGGCGGCCGGCAACTCGAACGGCGGCGGCTCGACGTAGTTGGGAGCCGGCCGGGCCACCGACGGCGCCGGCGGCGTCAGCTCACGGAACCAGGCGGACACCATCTCCTCGTAGATCGGAGTGGTCTCCTGGACCCGGGGCATCTGCTGGCCGACGCCGAGGTGGTCCTCCGCGGCCGGTCTGGCCGGCTCGGCCGGCGGCACCGCGGCCGCCGGGTGCTCGGGGGCCACTGGCGGCGCGGCGTGCGTGTGGTGGACGTCCTGGTCGGTGTCCGGCCAGAGCCCCGGTTCCGCGTCGCCGGTCGGGTAGTCCTCGCCGAAGATCTCGCGCAACGCGCGGTCCGCGCTCGTGTCGACGCCGATATCCATGCCGGCATCGACGTTCAGGTTCGGCACCGCCGCCGGTGTGAACAGGTCCGAGCCGGACATGGAGTCGACCATGCTGACCTGCATGGGCACCGACTCGCGGGCCGGGTAGGGAGTCTGCTGTTCGGGCGCGGCCTCGTCGGGCGGCCACTGGCCGGCCGCCGGCCAGTCGTCCGGCTGCGACTGCCAGGCCGGCTCTTGCGGCTCCTGGCCCAGGTCGTAGTGCACAGTGTCGTCCGGGGCCGGCTCGTACCGCGCCGGCTGCTCGCTGGTCCGCGGGGTGGGTACCTGGTCGGTGCGCGGGCCGAACTCGCCGTACTCGCCGGCCTGGATGAGGTCGGCCGGCACCGCGACCATGGCGGTCAGGCCCGGCTCGCCCTCGTTGCCACCCAGCCGCACCGCGACGCCGTGCCGGCCTGCCAGCCGGCCGACCACGAACAGGCCCATCCGGCGGGACACCGAAACGTCGACCACCGGTGGCTCGGCCAACCGCTGGTTCGCCTCGACGAGCAGCTCGTACGGCATGCCGACACCCTGGTCGCTGATCTCGACGATCAGGTCGCCGTGCTCGGAGAGCATGCTGCGGACCACGACCCTGGTGTCCGGTGGGGAGAACGTCGTGGCGTTGTCCAGCAGCTCGGCGATCAGGTGCACCAGGTCGTTGACCACGAGGCCGAGCACGTTCACCGGCGGTGGCGTCTGCACGATGACCCGCTGGTACTCCTCGACCTCGGACACCGCGGCGCGCAGCACGTCGACAGCCGGCACCGGCCTGGTCGATCGGCGCTGCAGCTCGGCGCCGGCGAGGACCAGCAGGTTCTCGCTGTTGCGTCGCATCCGGGTGGCGAGGTGGTCGAGCTGGAACAGGTTGGACAGCTGCTCGGGGTCCTGCTCGGTGTTCTCCAGGTTGTCGATCAGATGCAGCTGCCGCTCGACCAGGCCCTGGCTGCGCCGGGACAGGTTGACGAACATGTCGTTGACGTTGCGCCGCAGCAGCGACTGCTCGGAGGCCAGCCGGACAGCCTCGCCGTGCACCGCGTCGAACGCCCTGGCGACCTGCCCGATCTCCTCCCTGGTTTGCACCGCGACCGGCTCGACGGTGATGTCCGGCGTTTCCTCGTCGGCGTCCCTGATCCGGCGGATGGCGTCCGGCAGCTTGCGGTCGGCCACCTTGAACGCCGTGTCGCGCAGCGTGCGCAGGGGCACCAGCATCGACCTGGCCACCACGACCACCAGCAGCAGCGTGGCGAACAGCGATCCGAGCAGGATCGTGGCGTCGCGCACCGCTCCGGCGCCAGCCTGCTCTCGCAGTTTCAGCGCGGTGGTG
Source organism: Pseudonocardiaceae bacterium (assembly GCA_036505275.1). GTDB lineage: Bacteria > Actinomycetota > Actinomycetes > Mycobacteriales > Pseudonocardiaceae > DASXTS01. The sequence continues at coordinate 4,407 of DASXTS010000342.1, forward strand.
CGCAGCTGGCTGTTCAGGCTCGCCTCGACCTTGTTCATCAGGTCGGCGGTCTGGCCGGCCGCGTTGTCCCACTCCGTCAGGTTGATGCCGGGCGGCCGGCCGGCGAGCGCCGCCTGGACGGCGCCCTGCTTGATCCGCTCGCGCATGTCGACCTCGGGGCCGGTGACGGTGTCGGCATAGAGTTGCCGCACCTCCGCGCTGGCCACCGAGAAGAACTCGGTGAGCGCGGCGCCATGCCGGGAGTCGGCCACCCGCACCGCCTGCACCTCGTTCGGCAGCAGCCTGCCGTGCACTCCCGCCACCAGTAGCACGGCGTGCTGCTGGGCGATCTGCTCCTTAGCCCGGCTCAGCGCGTCGGCGGCGCCGCCAATGTTGCCCATGTCGTGGCTGCTGGTCGCCTTGGTCACCTCGCGGTGCAGGGTGAGCAGGCTACTGATCATCGCGGAGTACGAGGTGATAACGGCCTGGTCGGAGTACTTGGTGGTCTCCGAGACCTCGCGCAGCGTTCGCAACGCGCCGACCGACGCGAGCGCCTGCTGGTAGCTGGTGCGGCCGAGGTCGTCCATGCCCTGCAGTCGCGCCCCGGCCACCTGAAGGCCGGAGACAAGGCCGTCCACCCGGCGCTTCTGCACATCGAGCGGCGAACGGTCACCGCTGCGGTTGTTGGCCACAAAGCCGGCCATCAACTCGCGCTCGCGCTGCACCTCGTGCACCACGTCGGCGACTTTCACGCCGACCTCGACCTGGGTGACGATGCGGCCGAGATCCCGCACGCCGGCGAGCTCTGCGCTGACCTGCAAACTGCCCAGGATGACCGCGGCAATCGCCGGGATCATCAACACGGCGAAGAGCTTGGTGCGGACCCGCCAGTTCCACAGGTTCCAGCGGTCCCGCCGGGTGGGGAGCGGCCGCGCGGTGGCCAACACCGGTGCGCCGGGAAACTCGGGCGAGCGGTGGGCGGCGCCATGTGCGCTTGCGCTGTTACTATCTGTGAGGTGCTCGGACGGCGGCAACGTTGCGACCGTCCCTCGGACCTTCTCGGTGCCGTCGGCCACGGCTAGCACTTCCTCCACACCGGCGCAGGGTCCGCTCCCGGCGCGCCGTGGACCGGCGCGCAGCCTCGCTGACTCACCGCGCCAACGCTGGATTTCAGCACAGTAGGACTCCTCTCGGCTAGCGGCCGACAGCGGTCAGTCGCGGCCACTGCGAGTAGCGCGAAGGCACGAGGTGCGGCCGTACCCTCACTGACCTGTCGTCTGACATCCCCCGCGCCGAACAATCCGTGGTCACGCTCCGCGTTTCCACGTGCACTAGATGCGCTCCGCCCAGTCATCGCCGTTCCCCGATGATTGCCCGTCCCAGTGACCTGCTCGTGACTTTCGGTTGGTGAGTTGTGACGACCGTCACACTCACGAGTGGCGTGCCAGAGGGCGACCGTACGCCGGCCGAGGCCGGTAGGGTCATTCGGGCCCTCCTCTCTGAACTGCACGCTCGCGCACTAGGCCGAACGGATGGACGGACGGTATCGACTCTGGCCGCAAGATGACACCCGTTCGTGTCGTCGCGCCTGTTGAACACCGTTAGTGGTCCCTCGAATGGGCTAATGCGAGTTCGGTGTCGCCGTCCGGACGTAATCACCCGCGGCGCACCATCGCGTGAAAGGCGAACCGTGACTGCGATGCTCGAGGTGACCAACCTCGGTCACGACTACGGCCCGCACCCGGCTCTGCACAAGGTGCATTTCTCCGTCGCGGAGCGTGAGCTGGTGTGCATCGTCGGTCCATCCGGCTGCGGCAAGTCGACCCTGCTGCGGGTGATCGCCGGCCTGCGCCGGCCCAGCACCGGCGAGGTGTGGCTGCACGGCCGCCAGGTGGCCGGCGTGCCACCCGAGCTCGCCGTGGTGTTCCAGGATTACAGCCGCTCGCTCTTCCCATGGTTGACCGTGCTCGGCAACGTGCAGTTTCCGCTGCGCAGGCTGCCCCGCGCGGCCCGGCGGGCCCGCGCTGAGGAGGCGCTCGCCTCGGTCGGCCTCGCCGGCACGTCGCACAAATACCCCTGGCAGCTATCCGGCGGTATGCAGCAACGCGTCGCCATCGCGCGGGCCCTCGCCTACCGGCCCGCGCTCATGCTCATGGACGAGCCGTTCGCCTCCGTCGACGCCCAGACCAGGGCCGAACTGGAGGACCTGCTGCTGGTGGTGCGCCGCGAGCACGGCACCACCGTGCTGCTCGTCACCCACGACATAGACGAGAGCGTCTACCTCGGCGATCGCGTGCTGGTCCTGTCCAGCGCCCCCGGCACCGTGGTCGCGGACCTGACCGTCGATCTCCCACCAGACCGCGACCAGATCACCACCCGCGAGTCGGAGGCCTTCGTCCACCTCCGCGCCGAGACCGCCCGCCTGCTCCGCCACTGACCTCATCGGTACGCGCGCGGAAGCTACAGGTCGGCCTTGCCGAGGCAGAGGGTCCTGGCCGGGTCGGGGTACGAATAGACGTCGATGGTCCCTGGGACGGAATCGCACTGCTTGTCGTCGGCAACCCCCTCGAAGATCTTGACGACCTTGCGGGTCCCGTCCCCGGCACAGGCGATCGCGCGCTTGATGAGCTGGTCGAGCTTGAAGCAGTCGCCTTCCTTGGCGTCCATGGCCAGGCAGTAGACCGTGCCCTTGCCGGGGTCGAAGCTCAGGTACGGCTCGGCGCACTCACCACTCTGCACCTTGGCGATCACCACGTCGGAGAGCAGCCCGCCGCACTCGGTGACCCTGATGGTGGCCCGGCTGTTCGCCTCAGGCGTGAGGGTGGCGCACTGACCGACGTCGAAGTCGTCGCCCGCGGTCGTGCTGGGCGGACGGGTGGTGGGCTGGGCGGACCGGGAGGTGCTGCCGGCCGGGCCGGCGGACGGCGTGTCGTCGCCGGTCAGCGCGACGGCGGCCGCGATGCCGCCGGCGATCACCAGCAGCACGGCGAGCACCGCGCCGACGATCAGCGGGGCCCTCGACTTTCCTGGCGGCTGCGGTGGGAGGTCGCCGGGTCCACCCCAGCCGGCCGGCTGCCCGTAGGAGCCCTGGTATGGCTGCCTGGCCGGGTACGGATCGGCCTGCCGGGTGCCGTACGGGTCGAACTGAATCGTGGGGTCCGCTTGGCCGCCCTGGTACGGGCCGCCCTGATGGACAGCGCCGTAGGAGGGCTGACCGCCGTAGGAGGGCTGACCGCCATAGGACTGTTCACCCCCGTACGACGGCTGACCGCCGTACTGGCCGCCGTACGGCTGACCGATCTGGTACGGCCCGCCCGACTGCTCGCCGTACCGCTGCCCGCCTTCCTGGCCAGCCTGATCCGACCGGCCGTGTCGGTCGTACGGGTCATACGGATCGTTCGGGTTCCGCCGGTACCACTCCGGGCCGTTGGGGTCGTACGGCTCGGTCATCGTGGGTCCACCTCCGCGCTCACCGCTGCCCGCCGTGCTGTCAGGAAGGCGCGTCCATCAGAGGTTCCACCCCGCCCCGTCACCACCACCCCGCACAATAGACGGTGTGCCCGACGGCCCACTGATCGTTCAGTCCGACAAGACGTTGCTGCTGGAGGTCGACCACCCGGCGGCCGATGACGCCCGCCAGGCGATCGCTCCGTTCGCCGAGTTGGAGCGCGCGCCGGAGCACGTGCACACCTACCGGGTCACCCCGCTGGCGCTGTGGAACGCCCGCGCCGCCGGCCACGACGCCGAACAGGTGGTGGACGCGCTGATGCGGTTCTCCCGCTACCCGGTGCCGCAGCCGCTGCTGGTCGACGTGGTGGAGACCATGAGCCGATACGGGCGGCTGGAGCTGGCCAACCACCCGGCGCACGGGCTGGTGCTGGTCTCGCACGACCGGGCCGTGCTCGAGGAGGTGCTGCGCCAGAAGAAGATCACGCCCATGCTCGGCGCCCGGATCGACCGGGACACCGTCGTGGTGCACGCCTCCGAGCGTGGCCGGCTCAAGCAGGCGCTGCTCAAGGTGGGGTGGCCGGCCGAGGACAGCGCGGGCTACGTGAACGGCGAGCACCATCCGATCTTCCTGCGCGAGGACGGCTGGGCACTGCGCGACTACCAGCGGGCCGCCGTGCAGGGCTTCTGGGCCGGTGGCTCGGGCGTGGTGGTGCTGCCGTGTGGCGCCGGCAAGACGCTGGTCGGCGCCGCCGCCATGGCCGAGGCCAGCGCCACCACGCTGATCCTGGTGACAAGCACGGTGGCCGGCCGGCAGTGGAAGCGCGAGCTGATCGCCCGCACCTCGTTGACCGACGAGGAGATCGGCGAGTACTCCGGGGAGCGCAAGGAGATCCGCCCGGTCACCATCGCGACCTACCAGGTGATGACCCGCCGCTCCCGCGGCGAGTACCGGCACCTCGAGCTGTTCGACTCCCGGGACTGGGGGCTGGTGATCTACGACGAGGTGCACCTGCTGCCGGCCCCGGTGTTCCGGATGACCGCCGACCTGCAGTCCCGCCGCCGCCTCGGGCTCACCGCCACCCTGATCCGCGAGGACGGCCGCGAGGGCGACGTGTTCTCGTTGATCGGCCCGAAACGCTACGACGCGCCGTGGCGGGACATCGAATCGCAGGGCTGGATCGCCCCGGCGGACTGCGTCGAGGTGCGGGTCACGCTGACCGACGCGGAGCGGTTGGCCTACGCCGTGGCCGAGCCGGAGGAGCGGTACCGGCTGTGTTCAACGGCGCGTACCAAGCTGCCGGTGGTGCGCGCCGTGCTCGACCGCCATCCGGACGAGCCGGCGCTGGTCATCGGCGCGTACCTGGACCAGTTGGAGTCCCTCGGCGCCGAGCTGGACGCCCCGATCGTGCAGGGCTCCACCCGCACCGCGGAGCGCGAGGCCCTCTTCGACGCCTTTCGCCGGGGAGAGCTGCGCCGGCTGGTGGTGTCCAAGGTGGCCAACTTCTCCATCGACCTGCCGGAGGCGTCGGTGGCCGTGCAGGTGTCCGGCACGTTCGGCTCGCGCCAGGAAGAGGCCCAGCGGCTCGGCCGGCTGCTGCGCCCGAAGGGCGACGGCCGGCAGGCGCACTTCTACTCGGTGGTCGCCCGCGACACGCTGGACACCGAATACGCCGCGCACCGCCAGCGGTTCCTGGCTGAGCAGGGCTACGCCTACCGCATCGTGGACGCCGACGACCTGCTCGGCCCGGGTGTCCCCGACATAGGCTGATCGGCATGCTCCCAGCACCGTCGTTGGACGCCATACTCACGCGAGCCGCCCTGTGGGGTTCCGAGCACGATCCGACCGGTCAACGCCTGGTGAGCATCATCTTCGCGAATCCGTCATCGCCGGTCTGGCGCGACCTCCGAATGAATCGGGCGTTCCTCGACCAACGGAGCGGCGAGAAGTGGGATCTGTTCTTCGCGGGTATGTCCGGTTACCGCCCGATGGATCGGCGGGCGATTCCGATAGCTGATCCATCGTGGCATTGGGAATGGACCCGCTACGTCAACCCTGAGTACTTCGACGAGGTAGAGAGGGGCGTCTCCGACGGGCATCGGATTGCGCTCGAGGCGGCGGGCCGGCGTAACCAGGCAGCCTGGCGGTACCGGGGCGGTACCGAATTGATCAGTTTCATGGTCTATGACGGTGAACCCGACTGGTTGTCGCTCGTGGCGGTACCGCTCGACGGCCCAGCCGACACCCTCCGGCCCGGCCGTTCCCTCACGGAGATCACCGAAGGGCTTCGCAACTGGCAGACCGACGAACTGGACCGTGAGCTGGCTCCGGGGGAAGCCCCGGTGTGCAGCGCCATGAGATTACCCGACGCGTTGCGCTGGTCGGCGAATGCCGTTGCCGGAGGCGTGCTCGGCAATGCGGTTTACGAGCTGCTCAAACAGATTTTCTATTGACCTGCCGATCCGCGGTCGGCGATCCCTACCGTTGAGTACGCGGATCACACCACGATGAGCCCTGGCTCATGGCCGGTACCACCCGCATTCGGTCCGGGGTCGATGCAGTCACGTGTCCGGATCCTCCGTATGTGCCCCTGCATGAGGGCCCATGGATCCTGGAATCCTGGATCTTAGGGATGGTGCGATGCTATCGGCTGGGTACCCTTTCCGCCGTCCGCCTTGAAGATGCTCACCTGGGACAGCGCCTCGACGGCGGTCACGATCTCGTCGTGCGGGTCGCCGAGCAGGCGCCCACCGCGAGGCCGTCCTCCTCGGAATTGAACCGGATCGGGAACGTATCGCGCGGCGTGCCGGTGCGGCCGTCGTACATGTCGAGACGACCCTCGACGTCGTCGATGGCGACCACCTCGTCGGCGCTGTCGCCGACCAGGTCGCCGACCGCCATGGGGTCGTCTTCGTCGACGGCAGAGGGCCAGCCGGCGGCCGGCTGGCCGAGCGTCAGCACGTCGACCACGCCGCTGAACTGGCCGTCGTCGGCGTTGCCGACGTAGATGGACGCCAGCAGCGGCGGTGCCTCGGCGGGCGCGACGACCGCGGCCTGCGGCGGCGCGCCGTCCTGGGCCGTTGATCCCCTTTGCTCGGCGGTACGGCTACGGGACCACGAGCCCGATCTCGAAGCCGGTGCCGGCCGCATCCCACAAGTGGCGCAGGTCGTCGGGATCGGTGGTTACCACGATGGCGTCGTACCGGATCGCCGTGGCCACCACGATCGCATCGACCGCATCCGTGGTCCTGCTGCGACCGAGCAGCACACCGGCATGTTTGGCCAGATCCTCGCTCGTCGGCAGGACGCGACAGGCACGCAAGGTGCGAGCGATGCGGGCCTGCCGCACGCCGTCTTGCCAAACCTGGGTCAGTACCGGAGATGGCACGACCGGCGAGACGTCGAACGTGATCCAGCGCTGATGCAGTGCCCTGAAGTGCTGCGCTCCTCGGTCCGCGGCAACCAGGGCGCCAGCGTCATAAACCACCGGTCGGGTGGGCCGTGGCCTCAACCGGCCGCCTTGGCCGGGCGTCTCATGGCGGCCTCGGCGCGAGCGATCTGCTCGGCTGCCCAGACCCACGCCTCTTCGCTGATCGGCCCCTCCTCGTCCTCCCACTCCCGCATCGCGGCGAGGCCGTCTTCGATGCGGATGCGGTGCTCGGCCAGCTTGGTGAGGTAGGTGGAGAGTGGCAGCCCCTCGGCGCGGGCCAAGGCGGAGAGCCGCTTGAGGGTCTCCTCCGGCAGCGTGATCGTAATCTTCTTTGTCGCCACGCGGTCGACCATACCACGGTATGGCGCGTCGGCGGGCCTAAGGCCGGACGCCGAGGGCAGCGCGGAGCCGGTCCAGCGCCTCGGCGTTGGCCTGCGGGTCGCCGCGCAGCCGGTGGATCTGGCCAACCAGGCGATCGAGGTCGTCCGCCGCGGCCCTGGTCTTCTCCGCCTCGATGCGGGCGCTCAGCCGGTTGAACTCGTCGACGGCGTGCCGCTCGGCCGCCGGGATGCCGGCGAGCTCGGTGTGCTTGACCAGCACGTCGAGCAGGTCGAGCACCCGGCCGAGCTGGCGGCCGTAACTGGCCACCTGCTCGGTGATCCGCCGTTCCAACTCGGGGTCGCCCGAACCGGCGGTGTTGATGTTGACGAAGCCCAGCTGGTCGCCGATGGCGCGGAACAGGCCGGTGTCGATGGTCTGGGTGACGTTGCCGGAAAGCGGTGCCAGGACGGTGAGGTTGCGCCACCACGTGCGCCAGAGTTCGGTCGGGTCGGGCCAGGTGGGGGTCGCGTGCTCGGTCGGCGCGGTACCATCGGACATGCCGCCAGCGTAGGCAGGGCCCGACCGCGATCAGTTAGGCCGGACGGGCGAACCGCGGTGCCGAGAGCACCCATGCGGTGGTGTCCAACCCGGTGTCGCGGCGGGAACGATGGAGCTACACCCGGCGTTGCGCTGGTTCCTCGGCGTGGAGGACCCCCGATCCCCAATCGGAAAGGCAGGCTTCATGCCGCCAACCTCGCACTCAACCGAACGGACCGAGCAGGCCGCATACACGGCCGACGCACCCAACTACGACCAGCGGACCAGGGCCTATCAACTGTGGCGCCGCCAGATCGTCGACCTGCTGCCGCTGCAGCCCGGCGACGTGGTGATCGACGCCGGCTGCGGCACCGGGCTGTGCTTCCCGATGGTCCAGGACCGGATCGGGCCAAGCGGGCGCATCCTGGCCGTCGACATGGCGCCCGACATGCTGTCGCTCGCGGCGCAGCGGGCCGCCGACCACGGCTGGCGCAACGTGACGCTGCAGCTGGCACCCGCGGAGGAGGTGAGCTTCCCCATCACGGCCGACCACGCCCTGTTCTGCGCGGTGCACGACGTGATGCAGTCCGATGCCGCGCTGCGCAATGTCCTGTCGCAGGTACGCCCCGGCGGCCACGTGGTGGCCGGTGGCGGCAAGTGGGCAGCGCCATGGGCGGTCGGGCTCAACCTGATGGCGGCGAACACGCACTCGCCGTTCGTTCGCGACTTCGCCGGCTTCGACAAGCCCTGGGCCGTGCTGGCCCGGCACGTGGTGGACCTGCGAGTCCTCGACGTGGCGATGGGCTGCGGCTTCCTGGCCGTTGGCAGGATGCCGGGGGGTCAGGACGCGGTGCGCCCCAGAGTGTCGGACTGAGCCGACCCGTCGGGGAGCAGGGCCGGCCCGGTCGCGGCCGAGCCGGCGACCGCGTCGCAGGCCCGGAGCAGCACGGCGGCGAAGAGTTCCGGCGAGCTGAGGAACACGCCGTGGTCGCCGGCGATCTCGTACGTCTGGCAGCCGGGCATGGCACGGGCAAGAGCGTGCTGGCGGCGCACCGGCACGACGTGGTCCCGGTCCGTGACCAGAACGGCGCTCG
>DASXTS010000343.1:0-2399 GCA_036505275.1 Pseudonocardiaceae bacterium
CTAACCCCATTCACGACAGACTGTGCGCCAGGTTCGATCCGCGCCTGTGCCAGCCAGGTCGCCCATGAGTCAGGCGCTGGATGCGATTCGCGTGGTCGACCTCAGCACCGGCATTGCTGGGCCCATTGCAGCGATGCTGCTGGCCGACTTCGGCGCCGATATCGTCAAGGTTGAACCGCCAACAGGCGATCCGGCGCGATTGCTGCCGGGGTTCGCCGTCTGGAATCGCAACAAGCGCAGCATCGTCGTCGAACGCGACACGGCAGCAGGGCAGGAGCGCCTGGCCAGGCTGCTGGCTGGTGCCGACCTGTGCATCCTGAGTGAACCGTCGATCGTGGACGACCCGCGGAAGCTCTCGGACATCTACCCGCACCTCATCGTTGTGCATACCCCGCCGTATGCCCCCACGCACACACCTTGGGCCGGCGGTGCGGAATCGCACGGTCTCCTGGATGCGTTCGCCGGAGTATCTGCTCGCCAATCGTCGTTCGACGGCGGGCCGATCGACCTGGTCTATCCGACCACGCTGTACGTCCAGGGATCGTGGGCCGCGGCCGCGGCGGTCGCGGCGCTGATCGAGCGGCACCGATCGGGCTTCGGCCAGGTGATCACGGTGGCCGGCATCCACGGTGTGATGATCTGCTGCGCCGGGCAGTTCAACGTCGTGCCCAGCCAGCAGCCGTTACCCACCAACGTCGGTCCCGGCGGCCGGCACCCGTGCTACACCACGTATCAGGCTCAGGATGGCCGTTGGCTGTTTCTTGCGGCGCTCACCCCGAAGTTCCAGGCCAATGCTTTCCGGGTGCTGGGGATCGGCGATCTCTTCGCAGACCAACGGATCGCGGGACTACCCGCCCGCATCCTGCTGCCCGAGAACCGCGGCTGGGTCCGCGCGCGGCTGGCCGATGCGTTCCGAACGCGACCGCGTGACGAGTGGATCGCCCTTCTGGGACAGGGCGACTGCCCGGCCGGTCCGCTCGGCGAACGCGACACGTGGCTCGACCACCCGCTGGTGCAAGCCAATGAACAGTGTGCCGAGGTGGTCGACCCACAGCGCGGGCCCGTGCTGATGCCCGGAGTGCCACTGGTGCTGACCGATACTCCTGGCAGCGTCCGCGCCCCGGCCCCGACCCTGGGCCAGCATGACGGCGACGCCATCGACTGGCCAGCGCGTCCGCACACCGGGTGTTCCCCGGCAACTTCCCACCGCGGTCCTCTGGCGGGCTATCGCGTGCTGGATCTGGGTGCGATTTTGGCCGCGCCGTACGCCGGAGCGCTGCTGGCCGAGCTCGGCGCCGATGTCATCAAGGTGGAACCCCCAGAAGGCGACGCGTTCCGCGAGACCGGCTTCGTCTACAACCGCGGTCAGCGAGGGCTGGCCATCGATCTTCGCTCGGCCGATGCACGCCAGGCGTTCTACGACCTGGTGCGTACCGCCGACGCCGTCGTCGACAACTCGCGCCTGGGCGTGCTGGAGCGGCTGCGGGTCGACTATGCAAGCCTCGCCACGGTCAAACCCGACATCGTTACGATGTCCGTCAACGGCTTCGGCGAGCAGGGCCCGATGGCGCCGATGCCCGGCTTCGACCCGGTGCTGCAGGCCATGAGCGGCATGATGTCCGCGCAGGGCGGCGACAGTGATCCCGTCCTGCTCACCATCCCCGTCAACGATATCGCCGCCTCGACGCTGGTGGTGCTTGGGGTGTGCCTGGGTGTCTTCCACCGCCTGCGAAGAGGCCGTGGCCAGCGGATGTGGACCTCGCTAGCAGGTTGCGCGACACTGATGCAGTCTGGCGAGTTGGTGCGCTTCGGCGGCCGGCCGCCTGCGGAGCGGGGCGGCCGCGACTTCACCGGTCCGTCTGCCGTGGACCGCTTCTATCGCCTTCGAGACGGCTGGTTGCGCTTGCAGGCGCCGCACGCTGACGCGCTGCGGGCAGCGGGGCTGCTGCCGGACACGGCCTTCTCGAGCTCGGACGCCAAGCTCGGTTGCGCTCTCGCTGAGGCGCTGGAGTCCAGACCACTCGCGGAGGCGCTGGCATGCCTGAGCGCGGCTGGCGTGCCGGCCGCTGCCGTTCGCGCGCCGCACGATCTTCCGCTGGACCCGGACCTGCGCGATCTGGAGGTTTTTGCCACGCACCACCTGCAGGACGGTACGCCGTACCTCTCACCGCATCGCTACGCTCGCTTCAGTCGGACCGAAACGCAGGCGACGTTCGAACCACCCGGCCTGGGCGAGCACAGCCGACAAGTGCTGGCCGAAGCGGGCATCGACGCGGCCCGCGTCCAGGCGCTCGTTGACGCGGGCGTCCTCAAACAAGGCGGGCCCTTCCGCCTCGCCGCCATCCAGACCTACCGATAGAGACCGCGAAAGTAAGCGTCCATGCGCGCATTGCAAGTCA
>DASXTS010000344.1:0-4581 GCA_036505275.1 Pseudonocardiaceae bacterium
AGCATCGACTCGATCTTGGAGACGTTGACGACGTCGACGTCCAGGGCCCGCGCACAGGCCGCCTCGGCCGCCCCGGCGCCGTAGCGTTTGGCCAGCCCGACCAGCCGGTATACCGACCGCATCATCATCCACGGCGCGTCGCTGTCCAGCAGCCGCTGCGCGTAGGTCCCGACGTTCTGGCCGTAGCAGCCGGCCTGGGTGACCAGCCGGTCGACGGTGCGGGTGGCATACCCCTCCACCCCCGGCGGCATGTCCGCGGTGTCGGTGGACCGGCCGCCCTCACGCTGCCGCGGATGGGTCTTGATCAGCTGGTCGGCCAGGTACACCTTCACCAGCTGCTCATCGGCGCGGGCCACCACATGCGCTCCGACATGACGCCACGGCACGGAGTACAACGCCCTGGCGACCTGGACGTGGTAGTCGACGTGGACCTTCACCTGCGCCCAGTACGGCACCTGGTAGCGCTGGGCCGGGGCCGGCAGCAGGCACGGCGCCTCCTGCCCGGCGAACACCACCGCGGGCACCTGCCGGGTGCTGCCGTGCACCCGGCAGTTGGCCGTGCCGGCCAGCCACCCGGCCATCCGCGACCGCGCGTCAGCCAGACCCAGGAAGCTCTCCCCGGCGAAGAAGTTCCCCTGCACGTAGTGCACGCCGGCCTCGACCCGCGGCTTGTCGCGGGGATGCCGGACCCGGGCCGGGTCGGTGACGAACCCCCGCGCCTGGGAGTACTCCAGCCACTCACGGGTCAGCCGCGGGTTGACCGCGTCCGCCTTCGCCACCACCGGGCTCATGTTGTCCGGGTTCTGTGCCCGGTCGCGTTATGTGGCCGGTGACGGCCGGCGCCCTTGTGGTGGCGGGCCTGGGGAGCCTGAGGGCGCCGCCACCGGTCACATAACGCTGGAGGCCGGAGTGGGTACTTCCTCAACACCTACGGGTAGAGAGGAAGTTGTCCGATGTTGGAGACGTACTTCGTCAGGCCGCAGACCGTCGATCGGGTCCGGGCCTTGTGGATCGGCGCGGAGATCGAACGCTACGTGGTCTGGCTCGCTGAGCGCGGCTACGGCGCTCGGAGCGTGTTGCGGCGCGTGCCGTTGCTCGTTGCTTTCGGGGAGTTCGCGCACCTGAATGGCGCCCGGTCGGTGGCGGACCTGCCGGCCCACGTCGATGGGTTCGTCGACAAGCGGGTCGGTGAGTCCCGCGACGCTCGCCGCGGGATGGGACAAACGTTTGCCAAGGACATCCGCGGCCCGGTCGAGCAGTTGCTCGAGCTCGTCGTCGCGGGGTTCGAGGGCACCGGCCGCCGGCATCACGCCATCCCGTTCGCCGGCGCGGTCCCGGGGTTCTTCGAGTACCTCACCTCTGAGCGCGGCCTTCGGCCCGCGACGGTCACGTGCTACCGGCATCACCTCGACCGGTTCGAGGCCTACCTCGAACGAGTCGGCGTCGCCGGGGTGGGCGAGTTGTCGCCGGCGCTGCTCAGCGCCTTCGTCGCCGAGCGTTGCGGAGCCGGCCTGGCGAAGACGACGGTGCGGGAGGGCTGCGGGGTGCTGCGGGTGTTCCTGCGCTACGCCCACCGTGAAGGGCTGGTCCGCGGCGACTTGTGGAAGACGGTGGGATGGCCGCAGGCATACCGGCTGTCCACCATCCCCCGCTCGATCTCCTGGGACGACGTCGGCAAGGTGCTCGCCGCGGTCGATCGCCGCACGCCGTGCGGGAAGCGCGACTACGTGATCCTGCTCCTGCTGGCAACGTATGGCCTGCGCGGCCGCGAGGTCGCCGCACTCACCCTCGACGACATCGACTGGAAGCGGGAACGCCTGGCCATCCCGGAACGCAAGGCCGGGCACTCGACCGCGTTCCCGCTGTCGGGCTCGGTCGGCGAAGCGCTCGTGGACTACCTGCGCCACGGCCGGCCGAACAGCCCCGACCGGCACGTCTTCATCCGGGCGATGGCGCCGCTGCGGCCGATCCGGACCGCGGCCGTGTCGGGCTGCGCCAGACGCTACCTACTGCGCGCCGGGATCGACGTTCCTCGTCCGGGCTCGCACACCTTGCGCCACAGCGCGGTCCAGCGGCTCGTGGACGCCGACTTCTCGCTCAAGACGATCGGCGACTTCGTCGGGCACCGGTCGCCGGCCTCGACGGAGATCTACGCCAAGGTGGCCATCGAGCCCCTCCGGCAGGTCGCGCTCGGCGACGGCGAAGAGGTGCTCGGATGAGCGAGAACCTGCACACCACCGTCGGGCGTTTCCTCGACCACAAGCGGGCGCTCGGACGCAAGTACCACAGCGAGGAACACGAGCTTGGGCTCCTTCTGCGGTTCGCCAACGAGCACCGCGCCAACCGGCTCGACCAGCTCACCCCCGCCCTACTCCAGGACTTCCTCACCTCCAGGCCCAGGCCGCGGCCCCGCAGCTTCAACCACCTCCTGGGCGTTGTCGCCGGCATGCTCGACTGGGCCGTCACCCACGAGCTGCTCGACGCCTCACCGCTGCGGGCGCGCCGCCGCCGGGTGACCTCGACACGCCTCCCGTTCCTGTTCGACGCCACCCAGGCCCGGCGGCTGCTCGCCGCCGCGGCCGTGCTGCCCGACAACCCCCGAGCACGCGGCAGAGGCCCGACCTACCGAACGATCTTCGCCCTCTGCTACGGGCTCGGACTGCGCGCCGGGGAGGCCTGCGGCCTGCGCCTGCACGACATCGACACACACCGTCGCCTGCTCCTCGTGCGGGGCGGCAAGTTCGGCAAGAGTCGCCTCGTCCCACACGGGCCGCGCATCGCCGACCTCGTCGACGACCACGCGCGGCGCCGCCAGGCCGACGGCGCGGCAACCAGCCCCGACGCCCCACTGTTCAGCTTCGACGGGCACAACCCTGTGCATCCCGGCACGGCCAGCCAGACCTTCCACCGTCTGGCCGCCACGCTCGACCTCACCGTGCCCGACGGGGTCTCACCACCGACGCTGCACAGCCTGCGCCACTCCTTCGCGGTCGGGTGCCTGCTCCGCTGGTACCGCCAGGGACTCGACCCTGCGGCGCGGCTGCACCACCTGTCCACCTTCATGGGCCACGTCGACCCCATCTCGACGGCGGTCTACCTGACCATCACTCCCCAGCTGCTGGACGAGGCAAACCGCCGGTTCGAAGCCTTCGCCGAACCGGCCTGGACGGAGGCGCCGCGATGAGCCAAACCCCGCCGATCGGGCCGATCCTGCACTCGTTCTTCGCCGACCACCTGCTCACCGTGAAGGGCATGCGGCCGGCCTCGGTACGCAGCTACCGCGACACCGTCCGGCTTCTGCTCTGCTTCGTCGCGGCCGACAAGCGCTGCCGGATCACCCGCCTCACGCTCGCCGACCTCACCTTCGACCGGGTCGTGAAGTTCCTGCGACACCTCGAAACCGAACGGCACAACCACATCCGCACCCGCAACCAGCGACTCGCGGCGCTCCACACCCTCTTCGAGTACATCGCCACACGGTCACCGGAAACCCTCAACGTCTGCCACAAGGTCGCCGCCATCCCCATGAAGCGAGTCGCCCCACCCGAAACACGGTTCCTCGAACGAGACGAGATCGAACAGCTCCTGCGTGACCTGCCCCGCGACGGCAGACTCGCACAGCGCGACCGGGCCCTCCTGCTGTTCCTCTACAACACCGGCGCACGCGCCCAAGAGGTCGCCGACCTCCGCGCCGGGCACCTCGACCTCGGCGAGCACCCCCGCGTCCGCCTGCACGGCAAGGGCGACAAGTGGCGCACCTGCCCCCTCTGGCACCAAACCGCGGAACTGCTCAACGCGCTCCTCACCTCCAGCGGACCGGCTCCCGGACCCGACGCCGCGGTGTTCACAGCACACGGCCAGCCACTCACCCGCTTCGGCATCTACAAAATCGTCCGGCGGCACGCCGCGGGCCTCGACGACCCCCGCACCGGCCGCACCGTCAGCCCCCACACCTTCCGGCACACCGCAGCCGTCCACCTCCTGGAGGCCGGCGTCGAGGTCAACGTGATCCGAGCCTGGCTCGGCCACGCCGACCTCAGCACCACCAACCGCTACGCCGAAATCAACACCAAAACCAAACAAGACGCACTCCGAGCCGTCGAACCCCCCGGTACTTCGGCGGAACCCCGCACCAAGCCGGTCTGGCGCTCCGACGAATCCCTGCTCAACTGGCTCGCCTCGCTCTGATCGTTATGTGGCCGGTGGCGGCGCCCTCAGGCTCCCCAGGCCCGCCACCACAAGGGCGCCGGCCGTCACCGGCCACATAACGCGACCGGGCACAGAAGCCGGACAACATGAGCCCGGTCGTGGCGAAGTTCCAGTGGGCCTGGTGAACCCAGGCACCAGCTACACTGCCGGCGAGCTGAAAGCCACGCCCACGACCGGGCGCGGGCGACCACTGGTGGCGCCAGCTAACGCCCGATGACTGCACCCGCCACCAGCTTCCCGACCCCGCCGCCGGCCACACTCGGCCCACCGGTTGGTAGGGACCAACGCGCGGTCCTCCCAGCCGCCGCAGCCGCTGAGCGTTGTGGACCGCATTCGGCCTGGGGATCGCGGCGTCCCTGGCGGCTAACATCG
>DASXTS010000345.1:0-10764 GCA_036505275.1 Pseudonocardiaceae bacterium
TCGCCGGCGATCCGCACCCGGATCACCCGCCGCGCGGCCTCCAGCTCCGCGAGCCAGTCGGGGCGCACGCCGCGCTCGGCGGCCTCCGCGGTGGTCAGGTCGCCGAGCCAGCGCAGCAGGTCGGCGGCGTCTTCCATCGTCCTGGCGTGCCGGTCGGGCTCCAGCCGCTGCAGTGACAGTTCGACCTCGGCCACCACGTCGGGGTCGAGCAGCTCCCGTAGCGTCTCGGTGCCCAGCAGCTCGGCGAGCAGCGTGCTGTCCAGCGCGAGCGCAGCGGCCCGCCGCTCGGCCAGCGGCGCATCCGTCTCGTACAGGAACATGCCGACGTAGCCGAACAGCAGGCTGCGCGCGAACGGCGACGGCGACTGCGTCGCCACCTCCACCACCCGCACCCGCCTGGCCCGGACATCGGACATCAACTCGCGCAGCCCGTTCAGGTCGTACACGTCCTGCACGCACTCCCGCATGGCCTCCAGGACCACCGGGAACTGCTCGTACTGCGCGGCGACGTTGAGCAGCGCGGCGGCCCGCTGGCGCTGCTGCCACAGCGGGGTGCGACGCTTGGGGTCGCGCCTGGGCAGCAGCAGGGACCGGGCCGCGCACTCCCTGAACCTGGCGGCGAACAGAGCCGAGCCGCTCACCTCGCCGACCACGATCTGCTCGACCTCCTCCGGATCGAGCAGCACGTCCTCCGCGGTGGGCAGCACGTCGGCGCCGCTGTCATCGACAGCGTCCGGCAGCCGCAGCACGATGCCGTCGTCGGCGCCCAGCGCGTTCACTTCGATGCCGCGGCGTTCCCGCATCCTGGCCGCGATCGCCAGCGCCCACGGCCCGTTGACCTGCGCGCCGAACGGCGAGTGCACGACCAGCCGCCAGTCGCCCAGATCGTCGCGGAACCGCTCGACAAGCACGGTTCGATCGTCCGGAACGTGCCGGGTGGCATCGCGCTGTTCCCGCAGGTAGCTGAGTAGGTTGTCGCGCGCCCAGTCGTCCAGCCCGGCAGACTCGATGCGGGCCCGCGCGGTCGCGTCGTCCATGGTGGACAGCTCCCGCACGAACGCGCCGATGGCCCGGCCCAGCTCCAGCGGCCGTCCGGGGGCATCCCCCTTCCAGAACGGCATCCTGGCGGGCTGGCCCGGCGCCGGCGTGACGATCACCCGGTCGTGCGTGATGTCCTCGACGTGCCACGACGTGGAGCCGAGCAGGAAGATGTCGCCGATCCGCGACTCGTACACCATCTCCTCGTCGAGCTCGCCCACCCGGCCGCCGCCGGGCGTGACCACCGCGAACAGTCCCCGGTCCGGGATGGTGCCGCCGGAGGTTACGGCCAGCCGCTGGGCGCCCGGCCGCGCGCGCAGCTCGTCGGTGACCCGGTCCCACACGATCCGAGCCCGCAGCTCGCCGAAGTCCTCGCTCGGGTAGCGGCCGGCGAGCATGTCGAGCACGGCGTGCAAGGCGGAGTCCGGCAGGCCAGCGAACGGAGCCGCACGCCGTACCAGCGCCGCGACGCCGCTCACCGTCCAGTGGTCCATGGCCACCATCGACACGATGTGCTGAGCCAACACGTCCAGCGGGTTGCGCGGATATCGGATGGCCTCGATGCCGCCGGCGCGCATCCGCTCCGCGACCACCGCGCAGGACACCAGGTCCCCTCGGAACTTGGGAAAGACCACCCCGGTGGACGCCGCACCGACCTGATGGCCGGCTCGGCCGATACGCTGCAGCCCGGACGCCACGCTCGGCGGCGCCTCGACCTGCACCACCAGGTCGACCGCGCCCATGTCGATGCCCAGCTCCAGCGACGAGGTGGCCACCACGCACGGCAGCCGGCCGGACTTGAGCTCCTCCTCGACCAGGGTTCGCTGCTCCCGCGACATCGAGCCGTGGTGGGCTCGGGCAATGACCGGTGTGGCACCGTCCGCGACCCCGGACTGCCCGATCGCTTCGGCCGGGAACTCGGCGTCCAGGTCCACCTCGAACCCCGGCGCCAGCTCGTTGAGCTGTGCGGTCAGCCGCTCGGCCAGCCGCCGGGAGTTGGCGAACACAATCGTCGAGCGGTGCTCCGACACGAGCTCGCCGATCCGGGCCTCGACCGCCGGCCAGATCGAGGTCCGCCGCTCGCCACCCGCGGCGTCACCGCTGATCTCGCCGGTGGGCTCGCCGAGGGCCGCCATGTCCTGCACGGGCACCTCGACCCGGACATCGACGATCTTGTCCGTCTTCGGCTGGACCACCCGAACCGGCCGGCCGCCGCCGAGGAACGCGCTGACCTCGTCCACCGGTCGGACGGTCGCGGACAGGCCGATACGCTGCGCCGGGCCGTCCGCCAGCAGGGCGTCGAGGCGCTCCAGCGAGAGTGCCAGGTGTGCACCCCGCTTGGTCGCGGCCACCGCGTGCACCTCATCCACGATCACCGTGCGGACTCCGCGCAGTGACTCACGGGCCGCCGAGGTGAGGATGAGGAACAAAGACTCCGGGGTGGTGACCAGGACGTCCGGGGGGGTGCGGGCGAAGCTTCGCCGCTCGTCGGCCGGTGTGTCCCCGGTACGCATGCCGACCGTGATCTCCGGTGGTGGCTGTCCCAGCCGGGTGGCGGCCTGCCGGATGCCGGTCAGCGGGGCGCGCAGGTTGCGCTGCACGTCCACCGCGAGCGCCTTGAGCGGCGACACGTACAGCACCCGGCAGCGCCGGATCCGTTCCTGCGGCAGCGGTGCCGACGCCAGCCGGTCAAGCGCCCACAGGAACGCCGCCAGCGTCTTGCCCGACCCGGTCGGTGCCACCACGAGGGCATGCTGACCAGCCGAGATGGCCAGCCAGGCGCCCTCCTGCGCCGCCGTGGGCGCGGCGAAAGCACCGGCGAACCAGTCCCTGGTCGCCGGCGAGAACGCCTGCAGCGCGCCGCCCACGCCCTCCATCCTGACTCAGCCCACCGACAATTCCGGCCCGCGTCAGCGTTTGCGCTGCTGAAGCCACCAGCGGACGAGCACGACGAGCGCGGCGAGCAGCATGGCCGCGATGATCAACTGGCCGGCCGTCGACGACATCCCGGTGGGGTCCGACTGCACGGCGCCCACGGTATCCCTCATAGGGTGGCACCGATGCGCCTCACCCATTTCCGCCGGCGGATGGCCGAGGAGTTCGGCCGGGTCCGGGCCGACATGATCGCCCGCGACCACGTGTTCTCGGCGTTCGGCAACCGCACCGTCGACCAGGCGCTGGACGCCGGCTACGACCCCAAGGAGGTCTGGCTGGCCGTGTGCGAGGCGTTCGACGTGCCGCCCGGACGCCGCTGAAGCGCGCCACCTTACCAGAGGGGCGTGTCGCACTTGCGTCGAACACGTGTTCGGCTAGCCTGTTATCCACACCGTGGGCAGTTATCCACAGACCTGGCCGCGGCAGCCCAAAATGTCGGCCCGCTCTCGTAGCGTCGGCACCGACCTGCAGACCGACTCACGGACCGAGGTGGACGAACCCATGGCACCAGCGTTCGACAGGGAGAAGGCCCTGGAGCTGGCCCTCTCCCAGATCGAGAAGCAGCACGGCAAGGGCTCGGTGATGCGCCTCGGCGATGAAGGCCGCGCGCCGATCGAGGTGATCCCCACCGGCTCCATAGCGTTGGATATAGCGTTGGGCATCGGCGGCCTACCCCGCGGCCGGATCGTGGAGATATACGGACCGGAGAGCAGCGGGAAGACTACCGTGGCCCTGCACGCCGTGGCCAACGCCCAGGCCGCTGGCGGCATCGCGGCGTTCATCGACGCCGAGCACGCGCTCGACCCGGACTACGCCAAGGCGCTCGGCGTGGACACCGACGCGCTGCTGGTCTCCCAGCCGGACACCGGCGAGCAGGCGCTGGAGATCGCGGACATGCTGATCCGCTCCGGCGCGCTGGACATCATCGTGATCGACTCGGTGGCCGCCCTCGTGCCGCGCGCGGAGATCGAGGGCGAGATGGGCGACAACCACGTCGGCCTGCAGGCCCGCCTCATGAGCCAGGCCCTCCGCAAGATCACCTCTGCCTTGAACAATGCGAATACGACCGCAATTTTCATCAACCAGTTGCGGGAAAAGATAGGCGTCATGTTTGGCTGCGGTTCTTATCGCACGCGAGTCACGCTTGCTGATGGTACGCAGGAAATGCTGGGAAAGATCGTTACGGAAAGGATGAATGTCGAGGTTCTCTCCTACGATCCTGATCTCGATCGCCTTGCTCCGAAGAAGGTCATCAACTGGTTCAACAACGGTCAGGCCACTGAGTTCCTCGAGTTCACTGTCGAGCGTGCCGCTGGAGGAACTGGACGCGGCCGGGCTCGCCTGGCGTTCACTTCCAATCACCTGATACGTACCCCAGGTGGCTGGCGCGAAGCCGGTGAGCTTATTGTGGGCGATCGGGTGATGCTGGCGCAGCCGCACCTACTCAGCCCAGTGCAATGGGAAGTTATCCTTGGCTCTCTTATGGGTGACGGGGCGCTTTCGGCCCCGGTTCGCGTAGCTGATGAGAGCTCACGATTTCGAATGGGTCACGGTCGCAGGCAGGCTTCCTATCTCAATTGGAAGGCTGCACTGCTCGACAACATCCCGCATAGTCTTACGACGAACGCCAAGGGTGCAGTGTTCGTAGACTTCACGCCTCTTTCGGAGCTGGCTGAGCTCCGAAAGGCGGTCTATCTCGGCGACGGCAAGAAGCACTTCTCGTGCGAGTACATCAAGGCCCTTACACCCCTGTCCTTGGCGATCTGGTATATGGATGACGGTTGCTTCACACTCCGTTCTAAGGGTGTACAGCAGCGCACCGCAGGTGGCAGCGGCCGCGTCGAGTTCTGTGTAGAGGCGATGAGCCCCGGAACTCGGCAGCGGCTGACGGGGTACCTGCGCGACGCCCATGACCTGGATGTCAAACTCACTTCTCGGGGAACTCGGGGCACCGCCGTCTTGCAGTTCACCACAGCCGCATCGGCGCGTTTCCTTGACTTGGTTGCGCCGTACGTGCATCCGTCCATGGATTACAAATTGCTGCCTCGGTTGCGCGGGCATTTCGCGGTGTCGCCACAGTTTGTCGAGCCTGAAATGCGCTTGGTTCCGGCCAAGATACTTGAGATCAAATCCCGATCCGACTACCGGAAGATGGACCGGTTCGATATCGAGATCGAGGGTTCTCATAACTACCTTGCTGACGGCGTGATGGTGCACAACAGCCCGGAGACCACGACCGGTGGCAAGGCGCTGAAGTTCTACGCGTCAGTGCGCCTGGACGTCCGGCGGATCGAGACGCTCAAGGACGGCTCGGACGCGGTCGGCAACCGGACCAGGGTCAAGGTGGTCAAGAACAAGGTCAGCCCGCCGTTCAAGCAGGCCGAGTTCGACATCATCTATGGGCACGGCATCAGCCGGGAGGGTTCGCTGATCGACGTCGGCGTGGAGCAGAGCATCGTGCGCAAGTCCGGGGCCTGGTACACCTACGAGGGCGACCAGCTCGGGCAGGGCAAGGAGAACGCCCGCAAGTTCCTCAGGGAGAACCCGGACGTCGCCGGCGAGATCGAGAAGCGGATCAAGGAGAAGCTCGGCGTCGGGCCGAAGCTGGACGCCGAACTCGCCGACGGCGCGGTGCCGGCGCCCGTCGACTTCTGAGCAATGGGCAACCGCCGCGGTGCCGCGCGGACCGACCGAGCCACCGAGCCTCGGAAGCGGTCCGCGCGGGCACCGGTCAGCGACGGCCCAGCGCGGACCGATCCAATTGACCCCCGAGCCAAGGCACGGCAGATCTGCCTGGACCTGCTGACCACCAAGGCAAGGACCCGCGCGGAGCTGGCCACCGCCTTGGCTAGGCGCGGGATCGACGAGGACACCGTGAGCGACGTGCTGGCCCGGTTCTCCGAGGTCGGGCTCATCGACGACGCTGCATTCGCGGAGAGCTTCGTGCATGCCGGCCACAACTACCGGGGCCTTGGTCGCCGTGCGCTTGCGGCCCAGCTGCGCCGTCGCGGCGTGGACGAGCAGACCACCGACACGGCGCTGGCCGCGGTCGACCCGCACGCCGAGGAGGAGATGGCCCGCACCCTGGTCCGCCGCCGCCTCGCAGGTGGCGCCGCCGGGGCCGACGAGGTGGCCACGATCCGCAAGCTCGTCGGCGTGCTGGCACGCCGCGGTTACCCCGAGGGGCTGTCCTACCGCGTCGTCCGCGACGAGCTACGCGCCGCCGGCCGGGACGCGGGACCGCTCGACGACCTCGACCTTGGCTGAGCGGTCGGGGTGCGCCGAGGGCCAGGTCAGCAGTCCTCGCAGTTGCGCTGTTTACGAACCAAGGCCAGCACGAGGGCGGACACGGCGAGCGCCCGCTTGCCGCCGGTCAGGGTGTCGATATTCGACCACGCGGAGTCGAGGAATCGCCGGTCGTCCGGCGTGAAGTAAGGCCCGTCGAAGGTGCGCCGTATGAAGTCGCGGTCGTCGGCCGCTGGGCCGCAGATGGTCTCGATGTCGGTGCTGGCAGCCGTTCCGTCTGGTTCGCTACCGTGGCGGCGGCGATGATCGACGGGAAGTTGAGGGAAGTGGTTGGCCGTGACCTGGTATCCGAGGCATTTCAGGAGGTAGGACACCACGCCGCTGCCGGAGAAGTCGTCCAGTGCGGTGCGGCCACCGATTTCGGCGAACACCTCGGCCAGCTGTGGGATCAGACGATATTTCGACCCCATGTAGCGCAGCCGTGGGTAGCCGGCGGTGCGGCGGACGGCATCGGCCACGGCGAACTGGGGCGGGTCGAGGAGCGTTGCCTGCACCACAGCGCCCATCATGTCCGAGCCCATCGACGGCACCCCGGTTGGCGCGCCGGGCGCGACCCGCCGCCGACGGCGCTTACCGGCATGCCGCGGCCGGCGGATGTGGCGTTGGTGACACCGCAGCGGCCCGCGTGCGGGGCAGCGAAGTCACGCTGTAGTCACGCTGGTCACCCCGAGGGTGTGGCGGCCTGGTCACCTGGCACGATGTCGGCACCACCCCACGAGGAGACCACGGTGGCTGCCGCATCAGCGTTGATCGGGGCAAGGAGATCATGACCGCTACCACGGGCACGAACGGTCGAGTCGAGGTCGCCGAGCGCACGCTGCGCACCGACCGCTGGTGGCTTGCGCCGCTGCTGACGTTCGCGGGCCTGACCACGTTCGTCGTTTACGGCTTGGTCCGCACGTTCATGAACGCCAACTACTGGGTGCCGCAGTACCACTATCTTGCGCCGTTCTACTCGCCGTGCCTATCGAGGGCGTGCGTCGAGGGGTCGAGCCACTGGGGGCAGTGGTTCCCCGACCTTGGGCCGCTGATCACGCCGCCGCTGTTCGTGCTGCCGTTCATTCTGGGCTTCCGGCTGACCTGTTACTACTACCGAAAGGCGTACTACCGGGCGTTCTGGCTGTCGCCGCCGGCGTGCGCGGTGAACGAACCGCACAAGCGCTACACGGGTGAGACGCGCTTCCCGCTGGTGGCGCAGAACGTGCACCGGTACTTCTTCTACTCGGCGATCCCGGTGGCCCTGATCCTGACCTACGATGCGGGGATCGCCTTCCACGGCCGCAACGGGGGCATCGGCCTCGGCCTCGGCACCGTGATCCTGGTGATCAACGTGCTGCTGATCTGGGCATACACGCTGTCCTGCCACTCCTGCCGGCATCTGATCGGCGGACGGCTGAAGCACTTCTCCAGGCACCCGGTGCGGTACTGGGTGTGGACCCAGATCTCAACGCTGAACGCGAAGCACATGCAGCTGGCATGGCTGTCGCTGGGGTCGGTCGGCCTTGCCGACCTGTACGTCGCGCTGGTGGCCAGCGGTGCAATCAATGACCTGCGCATCATCAACTGAGGCTGAGGTAGGACAGAGGCAATGACCGAGGTCGAGCGGCACTCCTACGACGTCGTGGTGATCGGGGCCGGTGGTGCCGGTCTGCGCGCCGCGATCGAGGCCCGCGAGCAGGGCAAGCGAACCGCGATCATCAGCAAGTCGCTGTTCGGCAAGGCGCACACTGTGATGGCCGAGGGCGGCTGCGCCGCGGCAATGGGCAACGTCAACTCCAATGACAACTGGCAGGTGCACTTCCGCGACACCATGCGCGGCGGCAAATTCCTGAACAACTGGCGGATGGCCGAACTGCACGCCAAGGAGGCGCCGGACCGGGTCTGGGAACTGGAGACCTATGGCGCCCTGTTCGACCGGACCAGGGACGGCCGGATCAGTCAGCGCAACTTCGGCGGGCACACCTACCCCCGGCTGGCGCATGTCGGTGACCGCACCGGTCTGGAGATGATCCGGACGATGCAGCAGAAGATCGTCTCGCTGCAGCAGGAGGACTACGCGGAGACCGGCGACTACGAGGCCAACATCAGGGTGTTCGCCGAGTGCACGATCACTGAGCTGTTCAAGGATCGCCCGGGTCCGGGTGTCCCGGGGGGACAAGAGCGGATCGCCGGCGCCTTCGGCTACTGGCGCGAATCCGGCCGGTTCGTGCTGTTCGAGGCGCCGGCCGTGGTGCTGGCCACCGGCGGCATCGGCAAGTCGTTCAAGGTCACCAGCAACTCCTGGGAGTACACCGGCGACGGGCACGCGCTGGCCCTCCGCACCGGCGCCACGCTGATCAACATGGAGTTCGTGCAGTTCCACCCGACCGGTATGGTCTGGCCGCCGAGCGTGAAGGGCATCCTGGTCACCGAGGGCGTCCGGGGCGACGGGGGAGTGCTGCTCAACTCGGATCGCAAGCGCTTCATGTTCGAGTACGTGCCCGATGTGTTCAAGGGTCAGTACGCGGACAACGAGGACGAGGCCGACCGCTGGTACGACGACGCCGACAACAACCGGCGCACTCCCGACCTGCTGCCCCGTGACGAGGTGGCCAGGGCGATCAACTCGGAGGTCAAGGCCGGGAGGGGCTCGCCGCACGGCGGGGTGTTCCTCGATATCGCCAGCCGGCGGCCGGCCGAGGAGATCCGGCGACGGCTGCCGTCGATGTACCACCAGTTCAAGGAGCTGGCCGACGTCGACATCACCGCAGAGCCCATGGAGGTCGGCCCGACGTGCCACTACGTGATGGGCGGCGTGGAGGTCGACCCGGACACCACCGCGGCCATGGTCGCGGGGCTGTTCGCCGCCGGCGAGTGCGCCGGCGGCATGCACGGCTCCAACCGGCTCGGCGGCAACTCGCTGTCCGACCTCCTGGTCTTCGGCAAGCGGGCCGGCGCCGGCGCGGCGTCCTACGTGAACGACCTCGGTGCGAAGCGGCCGCAGGTGGCCCAGGACGACGTGGACGCCGCCGCCCGTCGCGCGCTCGCGCCGTTCGAGGGTGACGGTGCGGCCACCGAGAACCCGTACACCGTGCACGCCGAGCTGCAGCAGACGATGAACGACCTCGTCGGCATCATCCGCACCCAGGGCGAGGTCGAGCAGGCCCTGCGGAAGCTGGGCGAGCTGCGGAAGCGGGCCCACAACGTCATCGTCGAGGGCCATCGCCAGTTCAACCCCGGTTGGCACCTGGCACTCGATCTGCGGAACATGATCCTGGTGAGCGAGTGTGTGGCGCGGGCGGCGCTGCGGCGCACCGAGAGCCGCGGCGGGCACACCCGCGACGACCACCCGAACATGGAGCCGCTGTGGCGCAACCAGCTATTGGTGTGCCGGGTGGACCAGACCGAGGACGGCGAGGCGGTGGACGTACAGCCGCAGCCACAGGTGCCGATGCCCCGGGACCTCCTGGAGCTCTTCGAGCTCGGCGAGCTGGAGAAGTACTACACCGGAGACGAGCTGGCCGAGCACCCCGGAAAGCAGGGCTGAGATGGCCTACCAGGCGAAGTTCCGCGTCTGGCGCGGCGACGCCGCCGGCGGCGAGCTCAAGGACTTCACCGTCGAGGTGAACGAGGGCGAGGTCGTGCTCGATGTGATCCACCGGCTGCAGGCCACCCAGTGTGGTGACCTTGCGGTGCGGTGGAACTGCAAGGCCGGCAAGTGCGGTTCGTGCTCTGCGGAGATCAACGGCCTGCCCCGGCTGATGTGCATGACCCGGATGTCCACGTTCACCCAGGACGAGACGGTCACGGTGACCCCGCTGCCGACCTTCCCGGTGCTGCGCGATCTGGTCATCGACGTCTCGTACAACTACATCAAGGCCCGCGAGGTGCGTTCCTTCATGCCGCCCAAGGGCCTGCAACCCGGCGAGTACCGGATGCAACAGGTCGACGTTGAGCGCTCGCAAGAGTTCCGCAAGTGCATCGAGTGCTTCCTGTGCCAGAACACCTGCCACGTGCTGCGAGACCACGAGGAGAACAAGGCGGCCTTCGCCGGCCCGCGCTACCTCATGCGGGTGGCCGAGCTTGACATGCACCCGCTGGACGCGGCGGCCGAGGAGGGTGTGGACCGCAAGCTGAGCGCGCAGCAGGAGCACGGCCTGGGCTACTGCAACATCACCAAGTGCTGCACGGAGGTCTGCCCGGAGCACATCAAGATCACGGACAACGCGCTGATCCCGCTGAAGGAGCGCGTCGTCAGTCGCAAATACGACCCGCTGGTGTGGCTCGGCAACAAGATCCGCCGCCGGCCGGGGGCCTGACCTGCCGGCGGCACCTCACGGTGTCGTGCCGGCACCGCCCGGGGTGACGATGAGCGGGGGTAGTTCGGGGGCGAGCTCGGCCGGGGCGACGCCGGGCGGGATTCGCTTGCTGCGGCGGTTGCGGGACTCCAGGTAGGTGGCTAGCCAGGTCAACAGCAGGCAGAGGGTGATGTAGATGGTGGCCACC
>DASXTS010000346.1:0-18057 GCA_036505275.1 Pseudonocardiaceae bacterium
GGGCCGGCGGCGCCGAAGCGGTCGCGGTGGCCGACCAGCGGGTGCTCACCACGTCGGCGGTCCGCTGCATCGGCAACACGCTGCTGCTACACGGCCGCACCTACTCTCCGCCGTACCGGATCAGCGCGATCGGAGACCCGGACCGGATGCGCGCTGCGCTGGACCGCGAGCCGGGCGTGGCCACGTTCCGGCAGTACGTGCAGACCTACGGGCTCGGCTACCGGGTGCAGCGGTCGAGCACGGTGCGAATCCCGGCGTACACCGGGTCGTTGGGGTTGACGAGTCTGCAGGAGGTGCCGCGTTGACCAGGGATGGGGACTGGGCAGACGACGAGACTGCGGTGCTGCCGGCCGCCGCCCGGCCGCCGTCGCAACAGTCACCATCGCAATCACCGTCGCAATCACCGTCGCCATCACCGTCGCCATCACCGTCGCCATCACCGTCGCTCTCACCGTCGCTCTCACCGTCGCTCTCACCGTCGCAGTCAGCGTCGCAGTCACAGCGGCCGCGGTGGCGGCCGCCGTCCTCGTCGCCGTCCTCGTCGCCGTCCCGGCCGGCGCCACGGTGGCGGCCGCCGTGGGAGCAGTCGCCGTCACCGCCGCCGGCCGCTCCGGGCCGGCCATCATCGCCTGCCGGGGTCGCGCCGTCGCCGCAACCGACCGCCGACCGGAGATCGCAACCGACCGCCACTGACGGGCCATCACAAGCGGCTGCCGCCGATCGGCCGGCACAGGCGGTTGCTACCGACGTGGCGGAGTCGCCGGCAACAGACCCGGGAACAGACCCGGGAGCAGACCCGGGGACACACGAGGCGCCACCACAGCCGACCGAGGCCGCCGACCAACCGGCGCCATCGAGCCCCCGGTCCACACCTCGGCACCGCAGGCAAGCGTTGACCGGCGGTCGGGCCCGCGCCGCGCTCGGCGTCACCGGAGAGATCCTGATCACAATGGGCGTCATCGTGCTGCTCTTCGTCGCCTACGAGGTTTACGTCACCGACTGGCTCTCGGCCGGCAAGCAGCGCGACGCCACCTCCGCGCTGGACCAGCACTGGTCGGACGACACGGTGACGCCGACCGACACCGGCAACGAGCGCACCGAGAAGTTCCGACCGAGCGACGGCGAGGGCTTCGCCAAGCTGTACGTGCCGGCGTTCGGGTCGGACTTCGCGTTCACCGTGCTGGAGGGCACCGCCAACCCGACTCTCGAGGCCGGGCCGGGGCACTACAAGGACACCGCGTTTCCCGGCGAGCCGGGCAACTTCGCGATCGCCGGACACCGGGTCGGCAAGGGCGCCCCGTTCAACGACCTCGACCTGCTCCGCTCATGTGACGCGCTCGTGGTGGAGACCGGCGAGAGCTGGTTCGTCTACCGGGTGCTGCCGATGCGCGCCGAGGTCGCCGGCTGGCAGACGGGCCGTGGCGCCGACCAGCGATGCGTCGGCGTCAACCCGCTCGGCGGCCCGTACGCCGGCCTGGTCGGCCAGGAGATCGTGCCGCCGTCGCAGACCGGCGTGATCGCCCAGGTGCCCGCATACCCGGAGCTGTCCTTTGACACCGTGCCGCCGGACGATCGGGCCGCGCTGATCACACTCACCACCTGCCACCCGCGGTTCTCCGCGGCGAAGCGGCTGATCGTGCACGGTGTGTTGGTCAAGCAATACCCCAAGCAACCAGCGGACCCCACCCTGCGGCCGCCCGAGCTGACGGAGGGCTGACCCGACGTGTACGCCTGGATCTGGCGCCGGTTGCCCGGCCCGTTCGCCGTCAAGCTCGTGCAGGCCGCGCTGCTGATCGCCGCCGTGCTCGCCCTGCTCCTTCTCGTCGTCTTCCCCTGGGCCGAACCCCGCCTGCCGTTCAACGACGTGACCGCGAGCTGACCGCCCATCTCAATTGCGACGCTGTGACATCGTCGCGCCTCTAGTGGGCACATTCCACATCGTCGCGGCGGGGTGGGGTCCAACGGCACCGTAGGGTGCCCGGCATGCGGGTGCTCGTGCTGGACAACTACGACAGCTTTGTCTACAACCTCGTGCAGTACCTGGCGCAGCTGGGCGCGGAGTGCGTGGTGCTGCGCAATGACGCGGTGGACGTCCGCGATGCGCCGTCGTTCGACGGGGTGCTGGTGAGCCCGGGGCCGGGGACACCGGAGCGGGCCGGGGCCAGCATGGACGTGATCCGCGAATGCGCCACGACAGGTACGCCCGTGCTCGGCGTGTGCCTGGGCCACCAGGCGATCGGCGCGGTGTGGGGTGCGGTGGTGGAGCGGGCGCCCGAGCTGCTGCATGGCAAGACCTCCCAGGTGCACCACACGGGTGTCGGCGTGCTCGCCGGGCTGCCCGACCCGTTCACCGCGACGCGCTACCACTCGCTGGCGGTCCGCCCGGACACGATTCCGGCCGAGCTGGAGGTGACCGGCCGCACGCACTCCGGCGTGGTTATGGCCATGCGGCACCGCGAGCTGCCGGTGCAGGGTGTGCAGTTCCATCCGGAGTCGGTGCTCACCGAGGGCGGCCACCGGATGCTGGCCAACTGGATGGCCGAGTGCGGTCACCCGGTCGCCGAGCCGCTGGTGCACGAGCTGGAGCTGAGCGTGCGGACCGTGGCGGCGGCGGCGTACGCCACCCGTTGACCAACCGCGCCGCCCCGACGCCCGCTCGGTAGTCAATGGTTGTACTTAAAGGCCCAACAACCCCGCAATGGCGGTACTTGGAGGCGGGCCATTAGCCGCTGGAGGATGTCGGCGGCGGGGGGCCGCCGCCCTGCTTGCCGACCTGGATGCGGACGGTCTGGTCCTTGCTCAGCGGCTGCCCGACCTTCGGGTCCTGCTCAACGATCTTGTTGACCTCGTCGGAGTTGCCGGTGGACACGTTCGACTGGTCGAACAGGCCCGTCCAGCCGAGCGACTGAAGCTTGGTCTGGGCCTGCTGCACGGTCAGACCGACGATGTCCGGCATGGCGATCTGGTTGCCCTTGGAGACGTTCAGGGTGACCGTCCCGCCCTTGTTGAGCTTGGTGCCGGCCTTGGGGTCCTGACTGAGCACCTCGTCCTTGGGCTTCACCGAGTCGACCTCGACGACGTTCACCACGAGGCCGATGGACTCCAGGTTGCTCTTGGCCGTGTCCTTGCTCTGACCGACGACATTGATGACACTGACCTTCTCCGGCGCGATGCCGACCTTCACCCGCACCGGGGTGTCCTTGGCCGCCTGGGCACCGGCCGCCGGGTCCTGCCCGATGATCTTGCCGACCAGCTTCTCGTCCTCGACGACCTCCTGGTCCTGCGTGGCCGCGAGGGTGAGGCCGGCCTGCTGCAGGATGGTTGCGGCCTCCTGCACGGTCTTGCCGTTGAGGTCGGGCACGGCGACCTGGTCGGGGCCCTTGCCGACATTGAGCGTCACGGTTGAGCCCTCGGCGACCTGGGAGCCGGGCTTCGGGTCGGTGTCCACCACCTTGCCGACCTCGTCCGCGCTGGAGGCCACCTCGACGACCTTGGCGCGCAGGCCCACCTCGTTGAGCGCGCCCTCGGCGGCCGCCCGCTGCTGGCCCACCACGTTCGGCACGGCGACATTGGTCGTGGCCTTGCCGCCGAAGACGTTGGCCAGCAGCAGCCCGCCGAGCAGCAGCAGGGCGACGGCGACCAGCGCTATCGCGGCGATGACCCCCTTGCGTGAGCCGCGGTCCTCCTCCTCGTCGATCAGCGCGCCCGGCCGGTGCCGGCCGCCGGGGATCATGTGCGTGGCGGCCGTCGCGCCGAGGATGGTGGTGCGCTCGTCGTCGGTCATCACCTGGGGCGCAATAGGCCGCTGCCCGGAGAGCACCCGGACCAGGTCGGCACGCATGTCGGCGGCGCTCTGGTAGCGGTTGGCCGGGTTCTTGCTCATCGCCTTGAGGACCACGGCGTCCAGCACCGGGCTGACCCGCGGGTTGAGCATCGACGGCGGCCGCGGGTCCTCCCGCACGTGCTGGTAGGCGACCGCGACCGGGGAGTCGCCGGTGAACGGGGGCTCGCCGGTGAGCAGTTCGTACAGCACGCAACCGGTGGCGTACACGTCGGAGCGGGCGTCCACGGCCTCGCCACGGGCCTGCTCGGGGGACAGGTACTGCGCGGTGCCGATCACCGCGGCGGTCTGCGTGACGTTCTGCCCGTCGGCGAGTGCCCGGGCGATGCCGAAGTCCATCACCTTCACCGCGCCGGTGCGAGTGATCATGATGTTGGCCGGCTTCACGTCCCGGTGGATGATCCCGTTACGGTGGCTGAAGTCCAGCGCGGCGCAGACGTCGGCCATGATCTCCATGGTCCGCCGGGGCTGCATCGGGCCCTCGGTCTTGACGATGTCCCGCAGGGTGCGGCCGTCCACGTACTCCATGACGATGTAGGGCAGCGGGCCATACTCGGTGCGGGTCTCGCCGGTGTCGTACACCGCGACGATGGCCGGGTGGTTCAGCGCGGCGGCGTTCTGCGCCTCACGGCGAAACCTGATCTGGAACTGTGGATCGCGGGCCAGGTCGGCGCGCAGCACCTTGACCGCCACGTCGCGGCCGAGCCGGACGTCGCGGCCGCGGTGCACCTCGGACATGCCGCCGTAGCCGAGCGTTTCGCCAAGCTCGTAGCGGTCGGAGAGCAGTCGGGGTGTGGTCATTGCGCGTCGTCCTGCTTCTCTCGCCTCTGGTGTACATCTTGGTCAATCGCGGTCGGTCACCCGAAGCCGCCCCGGTGCGTCAGCCGCTCTGCTGTCGACACGACACGGTAACTGAGCTACCGAGCGGCACGATGCCGGTCGGCGACACGTCGGTGACCAGGCAGGTGGTGGGGTCCGCCGGCGGCTGGCCGTCCTGGTCGAGCACTTCGGGACGCAGCCCGTGGCCGGTGAGGTCGTCGGCGGTGTTGGCCGCGGGCTCGTCCAGGTAGTCGGCGGCCTTCACCGTCACGCCCTGTGACGACCTGACCGACGTTTGCTGGGGAGTCTGGGCGGCCTGTGGCTCGGTCGTCGGACCTGGGCCTCCCGGGTTGGCGCCCGCGCGGTCGAGCACGGTGACGAGCACCCAGGCGGTGATTGCCAGCACGATCACCAGGAGCAGCCCGACCAGCAGCCACGGCCCGAGCCGCGGCTGGGAGGGCAGCCGTCGCGAGTGCGCGGCCCGGACACCGGGTGACGTGCCCGCTGGCGACGTGTCCGCGGGTGGCTGGTCGGGCGGCGGCTGTGACGGCGGGCCGGAGCCTGGCGGGTTCGGCGTCGGCGGCCCGGCCGCGGGCACGGTGGACCGGTGCCTGCCGTACCGAGGCTGTCGGCTGGTCGGCGGGTCGCCGGCCGGCGACCCCGGCGTCGATGGTGCGCCAAATGCCGGTAAAGCCCGTCCTGGTGGTAATCGGAGAGCGGCCGAGCCGGGACGGGGCAGCGGCCGGCCGGCCCGCACGGCGGCGACCGCAAGAGCGAACTCACCGCCGGTGTGGTACCGGCTGCGCGGGTCCTTGACCAGGGCGGCGTCGATCAAAGCACGCACCCCGGGCGGGACGTCCGGCGGCAGCGGCGGCGGCGCGTCCCGCATGTGCATGAGCGCCACGGTCACGGCGCTGTCGGAGCGGAACGGCCGGTGCCCGGTGAGGCACTCGTAGCCGACCACACCGAGCGAGTAGACGTCGCTGGCCGGCCCGGCCTCCTGCCCGGCGGCCTGCTCCGGCGCGATGTAGTGCGCCGTGCCCATGACCATGCCGGACCGGGTGAGCGGCGCGGCGTCCACCGCCCTGGCGATGCCGAAATCGGTGAGCTTCACCCCACCGGTGGCGGTGAGCAGGATGTTGGCCGGCTTGACGTCGCGGTGCACCAGCCCGCGCTGGTGCGCGGCCTGCAGGGCGTGCCCGGCCTGTTCGAGCACGTCCAGGGTGCGCTCGGGGCTCAGCCGGCGCCGCCGCGCGATCATCGCGGCCAGTGGCTCGCCCTCCACCAGTTCCATCACCAGGTACGCGTCAGTCGGGCCGTCGGGCGCGGCGGCCTCGCCGTAGTCGTGCACCGCGGCGATGCCGGGGTGGTTGAGGGAGGCGGTTGCCCTGGCCTCGGCACGGAACCGGTGCAGGAACTCCTGGGTACCGGACAGCTCCGCCTTCAGCACCTTGATCGCCACCCGGCGGGCCAGCCTGGTGTCGGAGGCCTCCCACACCTCACCCATGCCGCCGATCGCAATCCGGCGCATCAGCCGGTACCGCTCGGCAATCAGCTCCCCGATGGTGAGCGGCATCAGCCGGCCCCCTGCAGCACGGCCTGCATCACGGCGCGGCCGATGGGCGCGGCCAGCGAGCCGCCGGTAGCCTCCAGCCCGCGGTCGCCGCCGCCCTCGACCACCACCGCGACGGCCACCTGCGGCTTGTCGGCCGGCGCGAACGCCACGTACCAGCCGTGCGGCGGATTGGCCTTGGGATCGGCGCCGTGTTCCGCGGTCCCGGTCTTGGACGCCACGGTGACCCCCGGGATCTTGTCGCCGCGGGTCCGGACCTCGGACTGGATCATCATGTCGCGGATCTTCTCGGCGATCTCGCGGTCCATCGCCCGCTCGGCGCGCTGCGGACCGTACCTCTCGAGGTCCTTGAGGTCCGGGTCGGTCAGCTTGGACACCAGGTACGGCGTCATCCGCTCGCCGCCGTTGGCGATCGTCGCGGCGATCATGCAGTTCTGCAGGGGGGTGAGCCGCACGTCGCGCTGGCCGATGCCGGACTGGGCCAGCGACGGCTGGTCCTCGATCGGGCCGATCGAGGACGGCGCAACCTGAAGCGGCACCTGAAGGTCCTGCTGGCCGATGCCGAGCAGCTCGGCCTGCCGGCGCAGCCGGTCCTCGCCGATGTTCATCGCCAGGGTGGCGAACGCGGTGTTGCACGAGCGCGCCAGCGCGTCCTTCAGCGGCACCGTGTCACCCGGCCCGCACCGCGAGCCGTTGAAGTTCTCCAGGTCGGCGTTGCTGCCCGGCAGCTTGATCACCGGGGCCGCCGGGAGCTGGCTGTTCTCGTCGAAGTCGCCTGATGCCAGCGCCGCCGCGGTGACCACGAGCTTGAACGTCGAGCCGGGCGGGTAGGTCTCGCGGACGGCCCGGTTGGCGATCGCCCGGTCGCCCGAGTTGAACTCGTTCCACGCCTGCTGCTGTGCCTTCGGCTCCGCCGAGGCCAGCCTGCTCGGGTCGTAGGACGGAGTGGACACCATGGCCAGGATCTCGCCGGTGTCCGGCCGGATCGCGACCACCGCGCCGCGGAACCCGCGGGCGGTCATCTGCTCGTACCCGGTGCGCTGGGCACGCTGGTTGATGGTCAGCACCACGTTGCCGCCGCGCAGGTCCCGGCCGGTGACCAGGTCCGACAGCCGGCGGACGAAGAGCAGGTCGTCGGAGCCGTTGAGCACCGAGTCCTCGACCTTCTCCACGCCGCCGGCGCCGTACAGCGTCGAGTAGTAACCGGTGACCGGGGCGAAGACCGCGCCGTCGGCGTACTGTCGCTGGAAGCGCAGCTGGCTGTTGTCGGTCTCCTTGGACAGCGCCAGCGGGGCACCCTCGGCGACGATCTGGCCGCGCTGACGGGAGTACTCCTCGATCAGCACGCGCGCGTTGCGTGGGTCGGCCCGGTAGTCATCCGCCTTGATCACCTGCACGAAGGTGGCGTTGGCCAGCAGCAGCACGATCATCCCCATCACCGCGAGGGCGACCCGGCGCAGCGGCGTATTCACGGCGCCGCCCCAGCGGCTTCGGCCGGCCCCGATGCCGACCCGGGTGCCGACCCGGGTTCTGATGGCCGGGCGACCAGCTCGGTGCGGGCCTCGGCGATCGGCGTGTGCGGCCGCGGCCGAGTGGGCCGTGTGGCCGGTCGGCGGGCCGCGTCCGAGATCCGCAGCAGCAGCGCCACCAGCGCGTAGTTCGCCACCAGCGACGAGCCGCCGTAGGACAGGAAGGGCGCGGTGAGCCCCGTCAGCGGGATGAGCTTGGTCACGCCGCCCACGACGACGAAAACCTGCAGGGCGAAGACGAACGACAGGCCGGCGGCCAGCAGCTTGCCGAAGGTGTCCCGCACGGCCAGCGCCGACCGCAGCCCGCGGGTGGCCAGCAGCAGGTAGACCATGAGCACGGCGGCCAGCCCGACCAGCCCGAGCTCCTCGCCGACGGTGGCCACGATGAAGTCGGTCTTGGCCAGCGGCACCAGGTCGGGCCGGCCGGCGCCGAGGCCGGTGCCGCCGACCCCGCCGGTGCCCATCCCGAACAGCGCCTGGCCAATCTGGAAGCCGCTGCCGGTGAAGTCGGCGAACGGGTCGAGCCACGTCTGCACCCGCACCTTGACGTGGCCAAAGAGCTGGTAGGCGACGAGGCAACCGCCCATGAAGAACGCCAGCCCGACGACCAGCCAGGACGACCGCTCGGTCGCCACGTACAACATCATCAGGACGACGCCGAAGTACAGCAGTGAAGTGCCGAGGTCCTTCTCCAGCACCAGCACGCCGACCGAGAGGCCCCACGCCACGATCAGCGGCGCGAGGTCACGCGCCCGCGGCAGCTCCATGCCGAGGATCCGCTTGCCGGCCGTGGTGAACAGATCCCGCTTGGTGACGAGAAAGGCGGCGAAGAAGATCATTACAAGGATCTTGGCGAACTCGCCCGGCTGGATGGAGAACAGGCCGTCCACCTTGAGCCAGATCTTCGCCCCGTTGACCTCCGAGATGGACGACGGCAGCAGGCCGGGCAGTGCCAGCGCGCCGAGGCCGGCGAAGCCACAGGTGTAGCCGTACTTCGCCAGCGTGCGGTGGTCGCGGACCACCACCAGTACGGCGACGAACAGGGCCAGCGCGATGGTCGTCCACCAGACCTGCCGGGGCGCGTCGGGCGGGGGCACCGGCAGGCCGAGGTCGGTGGCGCGGCGCAGCTGCGCCAGGTCGATCCGATGGATCAGCACCAGGCCGAGGCCATTGAGCAGGGCCACGCACGGCAGCATCAGCGGGTCGGCGTAGGGCGCGAGCAGCCGCACGGCGATGTGCGCCACCGCGAACAGCGCGAGGTACGCGGCCCCGAGGTAGAGCAGCTGCCTGGTCAGCGTCTGCTCCAGGTTCGCCTCGACCAGCACCAGAGCGCTGGTGGTGATCACCGCGGCGAACGCGAGCAGCACCAGCTCGACGCCCCGACGGGTGGGCAGTCTCGGCGCTGGGGCCGCGGCGACCGGGACGGCGGGGGCGACCGACATCAGCCAGCCTGTCGACAGTCTTTGCCGGGGACCTGCACGGGAGGGGACGGACTGGCGGACTGCACATCGGACGGCACGGCGGTCTGGGTCGGCTGGCCCTCGGCCGGCGGGCTCGCGGGCGGTGGGCTCTCGGTCGGCTGGCTCGCCACAGCTGTGGGCCCGGTCGTGGGTGCCGGCGTGGTCGTCGCCAAGGGCTCACCCGCCCGCGGGCACGGCGGCAGCAGCTGCTCGGTGCGCAGCCGCCGCACGTCGGCCCTGGCCTTCTCCAGGCTGTCCACCTCGGCGAAGCCGTCGCGCACCCGGACCTGTGCCGTCTGCTGCAGGTCGGTCAGCGCGATCTCCTCGCAGCCAGTTTCCTTCGGCGGGCAAGCGGTCTCGTACACCTGGTGCAGTGGCACGCCCAGCACTGTGCCCTTCAGCCCGCGGTAGATGACCACCTGGCCGCCCGACTCGCCGACGAAGTAGTAGCGGAACAGCAGCACCCGGCCGGCCAGGGTGGCGGCGAGCACCATGGCCAGCGCGACGATCGCCACCAGCAGCACGCGGATCCGGCGGCGGCGGCGCGCGCCGGGATCGGCCGCCGGACCGGCCACCGGCGGTGGTGGCTTCGGGCGGGGCAGGGTCGTCGCCGAGGCGCGGGCCGCCGCCGAGTTCGGCGGCGCCTGCTCGTTGCCATCGCCGGCGGCACCCCCGACGATCGGGGCGTCCTCGCCGTAGTCGATGTCCACCACGTCGGCCACGATCACCGTGACGTTGTCCGGACCACCGCCCTTGAGCGCCAGCTCGATGAGCCGGTCGGCGCACTCCTGCGGGTCGGGGATCCGCAGTGCCTCGGCCAGGGTCTCGTCGCTGACCACACCGGAGAGGCCGTCGGAGCACAGCAGATACCGGTCGCCGGGGCGGGCCTCGCGGACCGCGAGGCTCGGCTCGAGCTCGCGGCCGGTGAGCGCCTTGAGCAGCAGCGACCGCTGCGGGTGGTTGGCCGCCTCCTCGTATGTGATCCGGCCCTCGTCGATCAGAGACTGGACGAACGTGTCGTCGTGGGTGATCTGGGTCAGCCGGCCGTCGCGCATGAGGTAGGCCCGCGAGTCGCCGACGTGTGCGAGGCCGAGCCGGCTGCCGGCGAACAGCACGGCGGTCAGCGTGGTGCCCATGCCGTCCAGGTCCGGGTCGCCGCCGACCAGCTCGCTGATCGCGGCG
Organism: Pseudonocardiaceae bacterium; assembly: GCA_036505275.1. Lineage (GTDB taxonomy): Bacteria > Actinomycetota > Actinomycetes > Mycobacteriales > Pseudonocardiaceae > DASXTS01. The sequence goes on from DASXTS010000346.1 coordinate 10,405, forward strand.
TTGCCCTGCTCGATCGCGTCGCCGAGGTCGCCCAGCAGGTCGCCGCCGGGATCCTCGTCGTCCAGCGGCGCCAAGGCGGCGATCACGACCTTGGATGCCACCTCGCCGGCCGCGTGCCCGCCCATGCCGTCGGCCAGCGCGAGCAGCCGCGGTCCGGCGTACACCGAGTCCTGGTTGTTCTGCCGGACCAGGCCCCGGTCACTGCGGGCGGCGTAACGAAGTACCAGGGTCATGAGCGCAGCTCGATCACCGTCTTGCCGATGCGGATCGGAACGCCGGGCGGCACCCGAGTGGGACCAGTGACCTTAGCCCGATCCAGGTAGGTGCCGTTCGTTGACCCAAGATCTTCCACGAACCAGTCGCCGCCGGAGAAGGACAGTCTCGCGTGTCGCGTCGAGGCGTAGTCGTCGTCCAGCACGAGCGTTGAGTCGTCGGCGCGGCCGATCAGGATCGGTCGCCCGTCCAGCGATACTCTCGTACCGGCCAGTGCACCGTGCGTGACGATCAGCTGCCGGGCCGCCCGGCCCCGCCGCACCTGGCGCCGCGGCGGCAGTGTGGCCCGCAGCCCGGACACCGCGTACAGATCTGAGCGCACCACGCGCAGTGCGGCCAGCACGAACAGCCAGAGCAGGGCGAGAAACCCGGCTCTGGTCAGCTGAAGTACCAGCCCCTGCACGTGCTGAGTCTCCCGCGTGGTGCGCCGGGGCTCAGCTCTGGGTGCGGAAGACCAGCGACGAGTGCCCCACCCGGATGACGTCGCCGTCGCCCAGCTGCCAGGTCTGCACCGGCTGGCCGTTGACGGTGGTGCCGTTGGTCGAACCGAGGTCGGACAGTATCGCGCCGTGGCCGTCCCAGCTGATCTCGAGGTGCCGGCGGGACACCCCGGTGTCCGGCAACCGGAACTGGGCGTCCTGGCCGCGGCCGATCACGTTGGCCCCGGGCGTGAGCTGGTAGCTGCGGTTGGATCCGTCGTCGAGTTGCAGGGTCGCGGTGAGTTGGCGCTGCCCGGTCTGCACCGCCGGCTGCGCGTACCCGGCCTGGTAGCCACCCGGTGCCGACGGCGGCCCGCCGTAGCCGCCGGGCTGGCCGTAGCCGGGGTCGTAGCCCGGCTGCCCGTAGCCCGGCTGCCCGTAGCCCTGCTGACCGTAGCCGGGGTCGTAGCCGGGCTCGTAGCCTTGCCGCCCGTAGCCCTGCTGCCCGCCGTAGTTCGGGTCGTAGTAGCCCTGCTGCCCGCCGTAGTTGGGGTCGTAGTAGCCCTGCTGTGCGGGAGCGCCGTACGGACCACCCTGTTGGCCGCCGTAGTTCTGGTCGTAGTAGCCCTGGTGCTGCGGTGGGCCGTAGTTCGGGTCGTAGCCGCCGTGCTGGCCCTGTTTGCCCTCGTCGTAGCCGTGCTGGCCCCGCTGTTCACCATCGGGGTACTGGCCGGGTGGCTGGCTCATTGATGGGTCTCCTGCATTGCTGTGGGTGGACGCCCGGCGCACGGATGCGTCGGGGTCGACGGACGAGCTGGTGCGGAACTGTCCGGTGTACAGCGCCTCGGAGCGCTGTAGTGAGACTACGACGTGACCGTAGGTCTCCCAGCCGTGCTCGGCCAGGTGCTCGGACACGCAGTTGGCGAGCAGCCTGGTGATCTCCTGTTCGTCGCTGGCCAGCTTCTCGTGATCGGTTGGGCCGAGCGTCACCACGTAGTGGTTCGGCGCCAGCAGCCGGCCGCCGGCGAGCTCCTGAATGTTGTCCTCGGCCTGCCGCTGCAGGGCGAGCGCCACCTCCTGTGGCACCACCTGACCGCCGAAGACCCGAGCGAACGCGTCGCCGACCATACCCTCAAGGCGGCGTTCGAAGCGCTGCACGAGGCCCACGGCGATCCTTCCTCTCCAGGTCCGTTCCAGACTTTCGTGACCCGATCGTATCCGTGTCGCTCCCGGCGGACATTGGGGTCGTATTCCGCTCCCGCGGGCGTGCTAACCTCCGTTGGCTGCTCGGGCGAGTGGCGGAATGGCAGACGCGCACGGTTCAGGTCCGTGTGTCCGGAAGGACGTGAGGGTTCAACTCCCTCCTCGCCCACCCCTCTGGTTAGTGCCAGCGCTGGCCTATCGGGTCCCACGAGCCCGTCGCCGAACCGTCCAGCAGCGGGTTCAGGAATGGGCTTACGGCAGCGACCGCCGCGTCGAGAGTGGCTGGGATGTAGCCATAGCAGCGGCGGGCCTCGGCGGCGTAGCCGGGCGTCCACAGGTTGACGTCCGGAGCGCGGAAGCGGGCCGGCAGTCGCAGACCTCGGCGTCGGGCTTCGGAATGCAGGGCGGCGAGCGCGCTTGACGCGTCGACGTGAACGGCCGCGGGCAGCACCACGAGGTCGACAAGATCCTTGTATCGCGTCGACGGCAGGCCGGTCGGGCCGTACCTCTCGAACGTCGCGACCACCTTGTCCGTGATGTGGTCGACGAGCGGGTAAGCCAGATACCAGGTTCGCCTCAGGCCTGGAATGGGCACGTCGGCCAGCGGCCGGACCGGGTCGGGCGTGCCGGTCATATGCGCACCGTCGGCGACGAGGTCGACGTGGAATTGGGCGAACTTCTGCGGACCGATGAACGCCGCGGCCGGCAGGCGGACGCCGTCCACGCCGTCGGCGATCGGCCTGCTCGGTCCGATGGTGAAGGTGAACCAGTCGTTCCGCTTGGGTGGCTACCCGAAGGTCCAGCGCGGGCGATGAGGGCAGCGGCGCCCTTCAGCACCCAGCCATCGTCGAACTCGTACAAGCGCGCCAGCAGGCGGTCATAGGCGAACTGCCGGTGCAGGTCGGCCAGCGGCCACGGACCGTGCGGCGCCGCCACCCGCCGCAGCCGGTCGGTCACCGCTCGACGCAGCGCCATCGGGCTTGCGTAACCGCTGCTCACGCGCGGGCCTCCTTGAGCCAGGCCGAGCGCTGCGGGTCGCCTGTCAGCTCGAGGAGGCGGCTGAGCAGGGAGAATCCGTCGTGGCGGGCGAGTCCGTAGCGCGCGGCGTGCGGCGCGATCGCGCCGGCGACCGATCGTGGGTGGTCGGCGCCCTGGCGTAGGGCGTCCGCGACAACGTGCCCGACAGCGGCCGGATCCTCGCGCTCGGCCAGGAGGTCGGCGGCTATCCGCCGTGGGCGGGTGACGGGAAGCCCCTCCAAGGCCGTCCATTCGGGCCGTTCGAGGTGCCCACGGTGCAGCCGGACATCGGCTCGTCTGGTCTGGCGGCGCACCGGCAGGACGAACTCGTGCCGATCCGCCGGCAGGTGCCCGAGGCCGTACACGCTGGCCGCGGACCGGTGTGACACCGCCCCAAGATCGACGCCACGGTCCCACGCCGGAAGGTGTGGAGCTAGCTGAAGCCACGCCGCCCGCAGTTCGAGATGGTCCGCCGGTGGGGTGCCGCGCAGCCGGTAAACGCCTCGGGCCACCCGGTCCAGCACCCCCTGCGATCTCAGCCGCGAGATCGTCGACCAGGCCACCCCGATGGACTCGGCCTGATCCTTCGTGATCAAACCCCACTGGTCCTCGGCGAGGTCGGCAAGGGTTGTGAGGGTAACCGCCTTGGCCATTGCTGCACTCTATAGCGATTTCGCGACGCTTTGCAGTAGCGGTCGCTAACCGGGGAGTACGGCGTAGGCGCGGACCGGGAAGGTGTCGAGGCCGCGGATGGCGACGGGGGCGGCGTGCAGGCGGAAGCCGGACCGGGGCAGGCGGTCGAGGTTGCAGAGGTGTTCGAGCACGGGGATGCCGGCGCGCAGCAGGATGGTGTGCGCGGGGCGGGCGGGGTCGGCCATGGAGTCGATGTTGACCGAGTCGATGCCGACAAGGGCGGCGCCGTGCTCGGCGAGCCAGCGGGCGCCGTCGCGGCTGAGGTAGGGCGCGCCGGCGGCGCCGTAGTCCGGGGTGCGCCAGTGCCGGCTCCAGCCGGTGTGCAGGAGCACGGCGCGACCCCGCACCGGCAGGGCGTCCAGCGCGTCGGCGTCGATCGCCGGGCCGGGCAGCGCCGACAGTACTGCCACCAGCACGGCGTCCAGGTCGGCGGTGCGCTCCAGCGGCAGCGCGGCGAGGTCGTCGCCGTCGGCGAAGCGGTGCGACGGCGCGTCGAGGTAGGTGCCGGTGTTCGCCACCAGGTCGATCCGGCCGATGCGGAAGGTGGTGCCCGGCCCGTACCGCCCGGCCGACTCGGCCCTGGAGAGGTAAGTGCTGATCACCGGTCCCGGCAGCCCGGGGTAGGTGGTCATGCCGTGCTCGACAGGGTGGCTGAGGTCGACAATCACCGGTCCCTCGCCAGGGTGCCACCCAGCATCAGCAGCCGCACCGCTCACACCTCATTCGGCGGCGGCGCCGGTCGCGCGGGCAGCGCGATCGACGTCGTCCGGCTCGTCCAGCTCTTCCAGGTCCTCCAGGTCTTCCAGGTCGAACCTGGCGCGCTGCCCGGCCGGGACCAGCGGCAGGTACTCCCGGTGGTTCGCGATGTACCGGGCGGTGAAGGGGCACAGCGGCAGCACGGCAAGGCCGCGCGAGCGCGCGGTGTCCAGCACGTGCTTGATCATGGCAGACGCCAGCCCGCGGCCACGGTGGCGGGGCTGCACCTCGGTGTGCGGCACCGACATCACACCGTCGCGCACTGCGTACGTAACGTGCCCGACCAGCTCGTCGTCCGCGTACAGCTCGAAGCGGCCGCGCCGCGGGTTGTCCGTGGTTCGAAGTTGCATCTGGGCGCGCATTCCTTCCTGGTACCCCCGGACCTAGTACCCGCGGATGGCGGAGTGCATCTCCCAGACCAGGACCTCGGCGCCATCCTGGCCGGCGACCACGCGCTGGCCGCCATTGCCGGCGATCCGCGCGGCGTCCCCGGTGCCGAGCTCGCCGGCGCCCTCCAGGGTTACCGAGCCACGCGGCACGAACAGGTGCAAGTACGGCGCGTCGGGCAGGGTCACCGCGTCGCCGGCGGACAGCCGTGCAGCGTGCAGGGCGGCGTCCCGTTGCTTGATCCTGATGGCGGACGCCCCGTCGTGCTTGGCCATCCCCGAGGCCACCGGCGCGAGGCGGCCACGGAGCTGCTCGTCGGCGATCTCCAGCTGCTCGTAGCCTGGGTCGATCCTGACCTCGTCGGGCACCACCCACATCTGCACGAGGTGCACCGGTTCGTCGTGCTCTGTACCGCCGAGCAGCCGCCACGAGTCGTTCTTCTCGGAGTGCAGGATGCCGCGGCCGGCGCTCATCCGCTGGGCCAGCCCCGGGTAGATCACACCGCTGTGGCCCTCGGAGTCCTGGTGCACGAGCTGCCCGCGCAGCACCCACGTGACGATCTCCATGTCCCGGTGCGGGTGGGTGTCGAAGCCGGTGCCCGGCGCGATGACGTCGTCGTTGTTCACCAGCAGCAACCCGAAGTGGGTGTTGTTGGGGTCCCAGTGCTGCCCGAAGGAGAACGAGTGGTGCGAGTCGAGCCAGCGCAACCGGGTGTGCAGCCGGTCGGCGTCGGCCCGCCGGACATCGAGTGTGGTCGCGGTCAATTTCCGAGTCCTCCCAGGAGCGGCGGGTTGCGGCGAGGTACTTGCATGGGCAACAACAGGCTCACCGGTCGGGCTCATTCCCGCAGCCGACGTGATACGCCTCTCGCAGCCATCCGCGCAGCTCGGCGTCCAGCTCGGCGGTGTCCCGCAGCCGCAGGGTGTGGATGTGTGTGTTGGGGTAGAGCGTCTCGACCCTGCTGAACCGGGGACCGTCGACCCGTCGCGGCAGCCACAGCTCCATGTTGACCCAGCGCTGGCGCGGCACCAGGCCGGCGAACCGGACCCGCACCATGAACGCCACCCGGTCGCGGTAGCAGACGACCGTGACCGGCCCGTTCTCCCTGATGGCCGCGTCCACGGCGTCGTACAGGCGGCGGACCTGCGGCGGCTTGCCGGCGAAGACCTCGGACAGCTCGAAGCGCTGGCACGAGTGGTACTGGTTGCGGGTGGCGAAGGCGTTGCCGCACCGCGGGCAGGTCCACAGTGGACGATCGATGGGTTGCCGCTCGGCCGGTCGGTGCGGCGTAAGGACGTGCCTGGTGGCCGCCTCGATGCGTTTGGCGCGGGTGGCCGGGCTGCGCGCGTCGTCGATGTAGCGCTGCAGCTCGCGGCGGTGGGACGGGGTGAGCGCGTCGTACCCGACGCGGGCGCCGGCCGCATCCAGGGCGGCCGCAAGGTCGTCCGCGGCCTCGACCTCCGAGGGTGGGCGGCCGGTCAGCTCGAGTGCCACGGTGTCCCCGACGCCAACGCTTGCTGCCGCCCGCATCCCGCCGCTGACGTACAGCCGGTGCCCGCCGGCCGCCACCGGCACCAACGTGCCGCGCACCGACACCCCGTTCAGGGTGCCGTCCACGGTGATCCGGCCGGCCCTGGCCAGCGGCCGGAACGCCTCGCTGACCTCGGCCGGCACCTCGACGTAGGGGTTGCGCGGACCCTCGCGGATCACGGCCATGAAGCGCACCCTGCCCATCCTGCCGCCCGTGGGCGGGTTCGGGACTGTTCAGACGGCGAGGGCTCTGGCACGCTCTGCGGCACGGAAGTCGATCACGTCCGGGCCTGGCGGGAGCCTTTCATGAACGACTCGAGGAAGCGATCGGGCGGATCCGCGAGGGGCAAGCGCGGCGGCGCCGGCAACCGGCCCCGGTCGCAGGGTGCGCCGCGAGACACCGCCGCGTCCCGCGACGCCGACAGCCGCGATCGTCGGGACGAGGACCGCCGTCGAGACCGGAAGGCACCCGTGCCAGCTCCGGCGAACGCGATCGACCGCTACTTCAAGATCACCGAGCGCGGCTCGACCACCGCCAGGGAGTTCCGCGGCGGCCTTGTGACGTTTTTCACCATGGCGTACATCATCGTGCTGAACCCGCTGATCATCGGCACCCAGGCGGACGCAGACGGCAGGTTCCTCGGCGGCGGCAGCCAGCCGAACCTGCCGCTGGTCGCCGCGGCCACGGCGCTGGTGGCCGGCGTGATGACGATCCTGATGGGCGCCTACGCCAACTTCCCGCTGGCGCTGGCCACCGGGCTCGGGCTGAACGCCTTCGTCACCTTCGCCATCGCCAAACAGATGACCTGGGCCGACGCCATGGGCCTCGTGGTCATCGAGGGTGTGATCATCACGATCCTGGTGCTCACCGGCCTGCGCCGCGCGGTGTTCGGCGCCGTGCCGCCCGAGCTCAAGGTCGCGATCAGCGTCGGCATCGGCCTCTTCATCGCGCTGATCGGGTTGGTCGACGGCGGCGTCGTGCGGCGGACCGCAGCCCCGCCGGTGCCCGTCGAGCTCGGCATCGGCGGGCTGCTGGCCGGCTGGCCCGCGCTGGTCTTCGTGCTCGGGCTGATCGCCATCATCATCATGATGGTCCGGCGGGTGAAGGGCGCCATCCTCATCGGCATCATCGGCGCCACCGTGCTCGCCGTGATAGTCGAGGCGATCGCCAAGGTCGGCCCCTCGGTCACCGGACCCAGTCCCGGCGACGTCAACCCGCGCGGCTGGGGCCTGAACACGCCGACGCTGCCGGACAAGGTCGTCGACACGCCCAATTTCTCCCTGATCGGCGACTTCAACCTGCTCGGCTCGTTCGAGCGCATCGGCTTCGTGGCCGCCATCCTGTTCGTCTTCACCCTGCTGCTCGCCGACTTCT